>JBGQFW010000045.1:0-31430 GCA_041497115.1 Methylomirabilia bacterium
GGCGCCCCTTCCCCCCCCCCGCCTGGGCCCCCCCCGGCGGCGGGGGGGGTGCGTGGGGGGGGGGGGGGGGGGGGGGCCCCAACCCCCGCCCCCCCCACCTAAGTGGTCAGCCGCGCGAGCGCGGCGCCCATGCGGGCGAGCCCCTCGCTGATCAGCGCGTCGCTGGTCGCGTAGGAGAGGCGCACGTGGGCGTCGGAGCCGAAGTCCTTGCCGGGGACGACCGCCACCCGCGCCTCCTCGAGGAGGAAGCCGGTGACGTCGAGCGAGCTCGACAGCTTCAGCGCGCCTTCGGGGCGCCGCCACGTCCGCCCGAACAGGCCGGAGACGTTGGCGAACGCGTAGAAGGCGCCCTTGGGCATGACGCATCGCACGCCGGGCAGCGCGTTGAGGCCGGCGACGATCAGCCGCCGGCGCCGGTCGAACTCGCCGGCCATCTTGGCGACCTCGTCCTGAGGTCCCGTCAGCGCCTCCACCGCCGCCCACTGCGCGATCGACGACGGGTTGGAGGTGACCTGGCTCTGCACGTCGGTCATCGCGCGGATCAGCTCGCGGGGGCCGGCGGCGTAGCCGATGCGCCAGCCGGTCATCGCGTAGGCCTTGGAGCACGTGTTGACGGTGAGCGTACGCGCGCGGACGTCGGGGCCGAAGGAGGCGATGGAGACGTGGCGCCCCTCGAACGTGAGCGCCTCGTAGCACTCGTCGGAGACGATCCACAGACCGCGCTCGACGGCGAGCCGCGCCACCGCTTGCAGGGCGGCCGGCGAGAACACCGCACCGGTCGGGTTGTTGGGGCTGTTGACGACGATCAGCTTCGTGCGGGCCGTCACCGCCGCCGCCAGCCGCGCCGGATCGAGGTCGAACCCGGTCGACTCGCTGGTCGCCACCTCGACCGGCACGCCGCCGAGCAGCCGCACCTGCTCGGGGTAGGAGACCCAGTACGGGCTCGGCACCAGCACCTCGTCGCCTGGATTGACGAGCGCCACGATGAGATTGAAGAGCGTGTGCTTGGCCCCCACCGACACCAGCACGTCGGCCGGCTCGTAGGCGAGCCCGTTGTCGCGCTTGAGCTTCGCGCACACCGCCGCCCGCAGCTCGACGATGCCGCCGACCTCGGTGTACTTCGTCTGCCCGCGCCGCATCGCCTGGACGGCGGCGTCCTTGACGCGCTCGGGCGTGTCGAAGTCCGGCTCGCCGGCGCCGAACGAGATCACGTCGATCCCCTTCGCCCGCAGCTCGCGGGCCTTGGCCTGCACGGCGAGGGTCGAGGACGGGGCAAGCGTCTTCAGCCGGTCGGCCAAAGTCACGTCGTGCTCCTTTGTCGGCCGGCGCGGGGCCGGCTCAACGGGGCGGGAACTTCTCGGTCAGCCGCTTCTCCACGATCGGCGGCACCATGCCGGCGACCGAGGTGCCGAAGCTGGCCACCTCCTTGATGAGCCGTGACGAGATGTAGGTGTACTTCTCGTGGGGCATCAGGAAGACCGTCTCCACGGTGGGGCGCAGCTTGCGATTCATGAGCGCCATCGCGAACTCGTACTCGAAGTCCGACACCGCGCGGATGCCGCGCACGATGCAGTCGGCGCGCTCGTGGGCGACGAGATCGATGACGAGCCCCTCGAAGGCCACGATGCGGAAGCTCGAGCCCAGCCCCAGGTCGGCGGTGGCCTCGTCGATCATCTCCAGCCGCTCGGCGACGGTGAACAGCGCCGTCTTGGAGGGGTTGGCGCCGACCGCGACGATCACCTCGTCGAAGATCTGCAGGCTGCGCTGGATGACGTCCAGATGCCCGTTGTGCAGCGGATCGAACATCCCCGTGTACACGGCGCGCTTGGCCATTTTTGATGGGGGCCCCGAGATGGCCCCCAAACCCCCCAATGTTCCGAGCGCCTCGGCGGAGCCGTGGCGCTCCTCTGGAGTAGTGAGTGTCGTGCGGGGCCCCGAGATGGCCCCCAAGCCCCCCAACGTTCGGGCCGCCCCGGCGAAGCCGTGGCGACCCTCTATTTGACGTCGATCATTCGTCCGGGCGCATCGTAGGCGCCGCTTTGCGTCAAAGTCAAGACGACGGGCGGCCGGCGCGATAGAACGTGAGGGTCGTCTCGCCGAAGCGGCGCGCGCGGAAGGCCGCCAGCGCGCCGACGACCGCCGCCGGCGCGCGCTTGGTGAAGTGCTGCGCGATCACGAGCCCCTCGGGCAGGAGCAGGCCGCCGCCGCCGAGCGCCTCCAGCGTCGCCTCCACGAGGCCGGCCTCGTAGGGCGGGTCGAGGAAGACGACGTCGAAGCGCTCGCCCTCCCGGTAGAGGGTCTCCAGCTCGCGCAGCACCTCGCCGCGTCGCACGCGGGCAAGGGCGGCGACGCCCAGCGCCGCGACGTTCGCCTTCAGGGCGGCCACCGCCCGCGCGTCCTGCTCGACGAGCGTCGCGTGCGCCGCCCCCCGCGACAGCGCCTCCAGCCCCACGCCGCCCGCCCCCGCGAACAGGTCGAGCACGCGCGCCCCCGGCAGCCGCGGCGCCAGCGTGTCCATCAGCGCGATCCGCACCTGATCCGCCGTCGGCCGCGTCGTCGCTCCCCGCGGCGTGACGAGCCGTCGCCCCTTCAGCGCGCCCGCGATGATCCTCATGCCCGTCCCGTCATCCCACCGAGGCCAGCGCCAGCTTGCCGCGCCAGCGGGCGAGGAGCGCCTGGCGCAGGCCGAGGTGCTCGGGGGCGCGCAGCTCGGGGTCGGCGCCGATGATGGCGAGCGCGTCGCGGCGCGCCTCCTCCAGCAGCGGGGCGTCGCGCAGCAGGTCGGCCACCCGGAACTCGGGCAGCCCCGACTGGCGGGTGCCGAAGAACTCACCGGGCCCGCGCAGCTGCAGATCCACCTCGGCGATGCGAAAGCCGTCGCTGGTCTCCACCATCGCCTGCACCCGCCGCTCGGCCTCCTCGCCCAGCCGCCCGCTCGTGAGCAGGATGCAGTAGGACTTCCACGAGCCGCGACCCACCCGGCCGCGCAGCTGGTGCAGCTGCGACAGGCCGAAGCGCTCGGCGTGCTCGATCAGCATGACGGCGGCGTTGGGCACGTCGATGCCGACCTCGATCACCGTGGTGGACACCAGCACGTGGATCTCGCCCGCCTTGAACCGGCGCATGATGTCGTCCTTGGCGTCGAACGACAGGCGGCCGTGCAGCAGCCCCACCACGAGGTCGGGGAACACCTCGCGTTGCAGCCGCCGCGCCATGTCGGTGGCCGCCTTGAGGTCGATCGCCTCCGACTCCTCGATGAGCGGGTAGACCACGTAGATCTGGCGGCCGGCCGCCGCCTGCTCGCGCAGGAAGGCGTAGATCGCCGGGCGCGCGCTCTCGGTGCGGGCCCGGGTGACGACGGGGGTGCGGCCGGGCGGCAGCTCGTCGAGGACGCTGACGTCGAGGTCGCCGTAGAGGGTGAGCGCGAGCGTGCGGGGGATGGGCGTGGCGGTCATGACCAGCACGTCGGGGTGCTCGCCCTTGGCCTTCAGCCGCGCGCGCTGGGCGACGCCGAAGCGGTGCTGCTCGTCGACGACGACGAGGCCGAGCCGGCGGAACTCCACCGTCTCCTGCACGAGCGCGTGGGTGCCGACCACGCAGCCGATCTCGCCGGCCTTCACCGCCGCCCGCCGCGCCGTGCGCTCGCGCCCCTTCAGCGCGGAGGTCAGCAGCGTCACTGCCACCCCGAGCGGCGCCAGCAGCCGCTGGAACGTCATCATGTGCTGCTCGGCCAGGATCTCGGTCGGCGCCATGACGGCGGCCTGGTAGCCGGCCTCGACGGCCGTCAGCACCGCCAGCGCCGCCACGATCGTCTTGCCGGAGCCGACGTCGCCCTGCAACAGCCGGTGCATCGGATGGGGCGCCGCCATGTCGCGCCGGATCTCGTCCCAGACGCGCTCCTGGGCGGCGGTGAGCGAGAACGCCAGCGCCCGGCGCAGGCGCGCCACGAGCGCGCCGGGCGGGCTCATGGCGATGCCGCGCTCGCGCGTCGTGCGTGATCGGAGGATCGCCAGCCCGAGCTGGAGCAGCAGGAAGTCCTCGAACGCCAGCCGCCGGTGCGCCGCCGCGAGCTGGCCCTCGCCCGCCGGGAAGTGCGCGCCGGCGAGCGCCTCGGCCAGACCGACGAGGCCGCGGCGGCGCCGGAGCGACTCCGGCAGCGTCTCGGGAGCGTCGGCGGCGAAGCCCTCCACCAGCCGCCACATGAGCGAGCGCAGCGTGCGCTGGTGCAGCCCCTCGGTCGAGGAGTAGACCGGCACCAGCGCCCCCGCGTGGATCGGCTCGTCGTCGCCCGACTCCACGACCTCCCAGTCCTGCACTTGCAGCGTGATCTTGTCCTTGAAGCGTGCGCCGCGCCCGTGGACGACGAGCCGCTGGCCGCGCTGGAGCACGCGCGTGAGCCAGCCGCGGCCGAAGACCGTGGCGGTCCCGTAGCCGCTGTCGTCGCGCAGCAGCAGGACCAGCGGCACCCGCGCGCGCCCGGGGGGCGGCGGGCTGATGCCGGTGATGATCCCCGAGCACGTCGCCACCTGGCCGACCTGGACCGCCCGCAGCGGCGTGAGGCGCGTGCGGTCCTCGTGGCGGATCGGCAGGAAGAAGAGGGCGTCCTCGACGGTGGCGAGGTCCTTCTTCGCGAGCAGCTTCGCGCGCTGGGGGCCGACGCCCTTCAGGTACTGCAGCGGCGTCGACAGCCCGGCGAGCGGCGCGGGCAGCCCGGTTTGCCTCACCGGAGCCACTGTGTTATACACACGGACTGTCCCGGTCGTCCGCAATCCACACTCAAGGAGTCGCGATGGCGCAGCGCTGTGATGTCTGCGGGAAGGGCCCGTCGGTGGGCAACACGATCAGTCACGCCCACAAGCTGACTCGACGCCGGTGGCTGCCGAACCTCGTCTCGATGCGGGCGATGGTGCACGGCAAGGTCGCGCGCATGCGCGTGTGCACCCGCTGCCTCAAGGCGGGCAAGGTCACGAAGATCATTTAAGCACACAAGCACAAACGGGAGGGGGCAGTGCCCCCTCCCGATTGGTAACAGGTGGGAGGCCGCCACCCCCCACCGTGACTGCACGCAGCCTTACTTCTTCTTCTTCTTGGCCGCCTTCTTCTTCTTCGCCATTCGAGATCTCACCTCCTTCGTGCTGCCAGGGTGACTGCGGACGCCGCCGTCCTTACTTCTTCTTCTTCTTGGCCGCCTTCTTCTTTTTCATGGAGTCGTCACCCCCTTTCGTCGAAACGGTCAGTAGCCCATCGCCTCGCGACGCAGATGCTCGGCCTGCTCGGCGCCCCGCCGCTCGAAGTGCGCGAGGTCGGCGTAGAGCTGCGGCAGGCACACGACCTTGAGACCGGCCTTGTCGAGCAGGCCGTAGAAGACGCCGGGATCGTAGGGCGCCAGCAGGTGCAGGCCGCCGTCGGCCTCGCCGGCCGGGTGCAGGCCGAGCGCGGCGGCGATCGGCGCGGGGTCCCCCTCGAGGTAGCAGTGCAGGCCGCTCAGGCGCGTCTGCGGCGCCACCAGGGAGAGGCCGGCGGTGAGGGTGAACGCGTAGCGCCGGCCGTCGGCCGTCGCCGCCCGCGCGAGGTCGCCCATCAGCTTGCGCGTCACCCGCTCCGGCACGAAGTAGGCGGCGATCTCGTTCGTGCGGTAGGTGTACGACTCGCACCAGGCCTCGAGGAGATCGGCCGGCTTGCCGAGATGGATCCGCTGGGCCTCGTCGCGCTCCACCCAGCGCAGGTCCTCCAGCCGCTTGACCACGTTGTGCGAGTGGCCCAGGCTCACCGCCGCCGCCTTGGCGAGCTCCTCGAGGCGCCACGCCCGGCCCGGCTCGGCCAGCAGCAGGCGCACCACCCGGGTCGCCCGCGGCGCGAACAGCGAGCGGAGCGGTCGCGTCGAGGGGCGCACGTTGCGCTTGCCTTCCTTCTCGATCAGCACGTGCTCGAAGGCCAGGTAGCAGTTGCCGGAGAGGTCGAGGTAGCCGAGGTTGTTCTCCCGGAGGATCCGCGCGCTCTGCGGGCCGATGTAGACGGAGGCCGCCACCGGGTAGGCGGCGGGCAACGCCCGGCGGATCTCCGACAGCTTCGTCACGGCCGCCCGGATCTGCCGCGGCTGGCCGAGCGAGGCGACGTCGACGACCATGATCTGCTCCTGCTCACCGAGGCGGAACTTGATCTGCAAATCCACGGTTTGGCTGCCGACGTGGGCCCCGGTCGTCTCCTCCCAGCCTCGGGCGCGCGGAAAGAGCTCCTTGAGGCGCTGGCCGACTTGCCGCCGGATCTCCGTAGATTTGAGCATGTTTCGCTTGCCCCGCTTCTTTCAGCATCTGCTGAAACAGTAGAAAATGATGAAAGCCCCTGTCAAGTCAAAACTTACGGGGTGTACCTAGAAGACCGGGGGGGTCAGCCCTGACAGGTGACCTGCCGGGGCGGGCGGGGACCGGGACGAGCTAGCGGCGGCGTGAGCGGGCGGCGGGCGCGGGCGCGCGGCGGGGGCCGGCCGGGGCGCTGAGCGCCTGCCACGCGCGCAGCGTCTCCGCCACGCTCCACGCCTGCGCGACGCAGCCGCGCGGCGCGAACGGCGGATCGCCCTCGAAGATCTCCGCGAGCGAGCCGACGCCGTAGTCGGCGAGCTGGTGCGCCAGCGGCTCGAGCAGCGCGCGGGCGGCCTCGCGATCGCCGTACGCGCGGGCGTGGGCGAGGGCGAACGGCCCGAGCAGCCAGCCCCACACCGTGCCCTGGTGATAGGCGCCGTCGCGCTCGGTCTGCGGGCCACCGTAGTGGCCGCGGTAGGCCGGATCGCGCGGCGACAGGCTGCGCAGCCCGTGCGAGGTCAGCAGGTCGCGCGCGCAGGCGTCCACGACGCGGCGCTGCCGCTCGCGCGACAGCGGGCTCTCCGGCAGCGAGACGGCGAAGATCTGGTTGGGGCGGAGCGACAGGTCGTCGCCGCCGGGGCCCTCCAGCACGTCGTAGCAATGGCCCGCCGACTCCGACCAGAAGCGCGCGAAGCCGTCGCGGACGCGGTCGGCGGCGGCGTCCCATGCCGTCGCCGGCCGGCGCAGCCGCCGCGCGAAGCCCGCCATCGCGCGGAGCGCGTTGTACCAGAGCGCGTTGATCTCGACCGGCTTGCCGATCCGCGGGGTCACCACCCAATCGCCCACCTTGGCGTCCATCCAGGTGAGCTGCACGCCGGGCTGTCCCGCCCGCAGCAGCCCGTCCACCGGATCCTCGCCGATCGCGTAGCGGGTGCCGCGCCGGTGCCAGTCGATCACGCTCTCCAGCACGGGGAAGAGGTCCCGGAGCAGCGCGTCGTCGCCGGTGGCGGCGTGGGTGGCGCGGATCGCCTCGAACCACCAGAGCGTCGCGTCCACCGTGTTGTACTCCGGCGCCTCCGCCTCGTCGGGGAAGCGATTGGGAAGCATCCCCTGGTCCACGAACCGCGCGAAGGTCCGCAGCACCCGCGCGGCCAGCTCGGGCCGGCCGGTGGACAGCGCCAGCCCGGGCAGGGCGATCATCGTGTCGCGCCCCCAGTCGCCGAACCAGTGGTAGCCGGCGATCACCGTCATCCCGGCCGGCTCGTCGGCCAGCGGGCGGCGCGCCACGAACTGGTCGGCCGCCAGCACCATGTGACGCAGCCAGCCCGGCGCCGTCGCCGCTCCCGACCAGCCGCGCGTCCAGCGGGTCAGCAGGTCGGCGTCGTGCGCCTGGCGCCGGCGCCACGCGCGCTCGCCGTCGGTGGCGGGCGCCGCCTCGGTGGACAGGGTGATCGTCAGCGCCCGGCCGGCCTGCAGCGTGGCGCGGAAGGTGCCGGCGTGGAGATGGTCGTCCTCGGCGTCCAGGCCGCGCTCGGCGTCGCGCGGGAGCGCGAAGCCCCGGTACCACGCGTGCTCGGCGACGGCCTCCGCCCCCGGCGCCAGGAGCAGCACCGGCGCGGCGCCCTCGAAGGCGCTCACGCGGAGCCCCCCCGTCACCGGCGTCACCGCCATCACCCACCCCTCGCCACGCGTCGTCGAGTGATAGTCGCGGTGGTTGACGAGCGCCCGGAGCGTGAGCGTCAGCGGCGCCGAGGCGCGCAGCACGCGGTAGCGCACGTAGGTGGTGTTGGCGCCCGGCTCCATCCACACGCGCTTCTCCACCAGCGCGTCGGCGCACGCGTACGTCCACACCGGCGTGGTGCCGTCGAGGTGGAAGCGCTCGAGGTCGCGCCAGCCCTGCGGCGCCACCGAGCCGGTGGCCCAGCGATTGGCGCCCAGCGCGAAGGCGGCGCCCTCGTACTCGACGTCCTCCTCGAGCTTCGTCACGACCAGCCGGCGGCCGAGCGGCGGGCGCAGCGCGGCGACGAGCAGGCCGTGATAGCGGCGGGTCAGCGTGCCGGCGATGGTCCCGGAGGCGAAGCCGCCCAGCCCGTTGGCGCAGAGCCATTCGCGGCGCTCGGCGGTGGCGAGGTCGCCGCAGACCTCGCGGCCGAAATCGAGGCTCACGTCAGCCACCGCGCGCGAACTCCGGGTAGAGCGTCATCCCGCCGTCCACGACGAGCGTCTGCCCGTGCACGTAGTCGGCGGCGTCGGAGGCGAGCCAGGCGACCGCCCGCCCGATGTCCTCCGGCACGCCGATGCGGCCGTAGGGGATCAGCGTCAGCAGCGACGCCAGCGCCTCGGGCGTCTCCCACGCCGCGCGGTTGATGGACGTCTGGATGGCGCCGGGCGCGATCGAGTTGACCCGGATGTGGTGGGGCGCCAGCTCCTGGGCCACCGACTGCATGAAGAGCTTCACGCCGCCCTTGGAGGCGGCGTAGTTCACGTGACCGGCCCACGGGATCACCTCGTGGACCGACGACACGCAGATGATCTTGCCGGCCGCCCGCGAGACGGCGGCGTCCGGCCGCTGGCGCACCATCGCCCGGGCGGCTGCCCGCGTGCACAGGAACACCCCGGTGAGGTTCACGCCGAGCACGGTGTTCCACTGCTCGAGGGTCATGTCCACCAGGGGGGCGTCGCGCTGCAGGCCGGCGTTGCTGACGAGGATGTCGATCCGCCCCCACGCGCCCAGCAGCTCGGCGAACATCGCGTCCACCTCGGCCTCCCGGGAGACGTCGGCCCGGATCGCGCGAGCCTCGACCCCGCCGGCCCGGATGTCGTCGACGACACGGGTGGCGGCCTCGGGGCTGGAGACGTAGTTGACGGCGACGGCCGCGCCGGCGGCGCCGAGCGCCCGCGCGATTCCCTCGCCGATCCCCGAGCCGGCGCCGGTGACGAGCGCCGTCTGCCCGCGAAGCGCCTGGTCCATCCCCCGGGATACTACACCGGGACACCTACGCCTCGCCGTCCTCGATGCGGTGCATGGTGTCGTCGTCGAGGCCGAAGTAGTGGCCGAGCTCGTGCATCACCGTCTCCCGCACGATCTCGGCCATCTCGGCCTCGTCGGCGGCGTCTTCCTCGATCGGCCCCTGGTAGATCGTGATCACGTCGGGCAGCACGTTGCCGTAGGACGAGTCGCGCTGGGTGATGTCCACCCCGCGGTAGAGGCCGTACAGCGTGTCGGGCGGCTCGATCCCCATCTCCTCCAGCGTCTCGTCGTCCGCCCAGCCCTCCACGACGACCGCGATGTTCGCGATCTTCTCCTTGAACTTCCGCGGCAGCTTGCGCAGCGACTTCTCCACCAGCGCCTCGAACCGCCTCCGCGTCATCACCGCCCGATGATATCGCCCCGGCGCGATCGAGCGAAGCGAGGATCGCCGGTCTGCCCGTGGCCCCGCCCCCGCGATCGAGCGAAGCGAGGATCGCCGGTCTGCCCGTGACCCCGCCCCCGCGATCGAGCGAAGCGAGGATCGCCGGTCTGCCCGTGACCCCGCCCCCGCGATCGAGCGAAGCGAGGATCGCTTCGGTGTCCCGTCACCCCGCGCGGAGGGCCGCCGAGAAGGGTCCAGATGCGAGGCGACGAAGGAAAGCCCGACTGAGGCGTACGCCGCGTACGCCGCAGGGAGGGCCGACTGAGTCAACGAAGCAGATGGGCCCTTATCGGCGGCCCGACTACAGGCCGCGGACGCGCTCGACGTTGATGACGTCCGGCACATTGCGGATGGCGCCCATGATCTCCTGCAGCTGCCCGAGATCGGAGACCTCGACCACGAAGTTGTTGATGCCGCGCCGGTCGTCGGTGACCTTGACCTCGGCCTTGGTGATGTTGCCGTTGCTGGCCGAGATGGCGCCGGTGATCTCCGACAGCAGCCCCGGCCGGTCGTTGCCGATGTACACCGCGATCCGCACCGGCCGCTTAGCCGGCTCCTCGACGTCCCACTCCACGCTGATGAGCCGCTCGCGGTCGAGCACGCTCTTGGCCACCGTCAGGCAGTCGCGCGCGTGCACGGTGAGGCCACGGCCGCGCGTGATGAAGCCGACGATCGGGTCGCCGGGCAGCGGGTTGCAGCACTTGGCGAAGCGCACGAGCAGATCCTCGACGCCGCGGATGCGCACGCCCTGGTCGGCCTTGCGCGCCCCCGCCGCCGCCGGCTTCGCACGCTCGGTCTCCAGCGTGGCGCCGGGCGCCAGCCGGTTGAGGAGCTGGTGCACCGACGCCTTGCCGTAGCCGATCGCGGCCAGCACGTCGTCGGGCGCCGGATAGCCGAGGTCGGACACCGCCCGCGTCATCTCGTCGCCGCCGAGCAGCGCGGTCGGGTTCAGCCGGTACTTCTTGGCCTCGCGCTCGAACATCTCGCGCCCCAGCTCGATGGACCGCGCGCGCTCCTCGACCTTCAGCCACTGGTTGATCTTCGAGCGCGCCCGCGACGACTTGACGATCTTGAGCCAGTCGCGGCTGGGGTGCTGGCCGGACGAGGTGACGATCTCCACGATGTCGCCCTGGCGGAGGGTGTAGCGCAGCGGCACCAGCTTGCCGTTGACCTTGGCGCCCACGGTGTGCTCGCCGACCTTGGTGTGCACCGCGTAG
Source organism: Methylomirabilia bacterium (assembly GCA_041497115.1). GTDB lineage: Bacteria > Methylomirabilota > Methylomirabilia > Rokubacteriales > CSP1-6 > AR5. The sequence continues at coordinate 10,930 of JBGQFW010000045.1, forward strand.
GCGAAATCGATCGGCGTGGCGCCCTCCGGCAGCGCCTTCACGTCGCCCTTGGGGGTGAAGACGTACACCTCCTCCGGGAAGAGGTCCACGCGGACGCTGTCGAGGAACTCGGCGGGGTCCTTGGTGTCCTGCTGATTCTCGAGGAGCTGGCGCAGCCACAGGAGCGACTCGTCCGCCTTGTCCTTGCCGGACCTCTTCTCCTTGTAGAGCCAGTGGGCGGCGATGCCCTCCTCGGCGATCCGGTGCATCTCCCAGGTCCGGATCTGGATCTCCACCGGGTCGCCCTTGGGGCCGATGACCGTCGTGTGGAGCGACTGGTACATGTTGACCTTCGGCATCGCGACGAAGTCCTTGAAGCGGCCCGGCACGGGCTTCCACAGGGAGTGCACGACGCCCAGCGTGCCGTAGCAGTCGCGGACGGAGCCGGTGATGACCCGCACCGCCGTCAGGTCGTAGATCTCGTCGAACTCGCGGCCCTGGTCGTGCATCTTCTTCCAGATCGAGAAGAAGTGCTTGGGCCGCCCGCGAATCTGCGACTCGATCCCCACCTCGCGCAGCTTCTGCTCGAGAAAGGAGATGACCTGGTTGATGTCGGCCTCGCGCTCCATCCGCCGTTTGACCACCCGCCGCTGCAGGTCGAGGTAGTCCTCGGGCTGGAGCGCGCGCAGGGCGAGGTCCTCCAGCTCGGCCTTGACCTTGGCCATGCCGAGTCGGTGGGCGAGCGGCGCGTAGATGTCGAGCGTCTCCTGGGAGATCTTGCGGGCCTTCTCGGGCGGCAGGTAGTCGAGCGTCCGCATGTTGTGCAGCCGGTCGGCGAGCTTGATCATGAGCACGCGCAGGTCGCGCGCCATCGCCACCAGCATCTTGCGGAAGTTCTCGGCCTGCCGCTCCTCGCGCGAGGAGAACGCCAGCTTGCCGATCTTGGTGACGCCGTCCACGAGGTCGGCGATCTCCTTGCCGAACTCGCGCGCGAGCTGCTCCTTGGTGGCGTCGGTGTCCTCGAGGACGTCGTGGAGCAGGCCGGCCGTCACCGTGGTGACGTCCATCTTGAAGCCGACCAGCAGATGCGCGACCTCGAGGGGGTGGGAGAGGTACGGCTCGCCCGAGGCCCGTTGCTGGCCCCGGTGGGAGATCTCAGAGAATCGGTAGGCGCGCTCCAGCACCTCCAGGTCGGCCCCCGGCTGATACTTCGGAATCTCCTCGATCAGCGTCTCCAGCTGGGTCACGGAGCAGCAACCTCTGTGTAATCATACGATTTTACGGACTTCCTACGCCTTTGCCACCGCTTTTTTTCCGCGCCCGAGCCGCCCTTCCGCGTAGTTCGTCCAGTCCACCACGAGCGAGGCCGCCACGTACGTCGTGGAATAGGTGCCGGTGATGACCCCGACGAAGAGCACGAAGGCGAAATCCTCCAGCGTCTTGCCGCCGAAGAAGAGGAGGATGGCCGCCGACAGGAACACCGTCAGCGAGGTCAGCACGGTCCGCGAGAGTGTCTGGTTGACCGCATCGTTCATCTGCTCGGCGAACGTCTTGCCCTTGGGGATGAACTTGCCGCGGTTCTCGCGCAGCCGGTCGTAGGCCACGATCGTGTCGTTGACCGAGAAGCCGATGATCGTCAGCAGCGCGGCGAGGACCGGCAGCGAGAACTCGCGCCCGGCGAGCGAGATCGCCCCCAGGCACACCAGCACGTCGTGGAAGACGGCGACGACCGCCGCCACACCGCCCTTGAGGTCGAAGCGCAGGGCGATGTAGAGGAGGATGCCGATGAGACCGACGAGGACCGCCTGCACCGCCTGCCACTGCAGCTCCTTGCCAACCTGCGGTCCCACGAACTCCACCCGGCGGATCTCGAAGCGGCCCAGGGCGGTCTCCTGCTGGAGCGCGCTCTCGACACGCTTGCCCAGCTCCTCGGACGAGGTGGCGGCCAGCGACAGCCGGATGATGAACTCCCGCGGGTCGCCGAACTGCTGGATGATGCTCTCGCCCAGCTTGATGCGGGTCAGCCCGGCGCGGATGGCGCCGACCGCGGGCGGCTGCTCGAATCGCACCTGGACGAGCGTGCCGCCGGTGAAGTCGATGTCGTAGTGCAGGCCGCGGGTGGCGAGCGATGCCAGCCCGATCACCGTGATGGCGATCGAGACGATGTACGCCCACTTCCGCTTGCCGATGAAGTTGTAGCTGGGGGTGCGGAACAGCTCGATCATATGGAGACCGTCTCGACCTTCCGGCGCCCCATGTAGATGAGGTCGAAGAGGAGCCGCGTGAAGAAGTACGCGGTGAACAGGCTGGCCGCGAGACCGACGAAGAGCGAGACGGCGAAGCCCTTCACGGGGCCGGTGCCGAAGTTGTAGAGGATGGCCGCCGTCACCATGACGGTCAGGTGCGTGTCGATGATCGTCCGGAGCGCGCGATGGAAGCCGGCCTCGATCGCCGAGCGCGGGCTCTTGCCCACCCGCAGCTCCTCCCGGATGCGCTCGAAGATCAGGATGTTGGTGTCCACCGCCATGCCGATGGTCAGCGCGATGCCGGCGATCCCGGGCAGCGTGAGGGTGGCGCCGAAGGCCGCCATCGAGGCGAGGAGGATCACGAGGTTCAGCACGAGAGCCACGTCGGCGATGAGGCCGGACAGCCGGTAGTAGAACAGCATGAAGACGACGACGGCCGCCGCCGATCCCAGAATGGCGATCATCCCCTGCCGGATCGAGTCGGCGCCGAGCGACGGGCCGACCGTGCGCTCCTCGAGGATGGTCACCGGCGCGGGCAACGCGCCCGCCCGCAGCACGATGGCGAGGTCGCGCGCCTCCTCCACCGAGAACTGGCCGGTGATGACCGCGCGGCCGCCCGGGATGCGCTCGTTGATGCGCGGGGCCGAGTACAGGTTGCCGTCCAGGATGATCGCGAGGTGGTGCCCGACGTTCTGCTCGGTGACGTCGCCGAAGATGCGGGCGCCGGTGGCGGTGAACTCGATCGCCACCTGCCAGTTGCCGGGGGAGTTCGGGTCGGACGACACCTCGGCCCGCGTCAGCTCGGCGCCGGTGAGCAGCGTGCGCTTCTGGACGACGTAGGCCTGCTTGCGCTCGGCCTTCGTCTCCTTGTCCACCCGCCGCTGGTAGAGGATCTCCGAGGTCTCCGGCATCCGGCCGGCGAGCGCCTGCTCGACGGGCGTCTGCTCGTCGAGCAGCTTGAACTCGAGCAGCGCGGTCTTGCCGATCAGCGCCTTGGCGCGCTCGGGATCCTGGACCCCCGGCAGCTGGATGAGGATACGGTCGGCGCCCTGCCGGGTGATGGTGGGCTCGGCCACGCCGAACTGGTCCACGCGGTTGCGGATCGTCTCCACGCCCTGGCGGACGGCGTCGTCGCGGAGCTGGCTGACCACCCGCTCGCGCATGGCCAGCGTGAACCGGCCCGCCTTCTCGTCGCGCTCGCTCACGTCGAGCGCCGGGAGCTCGGCGGCGACGGTGAGCGCGTCGTTCCAGTTGGCGGGGTTGGCCAGCTCGACGCCGACGGAGGAAAGCCCCTCGCGCGCCACCTTCCGCACGCCGATGCCCTTCTTCTCGAGGCCGTTCTTGAGATCCTCGGCCGCCCGCTCGGTCTGGCTGGCGACGTGCTTGTCCACGTCCACGCCGAGCACGAGGTGGATGCCCCCCTGGAGGTCGAGGCCGAGGTTGATCCGCTTCTTGGGCGGGTACAGGTAGAAGATCGAGAGCACCACCACCACCGCGACGAGCCCGACGCGGAACCAGAGACGCCTAGGCATCCTTGTCGCCCGTGACCTCCACGACGCGGCCGATCGACGCGCGGTCGAACTCGAGCTTCACCTGGTCGGCCACGCGCAGGGTGACCGTGTGCTCGCCGATCCCGGTGACGGTCCCGTGCATGCCGCTGCTCGTCACCACCCGGTCGCCCTTCTTCAGCGCGGACAGCATGCGCTCCCGGTCCGCCTTCTGCTTCTGCTGCGGCCGCAGCACGATGAAGTAGAAGATCGCGAACATCGCGCCGAAGAGGATGAGCGGCTGCGCGATCGCACCCATACCACCACCGCCGCCGGGCGGCGCGGCAGCGGCGTAGGCGATGTCGGCGGCGTGGGCGAGGTTCATCGGGATTCGGATGATACTGCATAACGCTCGAAAAACCGAGCGTGGAATGGCCGGAACGCGCCCTCGGCGATGGCCGCGCGCATCGCCGCCATCAGGCCGAGGAAGAAGTGCAGGTTGTGCAGCGACAGGAGCCGGTAGACGAGCAGCTCGTCGGCCATGAACAGGTGGCGCAGGTAGGCGCGCGAGAACCGCCGGCACGCGTAGCACGGACAGTCGGCGGCGAGCGGCGCGGGGTCCCGCGTCCACCGCGCCTGCTTGAGCGTCACCGGGCCGTCGGCGGTGAACGCCTGGCCGTTGCGGGCGTTGCGCGTGGGCAGCACGCAGTCGAACATGTCCACACCGCGCGCGACCGACTCCACCAGGTCCTCGGGCTTGCCGACGCCCATCAGGTAGCGCGGCCGGTCGGCCGGCAGCGCGCCCGCCACCGCCTCGGTCAGGTCGCGCATGAGCGGCTTGGGCTCGCCGACCGCCAGGCCGCCGAGCGCGTAGCCGTCGAAGCCGAGCGCGACCGTCTCCGCCACCGCCCGCGCGCGCAGGTCGTCGTGAAAGCCCCCCTGCACGATCCCGAACAGGGCGGGGCCGGGGCCGGCCGCGCGGGCGGCGGCCCGCGCGCGCGCCGCCCAGCGCAGCGTCAGCGCGAGCGAGCGCGCGGTGTCTTCGCGGGAGGCGGGATAGGCCAGGCACTCGTCGAGCGGGTGCATGATGTCCACGCCCAGCGCCCGCTGGATCTCCACGACGCGCTCGGGCGACAGGAAGTGCGTGGCGCCGTCGGACGGCGAGCGGAACTCGACCCCCTCCTCGGTGAGCTTGCGCAGCCGCGCGAGGCTGAAGACCTGGTAGCCGCCGGAGTCGGTCAGGATCGGCCCGTCCCACCCCATGAAGCGGTGCAGCCCCCCGAGCTCGCGCACGAGGTCGGGGCCCGGGCGCACCAGCAGGTGGTACGTGTTGCTGAGGACGATCTGCGCGCCGGCCGCGCGCAGGTCGTCGGGGCTCAGGCTCTTCACCGCCCCGCGCGTGCCCACCGGCATGAACGCCGGCGTCTCCACCACGCCGTGGGGCGTCGTGAGCCGCCCGCGGCGGGCGGCGCCGTCGGTCGCGAGCAGCTCGAATGCCAGCGGCGTCACGGCCCGATCGCGCCGGTCATACGAGCAGGGTGGCGTCGCCGTAGGAATAGAAGCGATAGCCGGCGGCGAGCGCGTGGCGATAGGCGCGCAGGACCAGCTCGCGGCCGGCGAAGGCGGCCACCAGCACGAGCAGCGACGAGCGCGGCAGGTGGAAGTTGGTCAGCAGCGCGTCGACCGCCCGGAACCGCGCCCCCGGTTTCAGATAGGCGGTCGCCTCGCCGTCGAGCGGGCCGACCCGGCCGGCGGCGTCCACCGCGCTCTCGAGCGCGCGCGTCACCGTGGTGCCCACCGCGATCACGCGCCGCCCCTCGGCGCGGGCGGCGTTGACGGCGGCGGCGGTGGCGGGGTCCACCACCGCCCGCTCCCCCGGCAGCGCGTGCGCCTCGACGCGGGCGGTCGTGATGGGGCGGAACGTGGCCGGGCCCACGTGCAGCGTCACCGCGTGGATCTCCACGCCGCCCGCCCGCAGCCGCGCCAGCAGCGCGTCCGAGAAGTGCAGCCCCGCCGTCGGCGCCGCCACCGAGCCGGCCGCGCGCGCGTACACCGTCTGGTAGCGCTCCCAGTCCTCGGGCGCGGGCTTGGCGTGGCGCGCGATGTACGGCGGCAGTGGCGGCAGCCCGTGGGCGGCGAGCAGATCGTCGATCGTGCCGTCGGCGCGCTCGACCACGCGGGCGCCGTCCTCGGCGACGGCGACGACGGTCAGCCGCGCGCCCCCCGCGTGGAGCGCGACGCCCGGCCGGCAGCGGCGCCCCGGGCGGACGAGGGCGCGCCAGCGCGTGGGCGTCTGCGCCTCGATGAAGAGCAGCTCCACGGCGCGCCCGGCACCGTCCTCGGCCAGCACCCGCGCCGGAATCACGCGCGAGTCGTTGACCACCAGGCAGTCGCCCGGACGCAGGAGCTCGGGCAGGTCGGTCACGTGGCGGTCGGCCAGCGTCCCCCGCCCGCGATCGACGACCAGCAGGCGGCCGCCGTCGCGCGTCGGCGGCGGCGCCTGGGCGATCGCCGCCGCCGGCAGCTCGTAATCGAAGTCGGCGAGGTCCACGACGAGCCAGTGTACACGCCCAGGCGGGCCCGGGGAGGCCCCCTCAAACTGAGGTTGACATGTTTTTTAACATTAGGTATACCTAACCCCGCGCCGGTCAGGACTGCCGCCGCCGGAAGGAGACCCGATGACGTCGCTCGCGCGCGCGCTGTCGCTGTCGCTGCTCCTCGTCGCTGCCCTGCCGGCGCTGGCCGCCGATCCCGCCGAGGTCCCGCTCGTCATCGAGAAGAACCGCTTCGACCCCGAGGAGATCCGCGTGAAGGCCGGGGCGCCGTTCGTCCTCGTCATCACCAACAAGGACGCCGGCCCCGAGGAGTTCGAGAGCAAGGACCTGCGCATCGAGAAGGTCATCCCGGGCGGCAAGACCGTCCGCCTGCGGATGCCGGCGCTCAAGGCCGGCCGCTACTCCTTCGTCGGCGAGTACCACGAGACGACGGCGAAGGGCCGGATCGTCGCCGAGTAGGCCATGGGCGCCACCTTCGTCGTCACGCTGCGCGAAGGCTTCGAGGCCGCCCTCCTGCTCGGCATCGTCTACACCTACCTGCACCGCATCGGCGCCGGCGCCCAGACCCGGTACGTGACCGCCGGCGCCGGCCTCGGCCTGCTGGCCAGCGTGGCGATGGGCGTCGCGGTGACGTACGCGTCCGGTCCCCTCCTCGACGTCGGCCCCGACGTGGTGGCGACGGTCGTGATCTTCGGCGCCGTCGCGCTGCTCACCTGGCACGGCTGGTGGATGCGCCGCAACGCCAGCGCGGTGCGCGCCGACCTCGTCGAGCGGCTGGAGGAAGCCCGCTCCAGCCGGCGGCTGTGGATGATCGGACTCATCGCCTTCACCGGGGTCTTCCGCGAGGGCGCCGAGACCGTGCTCTTCCTGTGGGGCCTCGTCGCCCAGGCCGGCTCGGCGAGCGGCTGGCCCGCCGTCGTCGGCGGCGTCGGTGGCGTGGCGGTGGCGACGGCGCTCGGCTGGGCGATCTTCCGCGGCGGCCGCCAGGTCAGCCTGCGCACCTTCTTCGGCGTCACGACGGTGCTGCTCCTGCTGGTGGCGGCCGGACTCTTCAGCACGGGGCTGGGCAAGCTGCAGGGACTCGGGGTGCTGCCGACGGCCGAGGCCCTGTGGGACACGTCGCGTCTTCTGCGCGACGACGGCGGCATCGGGAGCTTCCTCGGCGGACTGCTCGGCTACCGGGCGCGCCCCTCGCTGGTCGAGGTCGGCGGCTGGCTGTTCTACCTGCTCGTCGCCGGCGCCCTCGTGCTGCGCGCGGGCGCCGAGCCCGGCTCCCGGTCGGGCACGCGGTCGCGCTCCAAGCCGACGCCGACCGCCGGCGCGCTGACGGGCTCGTGAGCGCCGACGGGCGCCCGGCCGGCGAGAGGCGGGCCGACGACGCCGCCGTCGCTCCGGCGCGGCCGGTGCTGACGACCGCCGCGCTGTTCGGCGGCCGGCGCGAGATCCTGATCCGCCACGGCGCCGAGGAGTATCGCCTGCGCATCACGCGGGCCAACAAGCTCATCCTGACGAAGTAACCGTCAACCAGCCAGCCACCCGCGAAGCGGCCTCCGCTTCCAGGCAGCGAGCCCCGGACCCGGCGCGGCCCACCGCGCGCGATGGAGGTGCTCGTGAGCCTTCGACACGTTCCGATCCTCGTCCTGATGCTGCTGGCGGCCGGCGCCGGTCCCGCGGTCGCCGCCGACGACGAGGAGCCGACGATCGAGTTCTTCTACCCGCTGCTGACCCGCCGGCCCGTCGTCGAGCGCGAGCTGGAGTTTCGCTTCAACCACGAGCGGGGTCGCGGCGGCCGCCTGAGCGAGCTGTCGGCGGCGGTCGAGTTCCCGCTCCTTCCGCGCTGGCAGCTCGAGATCGAGGTGCCGTTGATCTTCGCCGATCCCCGCGACACCTCCGGCCAGATCGGCGTCGGCGATCTCGAGATCGAGACCAAGTACCAGATCTTCCGCTCGTTGCAGCCGCGCATCCTCGTGGCCGTCGGCTTCGCGGGCAAGCTTCCGGCCGGCTCCGAGCGGCGCGGCCTCGGCGGCCAAGCCGCCATCGAGCCATTCGTGACCGCCGCCTTCGGGGCGGGGCCGATCGAGGTGCTCTCCGAGATCGCCGACGAGTGGAACCTCAACGCCCACGTGCCGGGCCAGCGCGAGGAGCAGCTCACCGCCGGCGTGGCGGCCGGCTGGCTGCTGCATCGCACGTTCGTCCCGCTGCTCGAGCTGACGACGGTCACGCCGGTCCGCGGCGAGGACGAGCCCGACGCGCCGGTCGGCCGGACGCAGGTCTATCTCACGCCGGGCATCAACCTCAAGCCGCTGCCCGGCACCACCCTGCGCCTCGGCGTGCAGCTGCCGATCACGCCGGCCCGGCAGTTCGACTGGGCCGCCCGCGCCGGCTTCGTGTGGGAGTTCTAGCCGATGCGGGAGCCGGGCGGGACGGCCCGATCCGGGTGGAGCAGGATCACCTCGCCGGCGTCGTCGTAGGCGCCGAGCACCAGCACCTCGGAGACGAACGGACCGATCTGCTTGGGCGGGAAATTCACGACGGCGACGACGTGGCGGCCCACGAGGTCGGCCGGCCGGTAGTGCGCGGTGATCTGCGCGCTCGAGCGCTTCACGCCGAGGGGGCCGAGGTCGATGGTCAGCTTGAAGGCGGGGCGGCGGGCCTGGGGAAACTCCTCGGCGTCCACGACGACGCCGACGCGCATGTCGACCTTCTCGAAGTCGGGATACTGTATCGGAGGGTTGGAGACCGGCTCGCGCCGTGGGTGGCCTGAGCTAGACACGATGTGGCCGCGGCGGGTGGCCTGAGCTAGACACGCGTGGCTGCGCTCATCTCGCGGTGCGGTCGAGGGCGCTGAGGACGGTGCCGGGGTAGTAGAACTCCAGAATCTTGCGGGCGGTGTAGCCCTGCTCGGCCATGCCCTTGGCGCCCCACTGGCACATGCCCACGCCGTGACCGTAGCCGCGCCCGGAGAAGTGCGCCACCTGCGTGTCCACCGCCACCGCGAACAGCGTGGACTTGAACGTGTCGTAGCCGAGCATGCGCCGGAAATCGTTGCCGCGCAGCTTCACGCTGCCGCGGGCGCCGTGCACGGTGACGGCGGCCGCCCGCAGCGACGGCGTCCGCTCGGTCACCTCGACGCCGGTGACGCTGCCGACCGTCACCTCGTTCTTCCGCAAGATCTCCGCGAGGTCGGTCAGCTTCACGTCGAGCGCCCAGTAGAAGTGGGGCGAGCCGGCGGAGAACTCGCACCGCACCGGCTTGAGGGCGGGCATGTTGCGGGCGGCGAACACCATCCGGGGATCCTCGGTGTAGCCGCCGCTCTCGGTGTGGTAGAAGGCCGGGAAGAGCTCGCCCTCCCAGAGCAGCACCTGGCCGGTGGTCTCGCGCACGGCGCCCCAGATCGGCGAGGAGGCCGCGACCCGGCCGGCGTACTGCTGGTTCGCGGTGGACGCGACGATGTGGTACGGCCGGTTGCCGGCGATGGACCGCTGGTAGGCCGCGTAGGTGCGCGCGACGATGGCCTGGGCACGCAGCGCCTCGAGCGGCCATTTCTCGCCCGCCTCCGCCCGCAGCACGCCGGCCACGTAGTCCTCGAGCGGCAGGTCGCTGACGAGGGCGAGCCCCTCGCCGTTGCGGACGACGTCCAGCGGCGCGGTGTACTCACGGCCGTTGAAGCGGATCGGCCGCTCGCTCGACAGCCGGAAGCCGGCGGCGCGCGCGCCGTCGATGTCCACCGTCCCCCCGCTCACGGTGGCGCGCACGACGGCCCGGCGGGCGGCGGCGGGACACGGCGCGCAGCCGCCGAGGTCGCTGACCTCGACGTCCACGCCGCGCACCTCCACCGCGCGCGCGTTGTCGGTGATCGCGACGCGGATGCGCTCGATCGCCGCCGCCGGCGCCGCCGCGCCGAGGGCCAGGAGCACGGCCGCGCCGACCGCCGCCCTCGCGCGCGTCACCGGCGGCCGATCAGCCAGAGCACCAGCGTGAGCACGAGACTGAGGACGATCGAGGTGCCGAGCGGGACGTAGATGGACCACGGGCCCCGCTGGAACGAGATGTCGCCGGGCAGCCGCCCGATCCACGGCAGGCGGTCGGCCAGTACCAGGAGACCGCCGACGCCGGTGACCACCAGGCCGAGGACGATCAGCACGCGGCCGAGCGCGGCGGGGCTGGTCTCACTCAAAGAGCGCTCCCTGCCCGGTCGTCCCCCCCGGCGGCTGCTTGCCGAGGTGGGCGTAGGCCTCGCGCGTCACCCGGCGCCCGGTCGGCGTGCGCACGAGGAAGCCGATCTTCAGCAGATAGGGCTCCACCAGCTCGGCCAGCGTCTCGGCGTCGTCGTTGATCGTCGCCGCCAGCGCCTCGAGGCCGGCGGGGCCGCCGTTGTAGATCTCGACGATGGCGGTGAGGAAGCGGCGGTCGAGACGATCGAGGCCGCGCGTGTCCACGCCCTCGCGGTCGAGCGAGTCGCGCGCGATGGCCTCGGCGACGGCGCCGTCGCCGCTGACCTGCGCGTAGTCGCGCACCCGGCGGAGCAGGCGATTGACGACGCGGGGCGTCCCCCGGGCGCGCCGGGCGATCTCCCGCGCCCCCGCCGGGTCGATGCGCGTGTCGAGGATGGCCGCCGAGCGCGTGACGATGCGCGTGAGCTCGGCCTCCGAGTAGAAGTCGAGATGGTGGAAGATGCCGAACCGCTCGCGCAGCGGCGCCGACAGCATGCCGGGGCGCGTGGTCGCGCCGACCAGCGTGAACGACGCCAGCCGATGCTTGATCGAGCGCGCGTGCAGCCCCTTCTCCATGACGAGGTTGACCGCGAAGTCCTCCATTGCCGGATAGAGCAGCTCCTCCACGACGCGCGGCAGCCGATGGATCTCGTCGATGAAGAACACGTCCTTCTCGCTCAGGTTGCTCAGCATGCCGACGAGATCGCCGCCGCGCTCGATGGCCGGGCCCGCGGTCGTGACGAGGTTGGTCCCCATCTCGTTGGCGATGATGCCGGCCAGCGTGGTCTTGCCGAGGCCGGGGGGCCCGTAGAGCAGCACGTGGTCCACGCACTCGCTGCGCATCCGCGCGGCCTCCACGGACACGCGCAGGCTGGCCACCGCCTGCTCCTGGCCGACGTACTCGGCGAAGGTGCGCGGGCGCAGCTGGCGCTCGAACTGCGCCTCCTCGGGCGCCGCCGCGCGGCTGAGCATCGGGCTCTCCTCGGCCGCCACGCTCACGACCTCGCCTTGGCGCCCGGCTGGCCGCGGTAGATCTCGTCGAAGAGGTCCTCCGCCGTCACCACGTCGGGTCGCCGCCGGAGCGCGTCGGTGATGAGCTGGGAGGCCTCGGTCGGGCGATGGCCGAGCTGCTTGACGAGGACCTCCCACACCATCTCGCGCAGCCCCTCGGCGTCGCCGGGCGGCGGCCCGCCGGCGACCGGCTCGGTCACCGCGCCCTCGCGGGCGAGGGCGAACTTGGCGACCTTGGCCTGGAGCTGGGCGACGATGTTCTTCGCCTTCTGCGGCCCGATGCCCGGCAGCGCGCGCAGGTACTTCTCGTCCTGCCGCGCGATCGCCGCCGCCAGCTCGGCCACCGGCGCCGCGAGCGCACGGGCGGCGACCATCGGCCCGATGTCCTTCACCGTGATGAGCCGCTCGAAGAACTCCTTGTCGAGGTCGGAGGTGAAGCCGATGAGCACGGGCCGGGGCTGGTCGCGCGTCGCGTGGTAGTGGATCGCGAGCTGCAGCTCGCTCGCCTTGTCCCCGGCGTCGGCGGTGGCCCCCTCGACCGCCTTCAGCGTGAGCGGCGGCAGGTAGATCTCGTAGCCGACCCCGCCGACCTCCAGCACGACGCGGTCCTCGAGCCGCCGGCGCAGCCGGCCCGTGAGGGTGGCGATCACCCGAGGCGCCCTCCCCGGCGCGACAGCCCGGTGAGCGCCAGCGCCAGCGCGTCGGCGATGTGGGAGGGGCGCGGCGCCGCCGCCAGCCCCAGCAGCCGCTGCACCGCGGTCTGGATCTGCGCCTTGGAGGCGGCGCCGTGCGCGGCGATCGCGCGCTTGACCTCGGCGGGCGCCAGCGCCAGCACGGCCACCTCGCGCTGGCGGGCGGCCAGGCAGATGACCCCGCGCGCATGCGCCATCAGGAGGGCCGTGCGCGGAAACTTGTACTCGGTGTACAGGTCCTCGAGCACGAGGAGCGCAGGGGCGTGCTCGGCCAGCACCCGGGCGATGCCGTCGTAGATCTGGTGGACGCGCGTCTCCAGGGTGTGCTCGGCGGAGGTGACGATGACGCCGCTGGCGACGACGGCGGCCCGGGTGGCGCCGCCCTCGACGAGCCCCCAGCCGGTGCCGACGAGGCCGGGATCGACGCCGAGGACCCGCAGGCCGGAGGCCGGGCTAGGCAGCCGAGATGGCCTCGAGGACCTCGTCGGGAATGTCGTAGTTGGCGTACACGTGCTGGACGTCGTCCAAATCCTCCAGCGCCTCGATCAGGCGCACCACCGACGTGGCCGTCGCGCCCTCGACCCGGACCGTCGACTGCGGCACGTACGTCACCTGGGCCTCGGCGATCGGCGCGCCGCCCCTGGCGAGCGCGTCGCGCACGGCCTCCATTTCAGCAGGCCCGGTCGTGATCTCGTACATTTTTTCGGCACGGCGCATGTCGGTGGCGCCGGCGTCGAGCGCCTTCGCCAGCAGGTCGTCCTCGCCGATCTTCTCGGCGTCCACGAGGATGATCCCCTTGCGCTCGAACATCCACGCCACCGAGCCGGAGGCGCCCATGTTGCCCCCGCCCTTCTCGAACACGTGCCGGATCTCGGGCGCGGTGCGGTTGCGGTTGTCGGTGAGGACCTGGGCCATCACCGCCACCCCGCCGGGGGCGTAGCCCTCGTAGATGATCTCCTCGTAGGACTCGCCGGGCAGCTCGCCGGTGCCCTTCTGGACCGCCCGCTTGATGTTGTCCTGCGGCATGTTGACTTCCTTGGCGGACTCGATCGCCGCCTTCAGCCGCATGTTGCCCTTGGGGTCACCGCCCCCGCCCTTGGCGGCGACCGTGATCTCGCGAAGGATCTTGGAGAAGAGCTTGCCGCGCTGCACGTCGGCCTTGCCCTTCTTGCGCTTGATCTGTGACCACCGGGAATGCCCTGACATCGTCCAGTCCTCGTCTGGAGATGGGGGCCCCGAAATGGCCCCCAAACTCCCAGTGCTCGGGCCGCCCCGGCGAAGCCGTGGCAGCCCTCGTTATCCCGCTTCTATTCGTTGGTGAGGGTCGCCTTCAGCCGCTTGACGCGCTCCTGCCGGCGCTCGCGCCGGACGAGGGCGGTCTGCCAGCGCCGCCGCTCGGCGGCGGTGCCCGGCGCGTACGGGCGGCACGGCCGTGGCCGCAGGTCGGCCCCCAGGTGCACGTAGGTGAGGAAGGCCGTGCAGGCGTGGCGCACCTCGCCCGTCCACGGCTTCTCGGCCAGCACCTTGACGCCGATCTCCAGCGACGAGCTGCCCACGTGGTTGAGGCCGGCCTTGAACGTCACCACCTCGTGCGTCCAGATCGGAGTGTAGAAGTCCATGGCGTCCAGGCACGCCGTCATCACGAATCCCTTGCAGTAGCGCATCGAGAGGATCCCGCCGGCCTCGTCGAGCTCCATCAGCATCTTGCCGGGGAACATCATGTTGCCGAAGAGCGCGTCGTCGGGCAGCACCGAGCGCGCCGACTCGAACCGCCACGAGAGGTCCTCGTCGCCGCCGGCGTCCATGTCGGGCGCGCGCCCGGCGCGGTCGGCGAAGCGCGCCAGCCGCTGCTCGCGCCGGGCGCGGGCCGCCTCCACCAGCGCCCGCTCGGCGGCGTCGCGCGGCTCGATCGCCGCCCCGACCGGACGCGGCTTGGCGTCCTCGTCCACGCGGACGAACACGAGGTGCGAGTTGAGCGTCACCGTGCGGTGGCCGGTGGCTACGTCCTCGCCCCACACGCGCACGCCGACCTCGAGCGACGAGGTGCCGACGTACTCGACCTGGGCGCGCAGGATGGCAATCTGGCCGACCTTCACGGGGTGGAGGAAGTCGATGTCGTCCATCGCGCCGAGGACCACCGTGCCGTGCGCGACCCGCGCCGCCGCCATCGTCCCCGCCTGGGTGATCCACTGCATCATGCGACCGCCGTGGATCTGCCCGGGCGCGCCCGCGTGCTCGGGGAACACCCACTGGATCAGCTCCGTGGCGGTCTCGGCGATCGACGGCATCGGTTGAGAGACGGGCGCCCCCGGGAGAGGAACAGGGGGCGATCCCGACTTTTCTAGCACGAGGATACGCCGCCGCGCAACGACGCGCGAGGCGGCGGGGTGCCGCGTCCGCTCAGCGCGCGGCGTCCGCCTGCGCGAGGGGCTCCGACGCCGACGCGCGCGGCGGCTCGGGGGTCACCACCGCGCGACCGGCGACGACTTCCGCCGTCGCGGCCAGCGCCACCACGATCAGGAGGATCGCGATCACGCTGCCGGTGCCCTCGTACCGCTCCGCGGCCGCGTCGTCGTGTCCCCGGTCTCCGCACGCCCCGCCCGAATACGCCATGGGCCGATCACATGGCAACCGCGATGCCAGGTCGCGCGCGTGCGACGACGGCCACTTGCGGCGGGCGGGCGGTGAGGGCCCGCGGCGAATCGCCCGAGGGCGTCGGGCGGCGCGCCGCTCAGCGCTGCAGGCCGGGGAAGGCGTCCAGGCTGACGGTATTGAGCCGGTGAAAGCCGGTCGGGTGCAGGCGGAGGTTCTGCACCTCGGGACGCGCCACGCCCCAGACGAGCCGCACGTAGAGCGGCAGCCACGGCAGCTCGTCCGCCAGCACCGCCTGCACGCGCTGATAGAGGCGCGCCCGCTCGGGCCGCGACGAGAGCTGGCTGGCGCGGCCGAGCATGTCGTCCAGCCGGGGGTTGCGATAGAAGGAATAGTTGAGCGCGCGCGGGCCCCGCGAGGCCCCCTCGCTGGTGGAGAGCGGGAACAGCAGCAGGTGCGGATCACCGCCCGTCACCGAGGCTTCGACCAGCGCCATGTCGTGGTCGCCGGCCTGCAGCGCCGCCCGGACCGAGTCGAACGAGCCCGTGCGCACCTGCACCGGGATGTCGGCGGCGCCGAGCGCGGCCTCCAGCGTGGCGGCCAGCCGCGGGAAGTTCACCGGCGTCGCCTCCTCCGGCGCGAGCATCGTCGGCTTGTGGCCCTTGGGCCACCCGCCGTCCGCCAGCAGCGTCCGCACCTGCTCGCGCGTGCCCCCGAGCAGCGGGCTGCCCTCGCGGCGCGCCCACACGCCGGGGGGCAGGAACGACTGCAGCGGCACCGCCGCGTTCTCGAGCGCCACGCCCACGACGGCCGGATCGAGCGCCGCCGCCACCGCGTGGCGGATCTTCTTGCGCGAGAACGGCTCCTTCTCCGTCTGGAACGCGAGATAGCCGATGCGCAGTCCCGGCGTGGACAGGGCGCCGGTCATCCGCCGCGGGGGCCCCGGCGGGAACCACACGTCGAGCGAGCGGGCGTCGAACTCGGCCTCGGCGTTGTCGTCGCCGCTCACCTCGAGGAAGACGATGCGCTCGGTCCGGCTCGGCCCGCCCCAGTAGCCGGGCACGGCCTCGAGCGCCACCCGGCCGGCCGAGGCGTCCACGACGCGGTAGGGGCCGCTGCCGACGAACCGGTCGCCGGACACGCGGGCCACCCCCAGCCCCGGGTGGGCGAGCACGGTGAGCAGCGGCGCGTAGGGCTGGAACAGCACGAACTGCACCGTCCGGGCATCGGGTGCCCGCACCTCTTTCACCACGCCGGGGCGCCCGCGTAGCAGCGCAGGCCACACGGAGCCGCCGGCGTCGGGCGCGAGCTGGCGCTCGAAGCTGGCCGCCACCTCGGGGCCGCTCACCGGGGTGCCGTCGTGGAAGCGCACGCCCTCGCGCAGCGAGAATGTCCAGACCAATCCGTCGCGCGACACCGTCCACCGGGTCGCCAGCGCCGGCTCGACTTCGGTAGAACCTTCGCGGTAGGCGAGCAGCGTGTCGAAGACCTGCCGCGCGATGAGCGGCGCGGCGCCGTCGAGGGCGGCGGCCGGATCGAGCTGGGCGGGCACGCCGGCGACGCCCACGCGCAGCTCCTTGCGCGCCTGCGCGTGGGCAGGGCCCGGGCACGCGACGAAAAGCGTCAGCGGCAGCACGAAACTCGTCAGCGCACGGCGCATCGTGGGAAGCGCCCCGGGCTCCATCGCCGTCTTTATAGACGGAACCCCCCGCGCGCGCTAGCCGTTTCGAGGGCGAGCGCAGGCGGGGGCCATCGGTACGGATTTTGCTCCGATCGAGGATCGCCATGCGAAATCAACGGCGTGAACGACGCCGAAGGGGCTGACAACCTTGACTTTCTTTTTCACCGCCGCCTATACTCGGTCACGAGTCAGGGCGTTCACGCCCGAGCGGCACACAGGGGGTCCAGTGAGAAGGGATGGGCTATGAAGGAGTTCGACAAGAAGAGTAGCCCGAGTCGCGAAGGCTTCTCGAAATTCCTCCCCGCGTCCATGTCCGATTCGAGTACGCGCCGTCGGCTCACGGAGTACGAGATCCAGCTCCAGGACCTCCAGGCCTACGTTCGCTCACTCGAGGCCGAGACGGTGCACCTGCGCCGGAAGCTCGAGGACACACCGAAGGATTTCATGGTGCTCGAGAACAAGCTGCGCGAGGCAAACCGTCAGCTCGTGCAGGCGTTCAATCAGAACGAGAAGCTCGTCAACGCGCTGTACGAGGCGCGCGAGCAGATCACCGCGCTCAAGGAAGAGGTCGACAAGCTGTGCGCGCCGCCCTCGACGTACGGCGTGTACCTCTCCGCCAACGAGGACGCCACGGTCAACATCCTGTCGCAGGGACGCAAGGTGAAGGTCAACATCCACCCCGCCATCAAGGTGGAGACGCTCAAGCCCGGCCAGGAGCTCATCCTCAACGAGGGGCTCAACGTCGTCGAGGCGGCCGGCTACGAGGTGCAGGGCGACGTCGTCATCCTCAAGGAGCAGCTCGATCCCGAGCGCGCCATCGTCACGCTGCGCGCCGACGAGGAGAAGGTCGGCATCATCGCCGATCCGCTCCGCGCGCTGCGGCTGAAGATCGGCGATCACCTCCTCATGGACGGCAAGTCGGGCTACCTCCTCGAGAAGCTGCCGAAGAGCGAGGTGGAGGATCTCTCACTCGAAGAAGTGCCGGACATCAGCTACAACGACATCGGCGGCCTCGGCTCGCAGATCGAGACGATCAAGGACGCGGTGGAGCTGCCGTACCTCTACGCGGACTACTACAAGGAGCACAAGCTCACGCCGCCCAAGGGCGTGCTGCTCTACGGGCCTCCCGGCTGCGGCAAGACGATGATCGCCAAGGCGGTGGCCAACAACCTCGCCGAGAAGATCTCGGAGAAGCGCGGCGAGAAGATCAAGGGGTTCTTCCTCAACATCAAGGGGCCCGAGCTGCTCAACAAGTACGTGGGCGAGACGGAGCGCAAGATCCGCGAGATCTTCGTGAAGGCCAAGGAGAAGGCCAACGAGGACGTGCCGGTGGTGGTGTTCTTCGACGAGATGGACGCGCTGTTCCGCACGCGGGGTACCGGCATCTCGTCCGACGTGGAGACGACGATCGTCCCGCAGCTGCTCGCCGAGATCGACGGCGTCGAGGGGCTCAAGAACGTCATCGTCATCGGCGCCTCCAACCGGCAGGACCTCATCGACCCGGCGATCCTGAGGCCGGGCCGGCTGGACGTGAAGATCAAGATCGAGCGGCCCGACCAGGTGGCGGCCGCCGACATCTTCCGCAAGTACCTGACGACCGAGATCCCGATCGCCGAGTCGGAGAAGCGGCAGCACCGCGGCGAGGCGGCGGGAGCCGTCGAGGCGATGATCACCGCGGGGATCGAGGCGATGTACAGCCTGAGCGAGGAGAACCGCTTCCTCGAGGTCACCTACGCCAACGGCGACAAGGAGGTCCTGTACTTCAAGGACTTCTCGTCGGGCGCCATGATCGAGTCGGTCGTGCGGCGGGCCAAGAAGCTCGCGCTCAAGCGCTACATCGGCGCCGGCGAGAAGGGCATCACCACCGACGACGTGATCACGGCGGTCCGCGAGGAGTTCAAGGAGAACGAGGATCTGCCCAACACCACCAACCCCGACGACTGGGCAAAGATCGCCGGTAAGAAGGGTGAGCGCATCGTCTACGTCAAGCCCCTCATGGGCGAGACGAAGGAAAAGCAGCGCAGCGTCGAACGGATCGTGAACACCGGCCAGTATCTGTAAGGAATCGGGGGGCGCTCGGGGCCCCCCCAATTCCCCCCGGCCGCGCGACACCGGCCGGGGTTCTTTTTCAAGACGATAACCGGGCGAGCTTCGCGAGGAGAAGCATGGCCATCCCGAAAGTCATGGGCATCGAGACCGAGTACGGGATCCAGGTCAAGAACCAGCCGGACTTCAACCCGATCCTGTCCTCGCTGCTCCTGATCAACTCCTACGAGACGTACCGCTCCTCGCGCGTGCGGTGGGACTACGAGGCCGAGAGCCCGCTGCGCGACGCCCGCGGCTTCGAGTACATGGAGGAGAAGGAAGGCACGTCCAAGGAAGAGTCGCGCCTGATCAACCTCATCCTCTCCAACGGCGCCCGTTTCTACGTGGATCACGCGCACCCGGAGTATTCGAGTCCTGAAACCACGAACCCGAGAGATCTGGTCATTTGGGATCGGGCGGGCGAGCGGATCCTCAATCTCTCACGGCAGAGAGCCGAGGCGGTGTCGCCCCCGGAGCAGCGGATCATCATCCTCAAGAACAACACCGATAACAAAGGCAACTCCTACGGCACCCACGAGAACTACCTGATGGACCGCAAGGTGCCGTTCGCGCGGATCGTGCAGCACATGATGCCGTTCTTCGTCACGCGGCAGGTCTACACGGGCGCCGGCAAGGTCGGCTACGAGAACAACGCCGAGCCGTGCGAGTACCAGATCTCCCAGCGGGCCGATTTCCTGGAGACCGAGGTCGGGTTGGAGACGATGCACTCGCGGCCCATCGTCAACACGCGCGACGAGCCGCACGCCGACCCCGAGAAGTACCGCCGCCTCCACGTGATCGTGGGCGACGCCAACATGGCCGAGATCTCCACCTACCTCAAGGCGGGGACGATGGCCATCGTGCTCAGCATGGTGGAGGACGACTACATCGAGCGCGACCTGTCCATCGACGGGCCGGTGGGGGCCTTCCGCAAGGTCTCCCGCGACCTGGGCTGCCGCGAGACCATCCGCCTCAAGGACGGCCGCACGATCAGCGCGGTGGACCACCAGCGCGAGTTCCTCGCCCTCGCCCAGCGGTACTAC
Source organism: Methylomirabilia bacterium (assembly GCA_041497115.1). Lineage (GTDB taxonomy): Bacteria > Methylomirabilota > Methylomirabilia > Rokubacteriales > CSP1-6 > AR5. The sequence goes on from JBGQFW010000045.1 coordinate 30,515, forward strand.
CGCGAGCGCCAGCAGCCCGAGCCGTGGATGGCCGAGGTGATGGCGCGGTGGGAGCACACCCTCGACCGCCTGGCCGAGGACCCGATGCAGCTCGGCCGCGAGCTGGACTGGGTCATCAAGCACCAGCTGATCGAGAACTACATCGCCAAGCACGGACTGGCGTGGGACGACCACCGGGCGCAGATGATCGACCTCCAGTACCACGACATCCGTCCCGGCAAGGGGCTCTACTACAAGCTCGAGGAGTCGGACGCGGTGGACCGGCTGGTCACCGACGACGAGATCTCCAAGGCGATCTACGACCCGCCCAAGGACACGCGCGCCTACTTCCGCGGCATGTGCCTGCAGCGGTACGCCGACGAGATCGTGTCGGCGTCGTGGGACTCGGTGATCTTCGATCTCAAGGAAGGCCCGCTGAAGAAGATCTTCATGCTGGAGCCGCTGCGCGGGACCGAGGCGCACGTCCGCCAGCTGCTCACGGAGTCGCCCACCGCCGCCGATCTCCTGCGCAACATCGCCCGGCCGTCCTTCGGGATGTGAGCGCGCCCGGGGGCCAGGGACCATGATGAACGACGAGCGCTGGCAGCGGCTGTTCAACAACTATGCCGACTCCTCCTTCGTGGAGGCGCTGCGCCGCCAGTCCCCCCACCTGCTCCCCGCCGCCGGGCCGCGCGCGGAGCCGGCGGCGGCGCCGCACGGCACCACCGTGCTGGCCGTCGGGTACCCCGAGGTCGTGATCCTGGCGGGCGACCGCCAGGCCACCGCCGGCTATCAGGTGGCCAGCCGCCGCTTCGAGAAGATCTTCAAGGCCGACGACCTCTCCGGTGTCGGGATCGGCGGCGCCGCCGGCCCCGCCATGGAGATGGCCAAGCTCTTCCAGACCGAGCTCGAGCACTACGAGAAGGTCGAAGGCGAC
>JBGQFW010000046.1:0-31239 GCA_041497115.1 Methylomirabilia bacterium
CTCGTTGAAGGCGCCCAGGATGCGCGGCTTGTCGGCGTCGCCGGAGCGGCGCTGCAGCAGGGCCTCGGCCTCCTCGCGGCCGTCGCGGCCGAAGTGGGCGTGCAGCAGGTAGACCATCGCCCACAGGTGGCGCCCCTCCTCCACGTTGACCTGGAAGATGTTGCGCAGGTCGTAGAGCGAGGGACAGGTGCGCCCGAGATGGCGCTGCTGCTCGACCGACGCCGGCTCGGTGTCGCCCTGGGTCACGATGAGCCGGCGCAGCGTGCCGCGATACTCGCCCGGCACGTCCTGCCAGGCGGCGGCGCCCTTGTGCTCGCCGAAGCCGACGACGCGCCCGGGCTCGGGCTCGGCGAGGAAGATGCCCCAGCGGTAGTCCGGCATCCGCACCCAGTCGAACTGCGCCCACCCCTGCGGGTCCACGCTCACCGCGGTGCGCAGGTAGACCTCCTTCGTCTGGAACCCCTCCGGCCCCATCTCGCGCCACCACTCGAGGTAGCGCGGCTGCCACTCCTCCAGCGCGCGGAGCAAACGGCGGTTGTCGGCCAGGTTGACGTTGTTCGGAATGCGCTCGCTGTAGTCCACGCGCCCCATCACACTCTCCTTGGATCGAACTCCGGGCGCTGGCCGGTCCCGTAGGCCTGCAGCGCGCCCTTCGGCCCGACGGCGTTCGGCCGCTGGAAGATCCAGTTCTGCCAGGCCGTCAGGCGGGCGAAGATCTTGGTCTCGAGCGTCTCGGGGCCGCCGAACCGCAGCGACGCCTCCATGCCGGTCAGCGCGTCGGGCGAGAACGCGGCCCGCGCCTCGAGCGCGATGCGCACCTCGTCGTCCCAGTCGATGTCGTCCGGTGTGAAGGTGACGAGGCCGGCCTCCGCCGCCGCCGGGGCGTCGAGGTCCTGGCCGAGCCGTCCCTTGAGATCGTCCACCCGCCCCGGCTCGGCCAGGAAGCGGCTGGCCAGCCGGCTCAGCCCGTTCGGCATGGGATACGCGCCGAAGTTCACCGCGGTCAGGCGCACCGTCGCCGGCGGCGCGGTGTCGCCCTCGCGCGCCCCGTCGAGCATGTACGAGCGGTCGCAGGCCAGCGCCAGCTCCAGCAGCGTGCCGGTGAAGCACGAGCCCGGCTCGATCAGCGCGAAGAGCGAGCGCGACGTCACGTCGAGCCGCTTGAGCGTGCGCTTGAGGTAGAGCCGGATCTCGCGCACCAGCCAATGGCCGGCGTGGCGGTCGAGCAGCCGGTCGTAGGCCTCGACCAGGTCCGCGCGGCCGGCGGTCCGGAGCGCCCAGAGGCCGATCGCCTCCTCGTTCACGCGCAGGTGGAGGATGAGATCGTCGAGCTCGCGGGCGAGCGCCAGCGGCCAGAACGCGGCGCCCTGCGCCTGCGCGCCGGCGGGGTCGGCGGGCGGCGGCGCGTCGGGGCCGGCGACCGTGATCTCGGCGATCCCCCGGCCGCGATCGAGCGCGCACGTCACCCAGCGGTAGGCGATGCGGTCGCCGTCGATCCGCCGCGCGAGCGGCGTCAGCGCGACGCCGGGGCCGACCGCCGGGCGGTCGCCGCGCGCGGCCAGCTCGGCGGCGACCTCGCGGGCGCGCGCCTCCAGGCGCGAGCGCGGGACCACCTCGTCCACCAGGTTCCACTCGACCGCCCGCTTGCCCTTCACGCCCTCCTCGAGGGTGCAGAAGTAGTCGGCGCGGTCGCGACGCACCTTGCGCTTGTCGACGAGGCGGGTCAGCCCACCCGTGCCCGGCAGCACCGCCAGCAGCGGCACTTCCGGCAGCGCGACCGACGTGTTGCCGTCGTCGGCCATCACGATGTGGCGGCAGGCCAGCGCCAGCTCGTAGCCGCCGCCCGCGCAGGGGCCGTTGACCGCGCACACCCACGCCTGGCCCGACTCCGCCGAGGCCTCCTCGATGGCGTTGCGCGTCTCGTTGGTGAACTTGCAGAAATTGACCTTCCAGCCGTGCGAGCTCCGCCCCAGCATGCGGATGTTGGCGCCGGCGCAGAAGACGCGCTCCTTCGCCGAGGCGAGGATCACCGCGCCGACCTCGGGATGCTCGAAGCGCAGCCGCTGCACGGCGTCGTACAGCTCGATGTCCACCCCGAGATCGTAGGAGTTGAGCTTCAGCTCGTAGCCGGGGGCCAGCCCGCCGTCCTCGCGCACGTCCATGGCGAGCGTGGCGATGCGCCCGTCCACGGTGAGGCGCCAGTGCCGGTACGCCGACGGCGCCGTGCGGAAGTCCACCCGTACCTGCTCGCTGCCCTCCGCCATCGCCTCCGCTCCTAGCCCAGGATGACCCAGAGGACCCGGGCCTTCCGGGTGCCGAGGTTCTCCCAGCCGTGCGGCAGCCCGCCGTCCAGCAGCGCGCTGTCGCCGGTCTCGAGGGTGTGCCGCTCGCCGTTGTAGTGCAACCCCACCGTGCCGTCCAGCACGTAGAAGAGCTTCATCTGGCCGGGCTTGATCAGCACCTTCTCGGTGGCCACCCCGCGGGCGCGCCCGTCCAGCGTGGAGACGACCGCCCGGATCTTGCCCTCGAAGAGGCCGGCGCCCAGCACCGCCCATTTCTCGGAGGACCCGTCGAAGGACACCACCGGGTAGTCCCGGGTGCGGCTCACGTGGATGCGGCCGGCCGGCTGGCCGTCGAACAGCGCGGCGATCGGCACGCCGAGCGCGGCGGCGACGCGGCCGAGCGTGTTCAGCGACGGCGTGAGCCGCCCCGACTCGATCTGCGACACCATGCTGGGCGTCAGCTCCGCCTTCTCGGCGAGCTGGCGCTGCTGCAGGTCGCGCTCCAGCCGCAGCGCCTTGATGCGAGCGCCGAGCGAGCTCACGCGATCGCCTCCTCGGCGGGGCCGTGGTCGAGCCCGGCCAGTCGGGCCAGCGCGCGCGCGACGAACACGCGCGCGACCTTCTTGCGATAGGGATGGGTGAGGTCGGTGTTGTCGAGCGGCCGGGCCGGCCCCGCCGCCAGCGTGGCCGCCTGCTCGATCGTCTCGGTCGTGAGCCGCCGGCCGACGAGCGCCTCGGCCGCCTTCGTCGCCTCGCGCGGCGTCGAGGCCACCGCACCCAGCACGATGCGCGCCTCCCGCACGACGTCGCCCTCCAGCCGAACGGCGGCCGCCACGCCGAGGATCGGGAAGTCGAACGAGCCGCGCCGGCGCAGCTTGAGATAGGCCGAGCGCCACCCCTCCGCCGGCGGCAGCGCGATCTCCGTCACGATCTCGTCGGCGCGCTTGCCGAGGTACTCGATGCCGTCGTCGCGGAACAGCGCCGCGACGGGGATCGTGCGCTCGCCGGCGGGACCGGCCAGCCGCACGCGCGCGCCCAGGCTCCACAGCACCGGCGCGGTGTCCGACGACGACACCGCCCAGCAGCGCGCGCTGCCCGGCGCCACCAGGCAGATGTCGCCGTCCTTCTTCATGCAGAAGCCGATCGCCTTCCGCCACTCGTACGTCTGGTTGTAGTAGTTGCACCGCGTGTCCACGCAGACGTTGCCGCCCAGCGTGCCCATGTTGCGCAGCTGGGGCGAGGAGACGAGGCCGGCCGCGGTGGCCAGCGCCGGATAGGCGCGGGCGAGGTCGGGGTGGCGCGCCACCGCCGTCAGCGTCGTGCAGGCGCCGATCGTCACGCCGTCGCGCGCCGAGCCGCGCACGCCGCGCAGGTCCTTGATCGCGCGCAGGCCGACCAGCGTCGTGGGCTCGAACTGCCGGCGCTTCATGTTCGGATAGAGATCGGTGCCGCCGGCCACGAGCATGCCGCCGGGCCCCGCCTCGGCGATCGCGCGGAGCGCCTCGTCGAGCGTGCGGGCGGCCACGTAGGTGAACGCGGGCAGGCGAATCATGGGAGCGGGTGCCCCTTACTCGGGTCGGGTCGTGGGTGGCCTGGCCTGGAAGGTTGCCGGCTCCGCTCCTCCCCTGCGATCACGGGATCAGTGAACGGGCGCACCGTGACGGGGTCGGCGGGCTGACCGAACGCCGACTCGACGACGATGGGCTCCTTGAACTTGAAGAGCGGGAGCTTGTCGGGGCCGATGCGCGCGGGCTTGCCCTGGCGCCGGAGCTCGAGGCCGCGCAGCACCATGTCGGGCGTGATCGGCACCTCGTCGAAGCGCACGCCGATCGCGTGGTAGATCGCGTTGGCGATGGCCGGGATCACCGGCAGCAGCGGCCCCTGGCCGGCCTCCTTGGCGCCGAACGGCCCCTCGGGATCGTCGGTCTCGACCAGGAACGTGTGGATCTCCGGCGTCTCCAGCGTGGTCGGGCTCTTGTAGTCGAGCATCGAGGGCTGCTTGTGCAGCCCCTTGCGGAACACCTGCCCCTCCATCAGCGCCTCGCCGATGCCCATGTACACCGAGCCTTCGACCTGCCCCTCCACCAGCAGTGGATTCAGCGCGCGGCCGACGTCGTGGGCGATCCAGATGTCCTCGAGCTCGATCCAGCCCGTGTCCTCGTCCACCGTCAACTCGACCACGCACGCCGAGTATGAGTAGCAGGGCGAGGGGCCGACGCCGCCGCCCTTGTACTTCCCCGCCCGCTTGGGCGGCGCGTAGGAGCCGGTGAAGGCGAGCACGCCGTGCATCGCCTCGGCGAGCTCGACCGCCTGCGCGAACTCCACCGCCCTGTCCCAGTCCTCCGGCACGCCCACCCGGCGCTCGCGGAAGGCGATCCGCTCGGGCGCGGTCTCGAGCCGGCGAGCGACGGCCCGCGCGATGACCTCGCGCAGCCGGCCCGCCGCCTGGATGGCCGCCATGCCGCACATGAGCGTGACGCGCGAGGAGTAGGAGCCGAGGTCCACCGGGGTGAGGCTCGTGTCGGCCGCGTGCACGTGCACGTCCTTGGGCTCGATGCCGAGCACCTCGGCCGGCAGGTAGGCGAGGATCGAGTCCGAGCCCTGCCCGACGTCCGTCGCGCCGCACAGCACGCTGACGGCGCCGCTGCGGTCCGCCCGGATCACGACGCCGGAGTGCGGCATGTTGTTCCAGTAGATCGCGGTGCCGGCGCCGGTCATGTAGGCGGACCCGGCGATGCCCACGCCCCGGCGCCGGCGCGGCTGCCAGAGCGGCCGGGCGGCCTCCGGCTTCGCCGCCTCGGCGTAGCGCGCGCGCTTGTCGCGCCAGCCGGAGGCCTCCACCACCCGGTCGATGCACTCGCCGAGGCCGATCGTGGTCACGGTGAGGTGGTTGGCGGTCTTGGTGAAGGGCTCGGCGAGGATGCGCTTGCGCAGGTCGGCGGGGTCGAGGCCGAGCTGCTCGGCCGCCTTGTCCAGCTGGCACTCGAGCGCGAAGCGGGGCTGCGGCGTGCCGTGGCCGCGCTTGGGACCGCACGGCGGCTTGTTCGTGAACACGCGCGCCCCCTCGAACTTGTACACCGGCATCTTGTAGGTCACCGGGTTGATGACGCCGGTGTAGAACGTCGAGGCCACGCCGTACGAGCCGTACGCACCGCCGTCCAGCCACGTGCGGATGTGGCTGCCGGTGATGTCTCCGTCCTTCGTGAACCCCGTCTTGAGCCACATCAGCACCGGGTGGCGGCCGCGGTGGATGTAGAAGACCTCCTCGCGCGTGCAGGTGATCTTCACCGGGCGGCCGGTGAGCTGCGAGAGCCGGCACGCGGCGATCTCGTGGGCGAACGGGTCGAGCTTGCCGCCGAAGCCGCCGCCGACGGGCGCCGCGATGACCCGGATGTGCGCGCCCGGCACGTCGAGGATCCTGGCGAGCAGCCGATGGACGTAGTGCGGCGTCTGCGTGGAGGACCAGAGCGTGAGCTTGCCGTCGGCGCCCCAGTGCGCGACGGCGGCGTGCTGCTCCATGGGCAGATGCGTGTTGCCCTCGTAGAAGAAGACGTCCTCTCTGACGAGGTGCGACCCGGCAAAGGCGCGGTCGACGTCGCCGAACTGCAGCGCGACGTTCTTGTGGACGTTGGGGCCGTCGCCGTACTCGTGGATCCGCACCTCGGGATGGGCCAGCGACTCGTGGATGGACATCAGGGCCGGCAACGGCTCGTACGCGACGTCGATCAGCCGGCAGGCCGCCTCCGCCGTCTCCTCGTCCACCGCCGCCACCGCCGCCACCGCGTCGCCCACCATCCGCACCTTCTCGGTGCAGAGCGCCTCCTCGTCCTGCGACACGGGCAGGATGCCGAACTTCACCCGGGGCAGGTCGTGGCCGGTGATGACCGCGTAAACGCCCGGCAGCGCGCGGGCGCGCGCGGTGTCGATGGCGACGACGCGCGCGTGGGCGTGGGGGCTGCGCAGCAGCTTGCCGTGGGCCAGCCGCGGCAGCACGAGGTCGTCGGCGTAGCGCGTCTCGCCCGTCACCTTGGCCCACGCGTCGATCTTGGGCAGCGGGCGGCCGACGACGGTGAAATTGTCTTTGATCACAGGCTCGCCTCGCCGCCGAGCGCCTCGGCTCGCACTGCCACATTCATGCGCGACTCCCGGCCTTCGTCATGCGAAGCGCCGCGAGCTCGACGGCGTCGAGGATCTTGGTGTAGCCGGTGCAGCGGCAGAGGTTGCCGGCCAGGGCCTCTCTGATGCGCCGGCGCGGAGGCTGCGGCTCGTCGGCCAGCAGGGCCTGGGCGGTCATGAGGATGCCGGGCGTGCAGTAGCCGCACTGGGCGGCGCCCAGCTCGACGAAGGCCTGCTGCAAGGGCGAGAGCTCGCCGCCGCGGGCCATCCCCTCGACCGTGGTGATCGCGGCGCCCTCGAGGTCGGCCGGCAGCGCCAGGCACGACAGCACCGGCTCGCCGTCCACCAGCACCGTGCACGTGCCGCACTCGCCCAGCTCGCAGCCGTGCTTGGTGCCGATGAGGCCGAGGTCCTCGCGCAGGACCTCGAGCAGCGTCTTGTGCACGGGGACCAGCGCCTCGCGACGCTCGCCGTTGACGGTCAGGGTGACACGTGTCTTCACCGGTCCACCGGCTCCTCCGGCTTAAGTCAGGCTGAACGGCGCTTAAAAAATACTGAATCGGACGGGAGGTGTCAAGGCGGGTAAGCTGGCGGCCGGCCCGAAGGAGGGACGCCATGCCCTACGCGCGCGCGACGGACGGGATCAAGCTCTACTACGAGGAGCATGGCCGGGCGGGCACCCCGCTGGTGCTGGCCTACGGGATCGGCGGCAACGCCGAGATGTGGGACGTCAACGTGCCGGCGCTGTCGGCGGCCCACCGGCTGATCCTGTGGGAGCCGCGCGGTCACGCCCGCTCGGACAGCCCCGAGGACCCGGCGAAGGTTTCGTTCGCCCGGTGGGCGCTCGACCTGCGCGACGTGCTCGACCACCTCCGGCTGCGCCGGGCCCACGTGGGCGGGCTCAGCCTGGGCGCGGGCATCGCCACGCGCTTCACCCTGCGCTTTCCCGGGCGGGTGCGCTCCCTGCTGGTCACCAACTCCTCGTCGGCGGTGGGGCTGCCGCTCTCGGTGGACAACCTGGTCATGCGTGCGCAGTCGATCAAGATCACGCTCGAGAAGGGCATGGACGCCATGGCGGAGTTCGCCATGGAGGCCAACCCCAACCTCGTCGAGCGGCTCAAGATCGATCCCGCCTCCCGGGGGGAGTTCTACGAGGAGTACCGTCGGCTGTCGCCCATCGGCTACGCCAACGCGCTGCGCGCCCTGCTCGCGATGGACCACATCACCGACGAGCTGCCGAAGATCCGGGTGCCCGTCCTGCTGATCGGCGGGGATCGCGATCCCTCGCTGGCGCCGATGAAGGTCATGCACCGGAAGATCCGGGGCTCGAAGCTGGTCGTGCTCTCGCCGGCCAGCCACTTCGCCAACCGCGACCAGCCCCAGGCGTGGAACCGGGCGGCGCTCGAGTTCCTGGCCCGCGTGGACGCAGTGGGCCGGCGGCGCTCCGCCTGACGGCGCCGCGCTGCGTCGCAGGCGAAACGCCCGGCTAGTCGGAAACTGACCGTCGAGTGCCACGTTTCGGTGATCAGTTCCCTTCCAACCGCTCGCCCGCCGCCGCCTCGTCCCGATCGCAACCGCGTGATATTCCGCGCGGCCTGCTTCGCTGCCCACCCCTGGCACCAAGAATGCTCTAAGGGTGCGTCCGCATTCGACGGACAGGAGCCAGGGAGATGACTTATGGGGCGTACGGGGTATCGGGTCCTGGTCACTGGTTCGATCGCCTTCCTGCTCGTGCTGACGGCAGTCGCGGGCGTCGTGGCCCCCGCCGTGGCCGGCGTGGTGTCGCCGCCGGTGTCGCCCCTGCCCGCGTCCCCGCCGGCCTTCGCCGAGCGGACGGCACCCCTGCTCGCTGAGGGGGGGATGGGCGTGCGGACGGCGGTCGAGCTGATCGTCCTGGCGTTGACGTGCTCGGTCGCGGTGGCCTTCTACTCGGCAACGTCCGGTGAGCGGGGCGGAACGCGCGTGCCAGCGCGCGTCCGCCGGCGGTAGCCGGGAGGCGCCGGCGCGCGGCCGCCTGGCCGCGCCCCGGCGTCGTCGTCGCTACTTCTTCGAGGCGTCGTAGAGCTCGCCGAACGTGACCCAGCGCTCGCCGTCGAACTTGGCGAGCTGCTCCTGTTCGATCGGCGCGAAGTCGGTCGCGCTCGTGTTGATCTTGATACCCGGCAGCAGCAGCGGCAGCTCGATGTTCTTCAGGCTCGCCGCTTGGCGCATGATGTTCTCGTGCGAGAGATCGTTACCGCACTGCTTGAGCGTGTGCGTCACGAGGATGGCCACGTTGTAGGCGTAGCCGTTGGCCTGGTCGTCGAGAGCGCCCTCGGGATAGTACTTCTTCATCCACGCGAGCCAATCCTGGAAGCCCTTGTCGTTCTTCCACTGGGGATCGGTGACCTCCTTCATGTACAGCGCCGTGATCAGCCCCCGGGACGCCTCGAGACCGGCCGGCTTCAGCACGGTGCCCAGCGAGCTCGACACGTTGTTCAGGAGGTGGAGCGGCTTCCAGCCGAGGTCGTGGGCCTTCTTGATGGCCTGGACCGCGAACTTGGGGATGGTGACGTTGTAGAAGACGTTGGCGCCGCTGTTCTTGAGGTTCACGATCTGCGAGTCGATGGTGGGATCGGTCACCTCGTAGCTCTGCTCCATCACGATGACCTTCTTGGCGGCCTCACCGAGCCCGTCCTTCAGACCCTTGACGTAGTCCTTGCCGTAGTCGTCGTTCTGGAACAGGATGCCGATCTTCGGATCCTTCACGTTCTTCATGACGTACTGCGCGTAGATGTGTCCTTCCGTCTGGTAGTTGGGCTGGTAGCCCATCGTCCACGGGAAGTTCTTCGGATCGTTCCACTTCGTCGCGCCGGTCGCCACGAACAGCTGCGGCACCTTCTGCTGGTTCATGTACTTGTGGATCGCGGTGTTGGTCGGCGTGCCGAGCGTCTGGAAGAGCAGCGCGACCTGGTCCTGCTCCACGAGCTTGCGCACCATCTCGACGGTCTTGGGCGGGGTGTAGGCGTCGTCGTAGGTGATGTAGTTGATCTTCCGCCCGTTGATGCCGCCCTCGTCGTTGACCTTCTTGAAGTAGGCGCCGAGCGCCTTGCCGATGGTGCCATAGGCCGAGGCGGGTCCGCTGTAGGGGTTCGTGTTGCCGATCTTGATCTCGGTCGCGGTGACGCCGGGCGTCTGGGCGGCAGCCGGCAGGGTCGTCGCGGCCAGGCCGAGCGCCAGCGCCAGGATGAGCAGTGCGCTTCGTACTCTCATGCGGTCCTCCTGTGGGGGGTTGGGGCCACCATTATCTACGGGAACCGGCCGCCGTGGGGGCCGGTTCCGCGCGCCGTCGCCACCAGCGGGCGGCGGCCAGCCTGACCGCGCCGGCGATGCCGCGCGGCATGACGTACATGAAGCCGATGAGAAAGACGCCGTAGATTGCCCACGGCGCCGCCTTGGAGATGTCCTGGGCCCAGTTGGGCACGAACTGGATGAAGAGCGCGCCGAAGATGGCGCCGGAGATCGACGCCAGCCCGCCGATGACGATGCCCGTCAGGAACGTGATGGACAGGAAGATGTTGAAGGCGTCGGGCGCGACGAAGGCGATGGCCAGGGCGCTGAGCGCACCCGCCACGCCGGTGTAGGCCGCGCTGACGCCGAAGGTCAGCGACTTGTAGAGCGCTGTGTTAACCCCCATCGCCTCGGCGGCGATCGCGTTGTCGCGGATGGCCACGATCGCCCGCCCGGTGCGGCCGCGCAGCAGGTTGGCGGCCAGGGCGAACAGGATCACCATCACGGCGAGCGTCAGGAAGTACAGCCACTGGTCGGGGCTGAGCCGAAGCCCCCACGGCGCCGCCGGCTTGCTCAGCACGATGCCCTGGGAGCCGCCGGTCCAGTGCTCGAAGTATTTCAGGATCTGCGGCACCGCCAGCGCCAGGGCGAAGGTGGCCAGCGCCAGATAGATCCCCTCGAGGCGGAGCGCGGGGATCCCGAACAGGAAGCCCACCACCAGGCACAGCACGCCGGCGGTCGGGATCGTCCAGCCGTAGGGCACGCTCCACTGGTCGATCATGATCGCCGTGGTGTAGGCGCCCAGCGCGTAGAACGCGCCGTGGCCGAGCGAGATCTGCCCGTTGAAGCCGGTCAGCATGTTGAGGCCGAGCAGCGCGATGGCATAGATGAGGACCTGCGTGAACTGGAACACCCGGAAGTTGGTCAGCGCGAACGGCAGCACGAGCGCCGCCCCCAGCGCCACGAGCAGGATGCCGACCCGCCAGGCCCGCGGCGCCATCACACGCGATGCACGGCCGTGCGCCCGAAGAGACCGCTCGGGCGGACGAGCAGCACGATGAGGATCACCGCCAGCGCCACCGTCAGCTTCAGCTCGGTGCCGATGAACTTCACGTAGGTGCCCACCAGATTTTCGACCACGCCGACGATGAGCCCGCCCAGCACCGCCCCGCCCGGGCTCGTGAAGCCGCCCAGCGTGGCGGAGGCGAAGGAGTAGATCAGGATGCCGGCCATCATGTTGGGATCGAGGAAGACGACCGGCGCGACCATCATGCCGGCCACCGCGCCGATCAGCGCGGCCAGCCCCCAGCCGATCGCCAGCATCCAGCCCACCCGGATGCCGCACAGCCGGCTCGACACCGGGTTCTGGGCGGCCGCCCGCATGGCCAGTCCCAGCGTCGTGAAGCGGAAGAATGCGTAGAGGCCGGCCAGCACCACCAGTGTCACGCCGAGCGCGCCGAGATCATGGGTGCCGAAGTACACGTTGCCGACCACGATCGGCTTGTCGGGAAACGGGCTCGGGAACGGCTTCTGGATGTAGGAATAGATCCAGCCGGCCATGCTGTTGAAGATGACGAGCAGGCCGATGCAGACGATGACGATCGTCAGCACCGGCGCCCCCTCGACCGGGCGGATCACGATGCGCTCGATCAGGACGCCGCCCACGAACGAGATCGCCAGCGTCGCGACGAACGCCGCCCAGTAGGGGACGCCCGCGTTCAGCAGCGTCCACGCCAGGTAGGTGCTGAACATCGCCATCTCGCCCTGGGCGTAGTTCACGACGTCGGTGGCCTGGTAGATCATCACGAGGGCGAGGGCGACGCTGCCGTAGATGCCGCCGGTGGCGAGGCCCGACACGACCTGCTGGAAGAAGACGTCCATTGGCTAGTACCCGAGGTAGGCGCGGCGCACGGTGTCGTTCGCGCGCAGCTCGGCGGCCGAGCCCGACATCACCATGCGTCCCGTCTCCATGAGATAGGCGTGGTCGGCCAGCCGGAGCGCGCTGGCGGCGTTCTGCTCGACGAGCAGGACGCTCACCCGCTGCTCCTGGTTGATCGTGCGCACGATGCGGAAGATCTCGCGCGCGACCATCGGGGCCAGCCCGAGCGACGGCTCGTCGAGCAGGAGCAGCGTCGGGCGCAGCATGAGCCCGCGCGCCACCGCCAGCATCTGCTGCTCGCCCCCCGACAGCGTCCCGGCCGTCTGGGTCCGCCGCTCGATGAGAACCGGGAAGTAGCGGTAGACGCGCTCGAGGTCCTCGGCGTAGCCCGCGCGCGAGGCCCGCGCGTAGGCGCCCAGCCGCAGATTCTCCTCGACGGTGAGGTTGACGAAGGTGCCGCGCCCCTCCGGCACGTGGGCGATGCCCAGCCGCACCAGGTCCTCGGTGGCGCGGCCGGCGATCGAGCGGCCGTCGAAGCGCACCTCGCCGCGCGTGCGCACCATGCCGCACACCGCGCGGAGCGTGGTCGTCTTGCCGGCGCCGTTGGCGCCGAGGATCGTCGTGATGCCGCCCGCCTCGACGGCGAAGCTGATCCCGTGCAGGACCTTCGTCCAGCCGTACTGCGCCTCGAGATCCTGCACCTCGAGCAGCGCCATCAGCGTCCGGCCCCCGCCTCGACGTCCTCGGCGCCGAGGTAGGCGCGGATCACGTCGGGGTTGCGCTGCACCTCGGCCGGCGTGCCCTCGGCGATCTTCCGGCCGAAGTCCAGCACGACGACCTTGTCGGAGATGGGCATGACGAGCCCCATGTGGTGCTCGACGAGCAGGATCGTCACGCCCCGGCTCTGGCGGATGGACTTGATCAGCGCGCCGAGGGTGGCCACCTCCTCGTGGTTGAGGCCGCCGGCCGGCTCGTCCACCAGCAGCAGCTTCGGGCGTCCGGCCAGCGCCCGCGCCAGCTCCACGCGCTTGAGCGTGCCGAACGGCAGCCCCGCCGCCGGATGGTCGGCCACCGCCGCGAGACCGAGGAACTCGAGCAGCTCGCGCGCCGCGGCGCGAGTGGCGCCCTCCTCCCGGCCGACCCACGGCAGCCGCAGCGCATTGCTGAGGAAGTCGCTGCGCGTCGTGCTGTGCAGCCCGACCATCACGTTCTGCAGCACGCTCATCGTGGGAAACAGGGCCAGGTTCTGGAACGTGCGCCCGACGCCGAGCTCGGCGATGCGGTGCGGGCCCAGCCCCAGGATCGAGCGGCCGCCCAGCAGAATGTCGCCGCGGTCGGGCGCGTAGAGACACCCGAGACAGTTGAACAGCGTCGTCTTGCCGGCGCCGTTGGGGCCGATCAGCGCGACGATCTCGCCCTCGCCGACCTCGAACCCCACGCCGTCCAGCGCGACGATGCCGCCGAAGCGGATCGTCAGGTCACGCACGGCCAAAATCACATCACGGGACGGGCTCAACCGGGCACTCTCCTCGTCGGACCGCGCGGGGGCCCGCGCGGAATTGTCGGAAGGCTCTTCGCTTATACGGTACCGACTTGGGCGTTGTCAACGGTTGACGATCGGCGTCCGATCGTGACACGGTAGCCTCCCGCCACCGACGTTGGGGCGGGTAACGTGCCGCCCCTGAGGAGGTCCACGATGCCCAGAGTCAAGACCGCGCTGCTGCTCACGCTGACCCTCGCGATGGTGGCCGGGCTGGCGACGCAGGCGACGCCGGCCGATCCCATCAAGATCGCCTACATCGATCCGCTGTCCGGCCCGTTCGCCGCCACCGGTGAGAACGGCCTCAACCAGTTCAAGTACGCCGCCGACGCGATCAACAAGGCGGGCGGCGTGCTGGGCCGGCAGCTCGAGATGGTGCCGCTCGACAACAAGGTCAGCCCGCAGGAGAGCCTGATCCAGCTGAAAAAGGTCATCGGCGACGGCATTCCGTTCGTGTTCCAGGGCAACAGCTCCGGCGTGGCCCACGCCATCTCCGACGCGGTGCAGAAGCACAACGAGCGCAACGCCGGCAACCGCGTGCTGTACCTGAACTACTCGGCGGTGGATCCCGCGCTGACCAACGAAAAGTGCCACTACTGGCACTTCCGCTTCGACGCGCACGCCGACATGAAGATGGCCGCGCTCACCGACGTGATCGCCGCCAACAAGAACATCAAGAAGATGTACATCATCGGCCAGGACTACTCGTTCGGGAAGGCCGTGGCCGAGGCGGCGGTCAGCATGCTGGGCAAGAAGCGGCCCGACGTCCAGATCGTCGGCAACGAGCTGCACCCGATCGGCAAGGTGAAGGACTTCTCGCCCTACGTCCAGAAGATCGTCGCCTCCGGCGCCGACGCCGTCATCACCGGCAACTGGGGCGCCGACATGATCGGACTGGCGAAGGCCGCCAACGACGGCGGGCTGAAGGTGCCGTTCTACACGTACTACGCCGCCTCCGACGGTGTGACGGCGGCCATCGGCGCCGCCGGGATCGATCGCATCCGGCTCGTGCACGAGACGCACCCCGGCAACCCCAACGCGCCCAAGGCGCTCGGCGACTACATCACCGGCTACCGCAAGCTGCACCCGCAGAACGACGTGAACCAGCCCCGCATCCACACCGGCCTCAACATGCTGGCGCTGGCCATCAAGAAGGCGGGCACCACCGACGTGGACCGGGTGGCCCAGGCGCTGGAGGGGCTCGAGTACACGAACCTCGGCGGCGACCAGGTCATCATGCGGCGCGAGGATCACCAGCTTCAGATGCCGGTCTACATCTCCGTGCACACCAACAAGAACATCAAGTACGACCTCGACGCCTCCGGCTTCGGGCTGTCGCTGGAGAGCAAGGTCGATCGCGACAAGGCGACCCAGCCGTCCACCTGCACCATGCAGCGGCCGAGCTAGCCACGGTCTCGGGCGGGGCCGCTCGGCCGGCCCCGCCCGACCCCGCATCATGACCCAGCTCGTCGTCTTCTCGATCCTCAACGGCCTCGTGTTCGGCATGCTGCTGTTCATGCTGTCGAGCGGGCTCACGCTGATCTTCGGCATGATGGGCGTCCTCAACTTCGCCCACGCCAGCTTCTACATGCTGGGCGCCTACGTGGCCTACACGATGGCCCGCCACGTCGGGTTCTGGCCCGCCCTGCTGATGGCCCCGTTGCTGGTCGGCGTGCTCGGCGCCCTCGTCGAGCGGCACGGCCTGCGCCGCGTGCACCGCTTCGGCCACCTGGCCGAGCTGATCTTCACCTTCGCGGTGGCCATCCTGATCGAGGAGCTCGTGCAGCTCGTGTGGGGCCGGCCGGCCAAGAGCTACGAGGTGCCCGCCGCGCTCGACTTCCCGCTCTTCCATCTGTTCGGCTCGGCCTTCCCCGCCTACAAGGCGTTCATGCTGGTGGTGGCGGTGGCGATCTTCGTGTTCGTCTTCGCCATTCTCACGCGGACGCGGGCCGGCCTCATCATCCAGGCCTCGCTCACCCACCCCGGCATGGTGGCCATGCTCGGCCACAACGTGCCGCGCGTATTCATGATCGTGTTCGGCATCGGCTGCGGGCTGGCCGCGCTGGCCGGCGTCATCGCCGGGCCGGTGCTGGGGACGTTTCCCGGCATGGCCCAGGTGCTGGGCAGCGTGGTGTTCGTCGTGGTCGTCGTCGGCGGGCTCGGCTCGCTCAGCGGCGCCTTCGTGGCCTCGCTGCTGATCGGCATCGTGCAGACGTTCGCCGTCGCGCTCAACATCTCCGTCGGCAACGTGCTGATGGGGCTGGGCGTACCGGCCACCGCCAGCGCCGCCCTGCACGACATCTGGAAGGTCACGGTGGCGCAGGTGGCGCCGATCATGCCCTACCTGCTGCTGGTGCTCGTGCTGATGGTCCGCCCGAGCGGCCTGTTCGGGACCCGCGAGACGTGACAGCGGCGCCCGCGCCGGCCGCCGCGCGCCCGCTGGCCGTGGCCGACGTGGCCCGGGTGGGTGTCCTGCGCCGTTACGGCGTCTGGCTGGCCGCGGCCGGCGTGCTGATCGTGCTGCCGTGGGTCGTGCGCACCGGCGCCGCGGTGCCGATCATGAACCAGATGGGCATCGCGATCGTGTTCGCGCTCAGCTTCAACATGCTCCTCGGCCAGGGCGGCATGCTCTCGTTCGGCCACGCCGTCTACTTCGGCCTCGGCGGCTTCATCGCCGCCCACGCGCTCAACCTGGCCGGGCGGGGCGTCCTCTACTTGCCGGTGCCGCTGCTGCCGCTGGTCGGCGGCCTCGGCGGTCTGGCCTTTGCCGCGCTGTTCGGCACCTTCTCCACCTCGCGGGCCGGCACGGTGTTCTCGATGGTGTCGCTGGCCGTGGCCGAGCTGATGGCCGCCTCGTCGCTCATCTTCGACCGCTTCTTCGGTGGGGAGGAAGGCATCACCACCAATCGCGCCAAGGCTCCCCTGCTCCTCGGTCTCGAGTTCACGCGCGACCGGCAGGTGTACTACCTCATCGCGTTCTGGGTGTTCGTGGCCGCCGCCGCCATGTACGCGTTCTCGCGGACGCCGATGGGGCGCATAGCCAACGCCGTGCGCGACAATCCGGAGCGCGCGGAGTTCGTGGGCTACAGCCAGCGCCGGGTGCGCTACCTCTCGTTCTGCGCCGCCGGGCTCTTCGCCGGCATCGCCGGCGGCCTCTTCGCGCTGAACTACGAGATCCTCACCGCCGAGAACATGGGCCTCAACGCCTCCGGCGCCGTGTTGCTCATGACCTTCATCGGTGGCATCGGCGCCTTCATCGGCCCCGTCCTGGGCGCCATCGTGTTCACGTTCTTGCAGTCGATGCTGAGCGACTACACCGGCATGTGGCTGCTCTACCTCGGCGGCCTGTTCCTGGCCACGGTGCTCTTCGTGCCGATCGGCATGGCCGGCGTGCTCATGCTCCACGCGCCGGCCTGGCGCGCGCGGCGGCTGGGCGGGCTGGTGGGCCCCTACCTCGTCGCCGGCGGACTGGGGCTGGTGGCCGCCGCCGGCATCGTGGGTTTGCTGGAGATGATCCACGTCGTGGTCATCGCCGACACGCCGAGCGGCCTCAAGCGCCTGTTCTGGACGACGGTCCACGTGCGCGCGGTGACGCCGTGGCTCGTCTTCGCCGCGCTGGCCGCGACCGGCGCCCTCGGCCTGCGATGGGCCGGGCCGCGGGCGGCGGCGGCGTTGGCCGAGACCAACCGGCCGGGGGCGGCCAAGGCCGAACGGCCGGGATCCGATAGATGACGCCGGCCATCGAGCTGGCCGGGATCTACAAGGCGTTCGGCAACACGTCGATCATCCGCGGCGTGAACCTGACGATCGAGCCCGGCACGCGGCAGGCGCTGATCGGCCCCAACGGCGCCGGCAAGTCCACGCTGTTCAACCTCATCACCGGCAAGTATCCGGTCAACAGCGGCCACATCCGGCTCAAGGGCGAGGACGTCACCGGCCTCACGCCCTACGAGATCAACCGCCGCGGACTCAGCCGCTCGTTCCAGGTGACGAACATCTTCCCGCGGCTCTCGGTCTTCGAGAACATCCGCTGCGGCGTGCTGTGGTCGCTGGGCTACCGCTACTCGTTCTGGCACCGCGTGGACGCCGCCCGCGACGCGACGGCGCGCACCGAGCAGGTGCTGGAGCAGCTCAACCTGACGGCCCGCCGCCACGTGCCGGCCGGCGTGCTGTCCTACGCCGAGCAGCGCGCGCTGGAGATCGGCATCACCATCGCCGGTGGCGCCGACGTGATCCTGCTCGACGAGCCGACCGCCGGCATGAGCCATAGCGAGACCGAGCACGTCGTCCAGCTCATCCGCGAGGTCACCCAGGGCAAGACGCTGATCATGGTCGAGCACGACATGAGCGTGGTCTTCAACCTGGCCGACCGCATCGCGGTGCTCGTCTACGGCGAGGTCATCGCCCACGACACGCCCGAGCGCATCCGCGCCGACGCCCGCGTGCAGGAGGCCTACCTCGGCGTCCCCCAGGGCGTGGCCTGATGCTGGCCGTCAACGACCTCCACGCCTACTACGGCAAGAGCCACATCCTGCACGGCGTCACCCTGCGCGTGGAGGAGGGCGAGATCGTGAGCCTGCTGGGCCGCAACGGCGTCGGCCGCTCGACGACCATCAAGGCCATCATGGGCGACGTCCACGCCGAGGGCTCCATCCGCTTCCGCGACGAGGAGCTGTGCGGGCTGCCGCCCTACGTCATCGCCCACAAGGGCCTCGGCTACGTGCCGGAGAACCGCGACATCTTCCCCACGCTGACCGTGCGCCAGAATCTCCTGCTCGGCGTCAAGAACACGCGGCGGGCCGGCCGCTGGTCGATGGACGACATGTTCCGGCTCTTCCCGGCGCTGCGCGAGCGGGCCGACACGCCGGGCGGCGTGCTCTCCGGCGGCGAGCAGCAGATGCTGACGATCTGCCGCACGCTCATTGGCGACCCGCACCTGATCATGATCGATGAGCCCACCGAGGGGCTGGCCCCCATGCTCGTCCGACAGGTGGCCGAGATGCTCGTGCGCATCGCCGAACGCGGCGTCTCCATCCTGCTCGTCGAGCAGAAGCTGACGATCGCGCTCACGATCTCCCGCCGCGTCTACGTGATGGGCCACGGCCAGGTGGTCTTCGAGGGTGCGCCGGACGACCTGCGGCGCGCGGAGAACGTGCGGAAGGAGTGGCTGGAGGTCTAGCGGGGCGGGCGCGGGCGCGCGTGGGCGCTCAGGCCGCGCTCCCAGAGGTATTCCTTCTCGCCGGCGTGCCGGCCCACCCAGCGGCCCAGCACGAAGAAGAGGTCGCTCAGACGGTTGAGGTAGCGCAGCGGCCCCTCGCCGATGGGCTCCACGCGCGAGAGGGCCAGGCATTCGCGCTCGGCGCGGCGGCACACCGTGCGGGCCTGGTGCAGGAAGCCGTGGATGGGGCCGCCGCCGGGCAGGATGAAGGACTTGAGCGGCGCCAGATCTTTCTGGCAGCGGTCCATGATCTGCTCGAGCTCGGTCACCTCGCCCGCGCCGATCTTGAACATGCCGTCGTATTCCGCCTCCGCCGGCGTGGCCAGCTCGCTGCCGACGTCGAAGAGCTGGTTCTGGATCTTGCGCAGCGTGGCGTCCAGCCAGGCGTGCTTCTTGCGGCGGGGCCCGCGCGCCTTCATGCGCTCGGCGTTGAAGACGCGCACCAGCCCCACGATCGCGTTCAGCTCGTCCACTGTCCCGTAGGCGACGATGCGCGGGGAGTCCTTGGGCACCCGCTTGCCGCCGACCAGCGCGGTCTCACCACGGTCGCCGAGGCGCGTGTACACACGCGTGATGCTGATGGGCATGGCCGGGACCTCCGCGGTATTCTACGTCAACCGTGAAAACGCGTCCCCGCGCCGTGCTCGGCGCCGCCTCCGGCATCCACTTCCTGCACGACGGCTTCTCGGAGACGCTCTACGTGTTCCTGCCGCTGTGGGCGCGCGAGTTCGGGCTGTCGTTCGCCCAGGTCGGCCTCATCCGCTCCGCGTACACGGGCGGTATGTCGGCGTTCCAGATCCCGGCCGGGTTCCTGGCCGAGCGCTTCGGCGAGCGCTGGCTGCTGGCGGCCGGCACGCTCGTCACCGCGCTCGGCTTCATCGCGGCCGGTTGGGCCGGCGGCTTCCCCTCGCTGCTCCTGCTGCTGCTGGCCGCGGGCCTGGGCTCGGGCGTCCAGCACCCGCTGTCGTCGTCCATCGTGTCCAAGGCCTACGAGGACGGCGGGAGGCGCACCGCGCTCGGCACCTACAACTTCTCGGGCGACGTGGGCAAGGCCGGCGTGGCGGCCGGGATCGGCCTGCTCGCCGGGGTCGTGGGCTGGCGCGCGGCCGGCGCGAGCTACGGCGTGATGGGCGTGGCCGCCGCGCTCGTGATCGTCCCGATGCTCGCGCGCCTCGGGGCCGGCGGCAGCATCGTGCGCGCCGCCCATGAGCCGCCGCTGCCGTCCGGCTGGGGCATCCGCGACGGCCGCGGGTTCTCGGCGCTATGCGCGATCGGCATGATCGACAACGCCACCCGCACCGGCTTCCTGACGTTCATGCCGTTCATCCTGATCGCCAAGGACCTCGGCGTGGGCGGCGTCGGCCTCGCCTTCGCGCTGGTCTTCGTCGGCGGCGCCACCGGGAAATACGTCTGCGGGGTGATCGCCGACCGCGTCGGCGTCATCCGCACCGTCGTCCTCACCGAGGCGGCGACGACCGTGCTGATCCTGATCGTGGTGGCGGCGCCGCTGCCGCTGGCGCTGGCGGTGCTGATCCCCCTCGGCGTGGCGCTCAACGGCACATCGTCGGTGCTGTACGGCACCGTCGCCGACCTCGTCTCGTCCGAGCGGCGCTCGCGCGCCTACGGCCTCTACTACACGACGACGATCGCCGCCTCCGCGCTGGCGCCGACCGCGTGGGGCTTCGTGGGCGATGTCAGCGGCGTGCCGACGACGCTCAGCCTGGTGGCGATCGTCGTGCTGGCGACGATCCCGCTCTGCCTGGTGCTCCGCCCCGCCGTCGCCGCGCCCGCCGGCGCGTGAGCCGGCAGAACATCGCCGCCGGAACGGTCGGAGTAATGTAAGATTCCAAGCGGATGAGTCATCTCCATCAGGTCCTGAGTCAGCGTGTGGACCAGTGGCGAAGAGATGGCTATCCGTGCCCGGACCATCCCGCCCTCGCCGAGATCTTCGAGTGGGCGCGCGACGACCAGACCGGGTCGCTGCGCTACCTCCGCCGGGCCCAGCTTCGGGCGCTCGAGACGTATTGGTACTTGCGTGCGGTGGAGAAGACGCCGCACGTGTTCGACCTCTACCGTCGGTTGTTTCCTCACCCGCCGGATCTCATGGCCGCCCTGGGGCTCACGAGTCCCGGCCTCATGCGCCAGCTGTTCGGTCAGCCGATCGATGCCCTCTTGGACAAGATCAAGACCGACGACGCGTTCGTGCGAGAGCATCGTCTGGAGAGCGTCCGCGAGACGCTGACGCTGGCATATCCGAGCTACATCCTCGCGCTCGCCATGGGCGCGGGCAAGACGATCCTGATCGGCGCCGTGTTCGCCACCGAGTTCGCCATGGCCCTCGAGTATCCGGACGGTCCGTTCGTGCAGAACGCCCTCGTGTTCGCGCCCGGCAAGACCATCATCGAGTCGCTGCGCGAGCTGCTCAGCATCCCCTACGATCGGATCCTGCCGCCGCGGCTGCACAAGTCCTTTGCGGCGTCGGTGAAGCTCACGTTCACCCGCGACGGTGAGAAGGACATCCCCGTCGTCCGCGGCAGCCTCTACAACGTCGTCGTCACCAACACCGAGAAGATCCGTATTCAAAAGGAGACGGTGCGGCGCAGCGATCTCGGCAGCCTGCTGACCCGTGGCCGCGAGGACGAGGCGCGCGCGGAGGTGGCGAATCTTCGCCTGCAGGCCATCGCCTCGCTGCCGCATCTGGCCGTGTTCTCCGACGAGGCGCATCACACCTATGGCCAGTCGCTGCAGAGCGAGCTGAAGAAGGTCCGGAAGACGGTTGACTACCTGGCGGCCAAGACCAACGTGCTAGCGGTCGTCAACACGACCGGAACGCCGTACTACCAGCGGCAGCCGCTGCGCGACGTCGTCGTGTGGTACGGGCTCTCGGAAGGCATCCGGGACAACATCCTCAAGGACCTCTCCGGCAACATCCACGCGTTCAGCCTGGACCAGCGGCCCGACGTTTACGTCGGCCACGTCGTCGAGAACTTCTTCAAGGACTACGGCGACGTACGGCTGCCCGACGGCGCGCCGGCAAAGCTGGCAATGTACTTTCCCCAGACGGACGATCTCGAAGCCATGCGGCCGGTCATCGACCAAGCCCTCGTGGCCCTCGGCCAGTCGCCGACGCTCTGCCTTCGCAACACGTCGGACTCAACGAAGGATGA
Organism: Methylomirabilia bacterium; assembly: GCA_041497115.1. Taxonomy (GTDB): domain Bacteria; phylum Methylomirabilota; class Methylomirabilia; order Rokubacteriales; family CSP1-6; genus AR5. The sequence continues at coordinate 21,473 of JBGQFW010000046.1, forward strand.
AGTGGACGCCTTCAACCGCCTGAACGATCCGGGGGCGCCCCACCGCGTCATTCTTCTCGTGAACAAGGGCACCGAGGGGTGGAATTGCCCCAGTCTCTTCGCCTGCGCTCTTGCCAGGCGTCTCAGCAGCGCCAACAACTTCGTCCTGCAGGCGGCGACGCGCTGCCTGCGTCAAGTGGCCGGCAACACCCATAAGGCCCGCGTCTACCTCTCGCACGAAAACCGAGCGATCCTCGACCGGCAGCTGCAGGAAACCTATGGTGAGACGCTCGACGATGTGGCCCGGGTCACGCGCGAGACAGGAAGCCGCCAGCTCAGGCTGCGCAAGCTGAATCCGCCGCCGGTGACGCTGACCCGTACTGTCCAGCGCCTCGTCGCCCGCCCTCTGGAGGACGGTCCCCTCCGCCTGGATCGGCCGAAGATCGATCCGAAGACGATCCTGACCGAAGTGGTCCTGGACATCCTCCCCCGCCAGGGACTTCGCAGCGTGCTGCGCGAGATCGGCGGGACGGTTACGACAGAGGTGGCGCCCGAGACGCTCGGTCACTATGAAGCCGCAGTGCATCTGGCCGCCGCCTGTCACCTCGACGTGTGGAAGGTCTACGACGAGCTCCGCACGCTGTATCCCGCCGAGGAGATTCCGGCGGCGCATCTCGGCGACCTCGCTCGACAGATCGCTGAACGCGTCCATCGCTACGAGGTGCACGAGGAGCAGGTCGAATGGACGCTGGCCCTCGTCAAGTGCGGTGGCTTCACCAAGGCGACCGGCAGCGACGGCCGAGAGATGTACGTCACGGAGATCACCTACCCCAAGGACAAGGAGGTCCTGCTGCTGTCCGCGAACCGGGTAGACAACCCGGCGGGCTTCGGCTTCCACTACGACCCGTACAACTTCGACTCGGTGCCGGAACTGGACTTCTACCAGACGATCCTTGCTGAACTGAATGTCCAGCCCAGCGAGGTCGAGGACATTTATTTCACGGGGGGGCTCACCGATCCGGCCAAGACGGATTTCCACGTCGAATACCGTGGCGAGGATGGGCGCTGGCACCGCTACACCCCGGACTTCGTCATCCGCAAACGTGCCGAGTCGGGGCAGCCGGCGGCCAACGGGCGCGTGATGATCGTGGAGATCAAGGGAATGCACCTGGCCACCGGCGTCCGTGAGGACGAGGCGCGCTTCGCGCGGGGCGAAGAGCCCGAGACGGCCGAGGGACGCAAGACGGTCGCGTTGCGACGATTGGAGCGCCTCAATATCGATCGCCTTCGATTCGAGGTGATTTTCGTCGAGAGAACCGCGCCGGCCGGCGACCTGTCGAGTGTCCGCCGCTTCGTCCGCGAGCCGGAGCGCCTCTATGGGCCTCAGGCGGACGTTCTCCAGCGCTTGAAGGACCGGATTCTGGCGGCAGACGGGCGGGCCGTCCGCCGCCTCATCCTCTTTGGGTCACGAGCCCGGGGCGATGCCAGGCCCGACAGCGACTATGACGTCCTCGTGCTCGTGAGCGGAATGGACGCGGCATCCCGCTCGGCGTTTCGCCAGAAACTCTACCGTGCCGTGGAGGGCCTCGGGGCCGCCATCGAGCCCTGGGTGATGACCGAGGAGGAGTTCGAGGAGAGCAAGACGGTGATCGGCGGCCTGGCCCACCCTGCCTGGAAGGAAGGGGTCGTTCTCCATCCGAACGCCTGAGCAGGTGCGATGGAACCTGGTGAACCAGTGGCTCGACCGGGCGCGGGATGATCTGTTGGCCGCGGATCTCCTTGTCGATGGCTCTCTGCCGACGTACTGGACGGCGAGCTTTCACGCCCAGCAGGCGGCAGAGAAGGCGTTGAAAGCGCTGCTCACGCGGCACCAGATCGAGTTCGTGAAGACACACAGCATCGGTGAGTTGCTGCAGCTCGCCGAGCCGGCGGCGTCCGGACTCTCCACGCGGCTGGATGCGGCCCGCGACCTCACACGCCATGCGGTCGCCGACCGCTACCCGGGCGATGTCACCCCGATCGATCGCGACGCCGCCCGCCGCCATGCCGATCTCGCCCGCACCGTGCTCGAGACCGTCAAGGTCGAGCTGCGGTCGTACCTCGACTCCGGTAACCTCTCTGGCTGACGGGCACATGGCGAAGAAGACCAAACCGAAAAGACCGGCAAAGGCCGCCCGCAGATCGCCGAGCCGGCGGGCGAAGCCAGCGGTCGCGCCCGCCCCCCCGCCCCAGCGAGAGGAAGTGAAGATCAGCGCTGCGAAGGGACGTCCGATGCTGACCTGGGTCGGCAAGCGACCCCTACGTCACGTCGTCGCCTTTCCCGCGCAGCACGTCGAGACCTTCGAGCCTGTCGGCGGGACGGCCAACGGGGGCCTCTGGTCCGACTGGCCCGCCAGCTATCCACGCGGTGGATTACTGTTCCATGGCGATAACAAGGAAGTGCTCGCCCACCTGCTAGCGAACGGCTTCCGGGGGAAGGTCGACCTCGTCTACATCGATCCGCCCTTCGACTCCGGGGCGGACTACGTGCGAAGAGTGACGCTTCGCGGACCAAAGGGCACTGCAAGACTTAATGGCGAAGGATACGCGCTCGGTGAGCAACTTCAGTACACAGACATTTGGGCGAATGACAACTATTTACAGTTCATGTACGAGCGGCTTCAGCTACTCAAAGAACTTATGGGCGAGACCGCCATAATCTGGCTTCATTGTGATCCGAGGCGCGGACACTATCTGAAGTCTGTGATGGACGAAGTATTCGGGAGCGATCGTTTTATAAACCAGATCATTTGGAAGCGCTCCGATGCCCATAGCGATGTTGGGCAGGGCGCAAAGCACTTCGGCGCTGTTCACGACACCATTTTCCTGTACAGCAAAGCCGACTCGTTTACATGGCACGATCTGTTCATGCCCCTGCCCCGATCTACAGCAGATAATTGGTATCGCTATGTCGAACCTGAAACTGGACGGCGATACAACAAGGGCGATATCACGGGACCGGGCGGAGCGGTGAAGGGCAATCCAGTCTACGAATGGAAGGGTATCACCCGGGCATGGCGCTTCAGCAAAGAACGGATGGAGGAGCTTGATCGGCAAGGGCTCCTTGTCTATAGCGACACTGGCATGCCGTATCTAAAGCGCTATCTCGATAAGAGTAAGGGAATCCCGCTACAAGATCTGTGGGACGACATTCAGATGGTCCGGGGTATTCAGCGTCGCGGAGAGGATCGGTTTCCCACCGAAAAGCCCGAACCACTCCTGGAACGAATTCTCAAAGTGACATCGAATCCCGGCGATCTCGTCCTTGACTGCTTCATTGGTTCCGGAACCACCGCAGCAGTCGCGCAGAGGCTAGGGCGCCGGTGGATTGCGTGCGATGTGAACAAGGGTGCTGTTCAGACGACCAGTAAGCGCTTGCAGGGCGCCATCGCGGAACAGATCGAGGCAGCGCACGAACCAAAGCAGCCGGAACTAGAGGGCGCAGCGTCGGCCGATGTGGCCACGACCCCAATGCAATCCTCATTTGCGGTCTATCGCGTCAATGACTACGACCTCGCCATTCAGCACGTCGAGGCGGTCAACCTGGCCTGCGAGCACCTCGGGGTCGAGCGGACCCGAACGGACAGCTACTTCGACGGCACGCTCGGCAAGCGGCTCGTCAAGATTGTCCCGTTCAATCGTCCTCTCACACGATTGGACCTCGAGGAGTTGCGAAAGGAAATCGAGGCGCGCCCGGGCGAAGACCGAGGTGTCGTGCTCGTCTCCCTCGGGAAAGACCCGGCGGCCGACGCCTGGGTGGCCGACTGGAACCAGATGCGCCGGGGCAAAGAGGCGATCAATCGGATCGAGCTGATCGAGCTACGGACCGACCCGAAGTACGGAAAGTTCTTCAAGCACACGCCGGCCAGCGCACGCATCGGCGTCCGCCGGGCGGGCGACTCGGTGGTCGTCGAGATCCGGGACTTCATCTCGCCGAGCATCATCGAGCGGCTTGATCAGCAGGCCGGCCTGCTCAAACCGAAGATCGACGACTGGCGCGCCATGGTCGATTGCGTGCTGATCGACGCCGACTACGACGGCAAGGTCTTCAACATCACGCTCTCAGACGTGCCCGGGCGAAAGACCGACTTCGTCCAGGGGCGCTACGAGATCGGTCCGACGAAGCCCGGTCACGCAATCGCGGTGAAGATCATCGACATGCTCGGCGAGGAGGTCCTTACCACCCACACGCTCTAGAGGCCAATGATGTACATGACCTGAAGGGAGCGATAGTCAGCCCGTGCGGAACACCTCGAGGAACTTCTGCCTCGGCGCTTTTTCTTCATTCCTCTTCAGCGCCGTCGGTGTCGCGGCGAGTCGGGTGCTATGGCTTGCGATCGCCCTAGCCGCACTTGCGCTTCTCTTTCTTATGTTTACCGTCGCGACTACAAATCCATTCGGACGATTCATAAATGATACGGCGCGACAGAAAGGTTGGAGGCGAAGGATGTGGCTCTATATCTTCACAGCGGCCGGGGCTTTGGTCGGGTTCGCTGGCTTTCTGTTTGCTCACGCTGCCTATGAAGGCGATCGGATGGCCGCAGAGGAAAAGGACAGGAGAGAGACTGCAAGGGACGTGGATCTAAGAGATACCCGAATACAGCTCTCTGTGACGCATCAAGAATTGGCCAAGACGCACCGAGAGTTATCAAAGGCGAGGGCGCAAACCGAGGCAGCGGAAGATCGCCGCAAACGACAGTTAAGGAAGCTAGCTGAGGCGACTGACCAAGTGGATGGCGCCATCAATGAAGGCGAGGGTTTGAGAATATCTCTCCTGGGATTCCAAAAGGAAGACCCCGACTTCGACTCCCTGTTCGACCAGAAATACGCCGGGGGCATAGAAAAATGGCGGGAGAAGACGGAGTTGATGCTAAACGCTGCAGTCCCGACGCTGAAGCTCGGCAACAATTTCAAGGCTGTTGACGGCATCTACACGGGGAGGAAGTCAGACTACGGTCTGAGCAGGGTGATGAACTGCGTCTCTGAACTGAGAGCTATCAAGCGGGCGCTGCCAGGCTACGTGGAGCGGGTCATCGACTAACTCGCGGCGGTCGTCGCGATGAGGTGGTCGTTGTCGGCGGGCACCGCGCCGCTCACACCGACGGCGCCGACGACGCGGTCGCCCTCGAGGATCGGCACGCCGCCCCGGCCGAAGACGAGCTGGTAGTCGCCGAGCGCGGCGACGTTGCTCGCGAAGAGCTGACGCCCCTGGCTGAAGCGGCTCTCCATGTCGAGCGTGGTCGTCTGGAAGGCGGCGGCGGCGTTGGCCTTGGCGCGGGCGATCTCCGGCGTGATCCACAGCGCGCCGTCCATGCGGTGGCAGGCCACCAGGTGACCGGCGTCGTCCACGACCGCGATCGCCACCTTGAAGCCGAGCGCGCGCGCCTTGCCGAGGCCCTTGTCGATGCAGGCGACCGCGCCGGCCAGCGTCAGCGGCATGAGCCGGTCACTCCACTTCGATCCGGATCTCGCCGTCCTCGACGCGCACGGGATAGGAGCGGACGGCGACCGCGCGCGCGGGGAAGACGCACTGGCCGGTGCGCACGTCGTACATCCAGCCGTGCCAGGGGCAGGCCAGCCGCGCGCCCGACAGCTTGCCCTCGCTGAGCGGGCCGCCCTGGTGGGCGCAGGCATCCGCGCACGCGTACACCGCGTCGCCCACGCGCGCGAGGACCACGCGCGTGCCCCCGACCTCCAGCCGCCGGAGCGTGCCGGGCGCCAGCTCCTCCAGTCTCACATCTCTTCCTTGAGCACGTAGGCGCGATGCAGGCCGGTCATGTACTGCCAGCGCATCTCGGTCGCCTGGCGGACGGCGTCGACGGCCTCGGCCTGGCGCTCGGGTGTCGTGCAGTGGCGCTCGACGATCTGGTAGCCGCGCTCACCGTGCACCTCGTCGGCCTCGATGTGGATGGCGAAAAACTCCACCTCGTGGTCGTTGAAGCCGTAGTGCGTCCGGAGCGGCGGCAGGTTGCGCTTGTAGATGCCGGGCACCTGCGACTCGAGGCCGACCAGCAGCCCGGCCGCCGCCACGTGGAAGGGGCGGCGCGACATCTCGAAGCACCACGCGGTGAGGCCGCGGGTGGTCGGCAGCTGGCGCATCCCCTCCACGTGGCCGCGCGAGACACCGCACGCCTCGGCGAAGCGGATGAGCAGGTCCACGTGCTTGGTCCCCGATTCTTCCTCGATGATGTTCTCGAGGAGGAAGTCGCGGGCGTCGGCGTCGGGGCAGTCGCCGTAGACCGTCGCGCACCAGCGCGGGAACTGCGAGACGTACTGGTAGTGCTGGGCGGCCCACGCCCCCAGCTGATCGCGCGACAGCGCGCCCTTCACCCACTGCTCGGTGAACGGGTTGAGCCGGCTGTGGCGCGCGTTGACCGCGTCCTCGAGCCGCTTGCGGAACGGGCTCATCTCGGCCATGGGGAATCTCCTCTCGCCGGGGAGGTGCCGGCGGGCACGCTCACGGCCACAGGTACGTCCGGTGCTCCGGCCATGTCAAGCCCCTCGACGCGCGGGCTCAGCGGGCGAAGAGCAGGCAGGCGGCGCCGAGCCCCATCAGGAGGGCGCCGGCGAGGCGGCCGCTCAGCCCGGGCTCGTCGAAGAGCACGCGGCCGATCAGCACCGTGAAGACCGACGACATCTGCCGCACGCTGTTGACGTAGGAGACCGGCGCCAGCGTCACCGCCGTCAGCTGCATCGCGGTGGACGCGAGGGCCAGCGCGCCGTGCAGCAGCAGCGTGGCGACGTCGCGCCGTGACCGCGGCCCGGCCGGCGCGCCCGGCCGGCGCAGGCGCAGCAGCGCCGCGGTCAGCGGCACCTGGCAGACGTAGATCGCGGTGAGGTAGCCGGGCACGCCGACGGCGATGGTCACGCGGCGGTCCACCGCGGACAGGCAGCCGAACGCGACGGCGGCGCCGAGGGCGCAGAGCGTGTCCTCCCGCGCGAGCAGCCGGCGCAGCGCGAACCCGCGCGACCGGTCGAGGCTCAGGCTGATCGTGCCGAGCACCGTGATGCCGACGCCGACCCAGCCGATGCCGTGCGGCAGCGTCTCCGTGAACAGCCAGTCCGGCGCGATGGCGACGATCGGGCTGACGGCCAGCACGGGCGCCACCAGCGAGATGTCGCCGCCCGCGCTCGCCCGCGTCAGCAGATAGTTCATCGCGAGCGCGAACCCGATCGCCGCCACCACCCAGCCGCCCAGCCGCCACGGCGCGGTGAACGAGTCTCCCTGCAGCCAGGTGGCGGCGACCCACGCGCCGAGGGCGAGGGACTGCGCCCACAGCATGATCACGAACGGGTGGAGGTGGCGCGCCCGCCCCTTGATCACCGCGAGCTGGACCGACTGTGCGAGCGCCGCGCCCAGCGCGAGCGCGAACCACATGGGCGCGTCAGCCGGGGGCGAGGCGGTGGCGCAGCGTCCGCACGAGCGGCCAGACGACGATCACCACCGACAGCGCGAGGAGTGTCGCGCTGATGGGGCGCGTGACGAAGACGCTCACGTCGTTGCCGCTCGACACCATGCTGGTGAGGAAGTACGCCTCCGCCATCGGCCCCAGGATCACCCCCATCACCAGCGGCGGCACCGGCAGCCCCCAGCGGCGCATGAAGAAGCCGAGGAAGCCGAACAGCATCGTGAGCCAGACGTCGGCCATGTCGTTGCGGAGCGCGTAGGCGCCGAGGAAGCAGAAGACGACGATGAACGTGTTCAGGATCGGCGGCGGCACCTTCATGAGCGTGGCGAAGCAGAGCGCGGCCACGAAGCCCAGCCCGATCATCGCCACGTTGGCGACGAGCATGCCGGCGATGATCGTGTAGACGGCGGCGGTCTGCGTCGTGAACAGCAGCGGCCCCGGCTGGATGCCGTGGATGAGAAAGGCGCCCAGCATGACGGCGGTGGCCGCGCTGCCGGGGATGCCGAGCGTCAGCAGGTGGATCATCGCGCCGCCGGTCGAGCCGTTCACCGAGGCCTCGGAGGCGACGAGGCCGGGCGCATGCCCGGTGCCGAACAGCTCCGGCCGCCGCGAGAACTGCTTCTCGAGGCCGTAGGAGACGAACGAGGACACGGTGGCCCCGGCGCCGGCCAGCCCGCCGACGACGATCCCGACCAGCGTGCCGCGCGCGAGCGGCCCCCGCAGCGGCCAGAGGTCGAGCAGCGGCAGCCGGGGCACCGCGACGGCCGCCGGCGCCGCCGCCTCCGCCGGCTCGCGCAGCGTCATCTGCTCGAGCACCTCGCCGATGGCGAAGAGGCCGATCAGCACGGTCACGAAGTCCACACCGGTCTTGAGGAACGGCACCCCGAAGGCGAAGCGCTCGACGCCGTACTGCTGCTCGGTGCCGATGGTGCCGAGGAACATCCCGGTGAACAGCGAGATCAGCGCGGCGAGCAGCGAGGACTGCCCGAGCACCGACACGCTGGCGAGGCCGAACATCACGACGGAGAAGAACTCCACCGACGAGAAGCCGAGCGCGAACTTCGCGAACGGCGGGGCCAGGAACGCCAGCACCAGCGCGCTCGCCAGCCCGCCCACCGCCGAGGACATGATGGCCAGCCCGAGCGCGTAGCGCGTCTGGCCGGCCCGGCTCATCCGGTAGCCCTCCCACGTCGTCGGCACGTTCATCGGGTCGCCGGGGATGTTGAACAGGATGCCGGTGATCGAGCCGCCGAAGACGCCGCCGCAGTAGACGCCGATCATCAGGAGCAGCGAGGGCACGATGCCCATCAGGTACGTGAAGGGCAGCACCAGCACGATGGAGTTGACCATCGTGATGCCGGGCAGCGCACCGGCGAGGATCCCGACCACGAGCCCCAGCGCGATCATGGCGAGGTTGAGCGGCTGCAACGCCGCCACCAGGCCGGCGCCGAGGTTGACGAGGATCTCCGTCACAGCCGGCTCAGAACAGGCGCAGCGCCCGGTAGAGGGCGAGCGTGGCCGTCTCGAAGGGCCCCTCGCCCTTGGGCAGCGGCAGGTACACGAGCTTCACGAACGTGTAGAGGAGGACGGCGGTGCCGGCGAGCGCGTTGGCGACGATCGACACGGGCGAGCGCGCGCCCGCCAGCACCATGAACGCCGCGATGAACGCGACCGTCGTCAGTGCCCAGCCGAGCCAGGGCGCGGCGAGAACGTAGAGGGTGATCAGCGCGATGCCGGCGGCCAGTCGCGGGCGCGAGATCTCCTCGAGGGCGCCGCGCGGCGCCCGCGCGCCCGCGTAGCGCCATTCGGTGAAGAACTTGGCGAGGCAGGCCAGGCCGAGGCCGGCCAGCACCAGCCGCGGCCAGAAGCCCGGCCCCAGCTGCCCCTCGCGCGCCACGTCGTCGAGCCCGCGGGCGCCGGCGAGCAGCGCGATGACCAGCACCACGCCCGCCAGCGGCGCGAGAACGCGCGTCACTTCCGCAGACCGAGCTCTTTGACCATGCGGTCCATGACGTCCACCTGCTCGTGGGCCCACGGGCCGAACTGCGCGGGCCCCATGAAGCTGTCGGCTCGCATGTACCACTGCTCGAGGAAATTCTTCCACTCCTTCGTCTCGCTGGCCTTGTGGAAGGCGTCGGCCAGCGCCTTCACCCGGTCGGGCGGCGTGCCGTGGCGCGCGACGATCCCGCGGAACTGCGGGAGCGTGATCTCCAGGCCGAGCTCCTTCGAGGACGGCACGTCGGGAAACGCCGGATGGCGCGACTCGGCGAAGATGATCAGCGGCCGCAGCTGCCCGGCCTTCACGTATTGCTGGATGTCGCCGGCCTGCTCGTAGAGGAC
>JBGQFW010000047.1:0-30777 GCA_041497115.1 Methylomirabilia bacterium
AACCGCTCGGTGACGGCGCGGGCGTCGGCCGCTTCCATGACACCGTCGATGGTCTGGCCGCGCCGATCCGCCGCCCGGTAGACGAAGACCGGCATGCGTCAGGCGTCTTCCTGCGTGACCCGGAGGATCTCCTCGACGGTGGTGACGCCCTCGCACGCGCGCTTCCAGCCGTCCATGCGCAGGGTCACCATCCCGCGGGCCATCGCGTGGTGGCGGATGTCGCGGGTGGAGGCGCGCTTGAGGATCAGGCTGCGGGCGTCCTCGTCGATGACGAACAGCTCGTAGATGCCGCTGCGGCCGCGATAGCCGGTGCCGCGGCAGTCTTCGCACCCCTTGCCGCGGAAGAGGACGGCGTCGGCGGCGGCGTCGACGCCGAGCGCGTCGAGATCGGCCTTCGACGGCGTGTCGGGCACGCGGCAGGCCGGGCAGATGCGCCGCACGAGGCGCTGGGCGAGGACGCCCTCCAGCACCGAGGCGACCAGGTACCCCTCCACCCCCATGTCTTGCAGGCGGGTGATGGCGCCGGGCGCGTCGTTGGTGTGCAGGGTCGAGAAGACCAGGTGGCCGGTGAGCGAGGCCTGGATGGCGATCTCGGCGGTCTCCAGATCGCGGATCTCGCCGACGAGGATGACGTCGGGATCCTGGCGGACGATGTGGCGAAGGCCGTTGGCGAAGGTGAGGCCGATCTTCGGCTTCACCGCGATCTGGTTCACGCCCTTGAGCTGGTACTCGACGGGATCCTCGACCGTGATGATCTTCACGCCGGGCCCGTTGATCTTGTCGAGCGCGGCGTAGAGCGTCGTCGTCTTGCCGGAGCCGGTGGGGCCGGTGACGAGCAGGATGCCGTGCGGGCGCTTGATCAGGGACTCGAAGCGCCGGAGCGTGTCGGTCGGGAAGCCGAGCTTCTCGAGCGGGTGGAACACGCTGGAGCGCTGCAGCAGCCGCATGACGATCGACTCGCCGTGCACGGTGGGCATGGTGGACACGCGGATGTCCACGCGCTGGCCGTGCAGCGTCACCCGGATGCGCCCGTCCTGGGGCAGCCGGCGCTCGGCGATGTTCATCTCGGCCATGATCTTGATGCGCGAGGTGACGGCGGCCTGCAGCCGGCGCGGCGGCGCCTCCTGCTCGTAGAGGATGCCGTCGACCCGGTAGCGGATGCGCAGCGTGTCCTCGAACGGCTCGATGTGGATGTCGGAGGCCTCGGCGCCGATCGCGTTCTCCACGAGCAGATTGACGAGGCGCACCACCGGCGCCTCGAACGCCATGTCGCGCAGGTGGTTGACGTCCTCGTCGTCGCCGGCGCCGCCCTCGTCGTCCATCCCCTCGACGATGCGCTGCAGCGGGCTGGCGGCGCCGTCGTAGGTCCGGTCGATCGCCTCGGTGATGGCGCCGGCCGCGCTCACCACGACCTTGACGTTGAGCCCGGTGGACTGCCGGAGGTCGTCCACGATGAGCGGGTTCAGCGGATCGGCGGTGGCCACGGTGAGCAGGCCGCCCTCGACACTGACCGGGCACACGCTGTTCTGGCGGAGATACTTCGGCGAGATGTTCTTGAGCACGGGCAGCGGCGACGGCAGCTCGTCGGCCGTCAGGTAGAGCAGCCCCTGCTGGGCGGCCAGCGCCCGCAGCACGTCCTCGGCGGTGACGGCGCCGAGGCCGACCAGCGCCTCGCCGATGAGCTCGCCGGTCGTCAGCGCGCGCGCGAGCGCCCGCTCGACGACGTCGGGAGTGGTGAGGCCCTCCTGTACGAGGATCTCGCCCAGAAGGCGGGGGGAGCCGTCCATCGCCATGCTATGCTCGCTAACATGTTAGCATACATGGCTTTCGCGGCCGTCGCCGCCGTCGCCGACGTCGCCGGAGCCGTGCTCGTGACCACCGCCCACAAGCGCCGCCAGGCGCCGCTGCGCTACTTCGTGGCGGCCGGAGCGGGGTTCATGCTGGCCGCCGCCTTCGTCCGGATGCTCCCCGAGGCCACCCAGGTGCCGCACGCCTTCCTGTTCGTGCTGCTCGGCTACTTCGGCGTGCACCTGTTCGAGCACACGTTCGCTCCCCACTTCCACTTCGGCGAGGAGACGCACCCCGAGGCGCTGCTGCGCCCCTCGGCCGGGTGGCTGGCGGTGCTCGGTCTCGGCGTGCACACGCTGTTCGACGGTGTCGCCATCGCGGCCGGCTTCATGGTGAGCCCGACGCTGGGCGGGCTGCTGTTCCTGGCGGTGGTGATCCACAAGGTCCCCGAGGGGTTCACGATCGCCTCGATCATGCTGGCGGGCGGCTACTCGGACGCCGCGGCGATCGGTGCCGGCGCCGCCCTCGGCGTGCTGACCCTGGCCGGCGCCGTCCTCACCGGCGTCGTCGCCGCGCAGCACGTGGGCTACGCGCTGGCGCTGTCCGCCGGCGTGACGATCTACGTGGCCGCCTCCGACCTGATCCCCGAGGTCAACCGCGAGGGCGGGCCGGCGCTGGCCTGGACCGTCTTCGCCGGGCTGCTCTTCTTCGTCCTCGCCGACTGGCTTCTCTCCGCGTTCGTGGCCCACTGAGCGCGATGCTATTCTGGCGACGATGACGCTGCGCGCGGCGCTCGTGCTGCATGGGCCGAACCTCAACCTGCTTGGCACCCGGGAGCCGGGCGTGTACGGACGCGTGTCGCTGGGCGAGGTGGATCGGCTGGTGCGCGAGCACGGGCGGCGGCGCGGCGTGCGCGTGGAGTGCCGGCAGTCGAATCTCGAGGGCGAGCTGATCAACTGGCTGCAGTCCGCCGCCGGCGAGGGATTCGGCGGCGTCGTCCTGAACCCGGGCGCCTTCACGCACTACTCGATCGCCCTGCGCGACGCCGTGTCGGCGATCGCCATTCCGGTGGTCGAGGTCCACCTCTCCAACGTCCACGGCCGGGAGGAGTTCCGCCGTCACTCGGTGATCGCGGCGGTTGCCCGCGGGCAGATCGCCGGGTTCGGCCCCCAGAGCTACGTGCTGGGTCTCGACGCCCTCCTCGCGCTCGGCGACGGCCGCCCCCGCGCGCGCGTGAATCAACGCCGTCGTCGCGGCGTCTAAGCGGCGACGGACGGGGCGCGGCGAGGGAAACGTCCGTGGACACCGACGACGCCGCGCTCGTCGAGCGATGCCGCGCGGGAGACGTGGCGGCCTTCGAGCCGCTCGTCGCGAAGTACCGCCAGCGGGTCTGGCGCCTCGCCTACAACATCCTGCGCGACCGCGAGGAGGCGTGGGACGTGGCCCAGGAGGCGTTCATCCGCGCGTACCAGGCGCTGCCGTCCTTCCGCGGCCACGCGGCCTTCTACACCTGGCTGTACCGGATCGTCATGAACGTGGCGGCCGACCGCGGCCGCGCGCGCGGCGCCCAGGGGCGCGCCTTCGGCACCGAGCGGGTGCCGGAAGAGGACTGGGATCGGGCCCTGCCCGATCGCGGGGGCGCCGGCGAGGAGACGCCCGACGCGCGGGCCGCCCGCGCCGAGGAGCGCGGCAAGATCATGACCGCGCTCGACCGGCTGTCCGAGGATCACCGCCGCATCATCGTGCTGAGCGACCTCGAGGGGTTCTCGTACCGCGAGATCGCCCAAACGCTCGACATTCCCATGGGGACCGTCATGTCGCGTCTGCACAACGCCCGCAAGCGGCTTCGGGACGTGCTGGGGCCGCTCCTCCTGTTGCTCCTCGTGGTCGGCGCACTCCTGTTGTCGCCGGCACCGCCGCCGCTCGACGCCCAGCCGCCGCCGGCGGCCCCGCGCGTCGTGCGCTTCGGCTCGCGCGTGCTGCTCGGCACCGATGCGCCGCTGCCGGCCGGCCTCCGGCCGGTGGGCGGGGAGGGCGACGAGCGCCTGACGGCGTTCATGCCCAAGCTGCGCCAGCTCTTCCGCTACAAGGAGTACGCCTCGCTGGCGCGCTACCGCGCCGAGGTGCCGGTGGGGACGCTGCAGACGTGGGCGATCCCGGGGGATCGCGGGCTCGAGGTGTTGCCGGAGTCGGTGGCGGGGGACACGGTGCGCATGCGCGTGAAGCTGATGCGCGGCGCGGTGAACGAGATCGTCACCAACATCCAGGCGGCGCGGGGGAGCCCGGCGGTGATCGGCGGCCCGCGGTTTCAGGAGGGCGTGCTGATCATCATCGTCTGGGCCAACGCCAACCCCGAGCATCGCCCCGAGCGGTGAGGGCGCCGGAGGAGGGCCGTAACGCCGCCCCCCCTCCGGCTCACGTCAGCGAATCAGCGGCGGGCGTCGCGGCCTTTGCGGTAGCGACGGATCAGGGCGTTGGAGGAGCTGTCGTGCGAGAGCTTCGGGTCGCCGGGGCTCCCCAGCTCGGGGATGATGCGGTTGGCCAGCGCCTTGCCGAGCTCGACGCCCCACTGGTCGAAGGAGTTGATCCGCCAGATCGTGCCCTGCGTGAAGATCTTGTGCTCGTAGAGCGCGACGAGCGAGCCGAGCGTGGCCGGTGTGAGCCGGTCCGCCAGGATCGTGTTGGTCGGCTTGTTGCCCTCGAACGTGCGGTGGGCGACCTGGAAGTCGGCCACGCCCTCGCCCTTGACCTCGGCCGAGGTCTTGCCGAAGGCCAGCGCCTCGGTCTGGGCGAAGAAGTTGGCCATGAGCTGGTCGTGCTGCTCCCGCATCGGGGTGTCGGTCTGGTTGAAGCCGATGAAGTCGGCCGGGATGATCTTTGTGCCCTGGTGAATCAGCTGGTAGTACGCGTGCTGGCCGTTGGTGCCGGGCGTGCCCCACACGATCGGGCCCGTCTGGTAGTCGACGCGATTGCCGTCGAGGTCCACCGACTTGCCGTCCGACTCCATGTCGAGCTGCTGCAGGTACGCGGAGAGGCGGCTGAGGTAGTGCGAGTAGGGGAGGACGGCGTGCGTCTGGGCGCCGAAGAACTCGTTGTACCAGATGCCGATCAGACCGAGCAGCACCGGCAGGTTCTTGTCGAGCGGCGCCGTCTTGAAGTGCTCGTCCATCGCCCGGAAGCCGCCCAGCATCTGCTGGAAGTTGTCGGGGCCGATGGCCACCATCAGCGCGGTGCCGATGGCCGAGTCGTAGGAGTAGCGGCCGCCCACCCAGTCCCAGAACTCGAACATGTTGGCGGTGTCGATGCCGAACTTGGACACCTCGGCCGCGTTGGTCGAGACGGCCACGAAGTGCTTGGCCACGGCCTTCTCGTCCTTCAGCGTGGCCAGCGACCACGTGCGGGCGTCCTTGGCGTTGGTCAGCGTCTCCAGCGTGGTGAAGGTCTTCGAGGCCACGATGAACAGCGTCTCGGCGGCGTCGAGATCCTGGGTGGCCTCCACGAAGTCGGCGGGGTCGACGTTGGAGACGAAGCGCACGGTCAGGTTACGGTCGGTGAAGGGGCGCAGCGCCTCGTAGGCCATGACCGGCCCGAGGTCGGAGCCGCCGATGCCGATGTTGATGACGTTACGGATACGCTTGCCGGTGTGGCCCTTCCACTCGCCGCTGCGAACGCGATTGGCGAACCCGGCCATCTTGTCGAGCACCGCGTGCACGAGCGGCACCTGGTTCTCGCCGTCCACCACGATCGAGGTGCCCTTGGCCGCGCGCAGCGCGACGTGCAGCACCGCCCGCTTCTCGGTGATGTTGATCTTCTCGCCGCGGAACATGGCGTCGCGGCGGGCGGCCAGGCCGGCATCCTCGGCCAGCGCGACCAGCAGCCGCAGCGTCTCGTCGTTGACGCGGTTCTTCGAGTAGTCGAGGAAGAGCCCGGCGCCCTCGGCGGTGAGCCGCTCGCCGCGCTTGGGGTCCTGGCCGAACAGCTCGCGCAGGTGGACGCTCTTCATCTGCTGGCAGTGCGCCTGTAGCGCCTGCCAGGCGGGGCGGCGGGTGAGCGATGAAGTCCCGGTGGTCACGGCGTGTCCTCCTCGGTATCCGGCGCGGGGCCGGTCAATGGGGCTTCGTCAGCGTTCGGGCGCGGCCATCCTGCCACACCATGACCAGGTGGGCCATGCCCACGAACAGCCCGGTGCCGACCACACCCGGAATGTCGAGCAGGGTCCGGTCGAGCTTGCCGGGTTCGGGGATCGAGCGGACGGCGGCGTCCAGGATCAGGTTGCCGTTGTCGGTGACCCAGGGCTTGCCGTCCCGGGGCCGCACGACCGGCGGGTGGCCCAGCTCGGTGAGCCGGCGGGTGACGAACGGCACCGCGAACGGCACCACCTCCACCGGCAGCCGGCCGCGGCCGCCGAGGACCTTGACGAGCTTCTCCTCGCCGACCAGCACGATGAAGCGTCGGGCCGCCGCCGCCACGATCTTCTCGCGCACGAGGGCGCCGCCGAACCCCTTGACGAGGTCGAGCTGAGGATCGACCTCGTCGGCGCCGTCCACCGCCACGTCGAGCGTCACCGGCTCGTCGATCAGCGGGATGCCGAGCTTGCGGGCGAGATCGGCCGAGGCGTCCGAGGTGGGCACGCCGGTGATGCGCAACCCCTCCTTCACCGCCTTGCCGAGCGCGTGGATGAAGGCGGTAGCCGCCTGGCCGGTGCCGAGACCGACCACGGTGCCGGGCTTGACCTCCGCGAGCGCGGCGGCGCCGAGCGCCGCGGCTTCCTGGTCCGTCATCGTCCCCTCCCGTGGGGCACCACTATAATGGATTCCCATGAGCAAGGCTGTGCGAGCCGCAGCCGAAGGCGAGGCGAGCCTGTGAGCGAAGGCGAGGACCGGTACCACCAGGAACGGGCCCGGATCGAGCAGGGCCACGTCAAGTACCGCGACAAGCTGCGGGCCGAGGGCAAGCTGTTCGTCCGCGACCGACTCAAGCTGCTGCTCGACCCGGGCAGCGCGTTCGAGGAGGACTGGCTCTTCGCGCGCAACCAGGAGGCCGACACCCCGGCCGACGGCGTCGTCACCGGGATCGGGCGGGTCGGCGGGCGTCCGGTGTGCATCATGGCCAACGACTACACCGTGAAGGCCGGCTCGTGGGGCGAGAAGACCGTGCTCAAGATCGTGCGCATCCAGGAGAAGGCCGCCCGGCTGCGGCTGCCGATCCTCTACCTGGTGGACGCGGCGGGCGGGCGCATCTCCGAGCAGATCAAGATCTTCCCCGGCCGCTTCCATGCCGGGCGCATCTTCTACAACGAGGTGCAGCTCTCGGGCGTCGTCCCCCAGGTGTGCATCCTCTTCGGGCCGTCGCCGGCCGGCTCGGCGTACCTGCCGGCGCTGACCGACCTCGTCATCATGGTGGACGGCAAGGCCTCGCTCTACGTCGGCAGCCCGCGCATGGTCGAGATGGCGATCGGCGAGAAGACCACGCTGGAGGAGCTGGGCGGCGCCCGCATGCACTGCGAGGTCTCCGGCTGCGGCGACGTGCTGGCCGAGTCCGACGAGGACGCGATCGAGATCGCCAAGCGCTATCTCGCCTACATGCCGTCGTCCTTCCGCGAGGCGCCGGCGGTGAAGCCGGCGGGGGAGCCCACGCCGGGGCGCTCGATCGACGCGATCGTGCCCTACGACCAGCGCAAGTGGTTCGACATGCACGAGGTCATCGACCGCCTCGTGGACGCCGGCTCGTGGTTCGAGGTCAAGCGCCGCTTCGCCGGCGAGATCATCGTCGGCCTCGCGCGTCTGGGCGGCCGCGCGGTCGGCGTCGTGGCCAACCAGCCGAAGGTGAAGGGCGGCGTGCTGATGGTGGATTCGGCCGACAAGGCGGCCCGGTTCATCTGGCTCTGCAACGCCTTCAACATCCCGCTCGTCTACCTGTCCGATGTCGCGGGGTTCATGGTCGGCACCAAGGTCGAGCGCCAGGGCATCATCCGTCACGGCGCCAAGATGGTCTTCGCGACCTCGCAGGCGACGGTGCCCAAGCTCTGCGTGATCGTGCGCAAGTGCTACGGGGCCGGCCTCTACGCGATGTGCGGCCCGGCCTTCGAGCCCGACGCCACGCTGGCGCTGCCCCAGGGGCAGATCGCGATCATGGGTCCCGAGCCCGCCGTCAACGCCGTCTACTACAACAAGATCATGGAGCTGCCGGAGGGCGAGCGGGCGGCGTGGGTGAAGGCCAAGCGCGACGAGTACGCCCGGGACGTGGACATCTACAAGCTCGCCTCCGAGATGCTGGTGGACGACATCGTCGCCGGCTCGGCGCTGCGTGACGAGCTCATCAAGCGCCTGGCCTACACCGAGACCAAGGCGCACGAGTTCCCGCCCCGCCGCAACCCGGTTCTGCCCGTTTGACATGGGGGCCCCGAGATGGCCCCCAAGCCCCCCAACGTTCGGAGCGCCCCGGCGTAGCCGGGGCGCTCCTCGTTAACCGTCCGCGTTCGGCCGCCGCCGCGCCCGCGGCTCAGAAGTTGAGCATCTCGAGCAGCGGTATCTGCGCGGCGTCGATCGGCACTTCGAAGAAGGGGGCCGGGCCGTCGGGGTCGACGACGACGGCGCCGTCGGTCGAGAAGAAGATCGCGATCTGCTGCTGGCCCGCGATCGCCAGGTCGGCCACGGCGGGGCTGGCGACGTTGGTGAGGAACGTGTGCGGATTGGCGGGCGCTCCGGGACGGGCCGCGCGCACCAGGTCGTTGCGGAAGAAGGTCGAGCGGTCCAGCGCGTCGCCGGCGCGGAAGATCGCGTAGGCGGTCGGATTGGGCACCGTCTGGTCGCCCTTGGCGAACTGGATGATGAACGGCCGCGTCAGCACGCCGTCCAGCGGGATCTTCCGCAGATGGGGCGCATACGCGACGGGGTTGCCGGACTGCGAAACCCACTCGGTGTTGTCGAGGACCTCCTGGACCGCCATCGCGCCCCCCACGGTGTTGGTCACGGCAGGCAGGTCGCGCAGCGGGACGTTCTCGTTGAAGCCCCACGCGGGCGGCGCGAACGGGCCCGCGTTGCTCAGCGACGGCGTGCGCGTGAGCAGGGAGAAGCCCACGAGCGGGCGGAACGACGGGCTCAGCCGGGCGATCTCGATGATGGGCCCGCCCGGCACGTTGGCGACGCCGGCGCGCACCGAGGGCTCCACCGCGATGAACTTGACGCCGTAGATGCCGCCGAACGACTGCCCGGCGTAGTAGATGCGACCGCCGTCCAGCCCGGAAATGCCGCCGGTCTCGATCACGTGGACGAGCTGCATGAGGTCGGCGACGGTTTGCCGCAGCCCGTCGCGGTTGCCGATGATGGCCTGCGGGGGCACGGCGTTGACGCCCTCCGTCGAGTCGATCGTGCCGTTGCCGTCCTGGTCGATGCCGCGCCCGCCGTCGGGGATCGTGACCGGCGGCCCCGAGGTCGGGATGATCGTCAGCGTGCCGGCGCTGCCGCCGCCGTGGCCGACGACGTTGATCGCGATGCTGGCCAGCCCGTGGGCGGCCAGCGTGGACGCGACCACGATCGGCGCGCCGTGCTTGCTGTCGGTGAAGCCGTGGCCGAAGATCACCACCGGCCAGCCGCCGGCCGGGGCGGGTCCCGAGGGCGTGAAGAGGTCGAAGTAGAGCGTGTTGGTGCCCTGCACGGCGGGCACGCCGCTGCGCGTGCCGATCGCGGGGATGACCTTCGCCGGCGTCTCCCAGTCGGGCGAGGTGAAGCTGCCGAACGTGATCGTCCCGACCGAGCCGGGGAAGATGTCGAGCGCCGGCAGCGGCAGGAACGAGTTGCTGAACGTGCTGGTGCCGACCTGACGGTGCCACTGGACCGCCACCACCGCGCTGCGCGGGAAGCTGGCCAGGGTCGCGGCGGGCGCCGGCGTGGTGCTCTTGATCCGGTCGCGGATCTTTTCGAGCACCGTGGTGGCGCTCTGGGTGGTGAACACGCTGGCCGCCACCACGGCGTTCGGGTTGACCCCGGAGGCCGCCAGCGCGTCGAGGAGCGACTTGCGATAGGCCTTCAGCGCCTTGTCCTTGGTCTGGCCGAAGTTCAGGTCGTGGCGGAACGTCGCGAAATCGCCCGCCTCCACCGGGTCGCCGGCGGCGTCGAGAACGCCGCTGGTCACGATCAGGGCGTAGCGCGTGTGCTGGTCGAGGAAGTCGTCCGACTCGGCGTGCAGCGTGCTGGTCGCCGGGTCCCACACCACCTGGTTGATGCCGACGACCGCCCCGCCGCCGCCGCCCGTCGTGTCGCCCAGGCTCACGAGGAACACGCTGGCGCTGCTCACGCTGGCCGGATCGATCGCCCCGGTGAAGGGAATCGACAGGCGCGGCTGCAGGTTGAAGCCGTCGAGCGTGTTGATGACGTCGATGTCCGCGCAGTCGGTGGGGCGCGCCGCGCACGGCGGCTTGGGCAGGCTCACCCGCACGCCGGTCAGCTGGTTCGGGTCGGCCGCGCTGAACACGTCGCTCGGGAATGGTCCGCCCGATGGCGAGGAAAGGTCGAACCGAGCCTGGACGCCGGCGGCGGTGGCCAGCGCAGGGCCGAGGAGCAGGAGCGCCAGGCTGATGACGAGAGTGCGGCGCAGAGTCATCGTCGACTCCTTTCTGACGAGCAGGCACTGCACGAAGCGATGGCGACCCGAAGTGCGCGCACAAGTACCACGCGCGCATACGACTGTAAAGGGACGAGCGGAGCGCGGGCGCCCTAGCCGCCGAAGGCGCGGCGCGTCTCGGCGAGCGTGCGGGCGATGGGCGCGGGCAGGCGCGCGCCGAAGCCGTCGTAGAAATCACCGAGGTCGGCGAGAGCCTGCAGCCACTCGCCTCCGTCGCAGCGCAGCGCCTCGCGCAGCCGCGCGTCGGGCAGCGCGAGGCCGTCGGTGTCGAGGGCGGACGGCTTGGGGATCCACCCGATCGGAGTCTCGTCCACCTCGCGCGCGCCGCCGTGGATGCGCTCGACCATCCATTTCAGAATTCGCACGTTGTCGCCGTAGCCCGGCCACACGAAGCCGCCGTCGGCGTCGCGGCGGAACCAGTTGACGCGGAAGAGGCGGGGCGCCTGGCGCAGCCGGGGCTGCATGCCGAGCCAGTGGGCGAAATAATCGCCCATGTTGTAGCCGCAGAACGGCAGCATCGCCATCGGGTCGCGGCGCACGACGCCCACCTGGCCGGTGATCGCCGCCGTCGTCTCGGTGCTCATCGCCGAGCCGAGGAACACGCCGTGCGTCCAGTCGAAGGCCTCGAACACGAGCGGGATCACCTTGGTGCGGCGGGAGCCGAAGATCAGGCCGGAGATCGGCACGCCCTCGGGGTCCTCCCAGTTGGGCGCGACCGACGGGCACTGGTGCACGGGGACGGTGAAGCGCGAGTTCGGATGGGCGGCCGGCGTGCCGGACTTCCACGGCTGGCCCTGCCAGTCCACGAGGCCGGCCGGCGGCTCGGGCGTGAGCCCCTCCCACCACGGCTCGCCCGAGGGCGTCATCGCCACGTTGGTGAAGATGGTGTTCGAGCGCACCATGCGCGTCGCGTTGGGGTTCGTCTTGGGGCTGGTGTTGGGGGCCACGCCGAAGAAGCCGCGCTCGGGGTTGATGGCGCGCAGCTGGCCCTGGCCGTCCACGTGCATCCACGCGATGTCGTCGCCCAGCGTCCACACGCGCCAGCCGGGCAGGCGCGACTCGACCATCGAGAGATTGGTCTTGCCGGAGGCGCTCGGCATGGCGGCGGCGAGATAGGTGATGCGGCCCTGCGGGTCCTCGACGCCGATGATCAGCATGTGCTCGGCCAGCCACCCCTCCCGGCGCGCCTGCGCGGAGCCCAGCCGGAGCGCGTGGCACTTCTTGCCGAGCAGCGCGTTGCCGCCGTAGCCGGAGCCCACGCTCCAGATCAGCTTCTCGTCGGGGAAATGCAGCACCAGCCGGTGCTCGGGCGAGAGGTCGCCGAGCGAGTGGACGCCGGCGATGAAGTCGTCGTCGGCGCGCATGGCGGAGAGCGCGACCTGACCCACGCGCGTCATGATGTGCATGCTGGCCGCGACGTACGCGCTGTCGCTCACCATGATGCCGACCCGGCTCATCGAGGAGCCGGCCGGCCCCATCAGGTAGGGGATCACGTACATCGTGCGGCCGCGCATCGCGCCCTTCAGATATTGCCCGGCGCGGGCCTTGGCGTCGGCGGGCGCCATCCAGTTGTTGGTGGGGCCGGCGTCGTCCTTCTGCGGCGTGCAGATGAACGTGAGCTGCTCGGTGCGGGCGACGTCGGAAGGATGGCTGCGGTGCAGGTAGCAGCTCGGGTAGGTGCGCGGGTTGAGCGGCAGGAGCGTGCCGTCCTTCAGCATCGTCTCGATCAGCTGGTCGTACTCGGCCTTCGACCCGTCGCACCACACGACCCGCGACGGGTGCGTCAGCCCGGAAGTGCCGTCGACCCACCGCTCAGCCATGCTGCTGACGCTCATGCGCGGACCTCCGTCGTGAACGGAATCGCGCCCTTTGAAAGTATTTTCGCCGCCCCGTGCGCCCCTTGTCAAACATTGATGTTAGATTCGCCCCGTGTCCGCGCTGGGACAGGCCGCGCGTTTCCTGACGATCGTGCCGCTGCCCGGCCGCGGCACGCCCGGCCTCGCCGGCCTCGGCCGCGCGGCCGCCTGGTTCCCGGTGGTCGGGGTGGCGCTCGGCGCCGCGCTGGTCGTCGCCGATCTCGTCCTCGCGCGGCTGTTCGGGGGGCTGCTGACCGCGCTGCTCACGGTGACCGTCTGGAAGCTCCTCACCGGCGGGCTCCACCTCGACGGCCTCGCCGATTGCCTGGACGGATTGGCCGGTCGCGACCCGAGCCACCGCCGCGTCATCATGAGCGACAGCCGCATCGGCACCTTCGGGGCCGTCGGCCTCATTCTCGTTCTGATGATCGAGATCGTCGCGCTGTCCGGTCTCGACCCGTCGGTGCGCTGGCGTGCGCTGCTCGTGGCGCCGGCCGTCGGCCGGGCGACCTCGCCGCTGCTGGCCCGCCTGCACGCGCCGGCGCGGGCGGACGGGCAGGGCGCGGCCTTCGTGCGCGAGGTCGGCCCCGGCGCGGCGGCCGTCGCGGTGGCCGTCGCCATCGTCGTCGCCGGCGTGATGCTCGGCGGGTGCGGCCTGGCGGCCGCCGCCGTCGCGTTCCTCGCGGCGGTGGCGGGGGCGCGGGCGCTCGCCGGGCGGCTCGGCGGCATCACCGGCGACGTGCTGGGCGCCGCCGTCGAGGGCGCCGAGCTGGCGGTGCTGCTGACGGTGGCGGCGTGGACCGGCGCGCGACCCTGATCTACCTGCTGCGTCACGGCGAGGTGGAGGGCGCCGCCACCCGGCGCTTCATCGGCCACCTCGACGTCCCGCTCTCCGCGCTCGGCGAGCGGCAGTGCGTCGCGCAGGCCGCGCGCCTGCGGGCGGTGGCGCTCAGCGCGATCTTCTCGAGCGACCTCGCGCGCGCGCGGCGCAGCGCGGAGATCGTGGGCGCCCCGCACGGGCTGGCGCCGACCGCCGTCCCCGCGCTCCGCGAGATGGCGATGGGACGGTGGGACGGCCTCACCGCCGGCGAGATTCGCGCGCGCGAGCCCGAGGCGTTCGCCGACTGGATGGCCCGCATCGGCGAGTTCCCGTTTCCGGGGGGCGAGAGCGTGCCCGACCTGGTCGCGCGGGTGGCGCCCGCCTTCGACGCGATCGCGGCCGCCCATGCCGGAGGTACCGTCGCCATCGTCGCCCACGGCGGCCCCAACCGCGCGCTCCTCTGCCGCGCGCTCGGCCTGCCGCTCGGCCGCCTGCTCGCGTTCGGCCAGGACTATGGCGCGCTGACCGTGCTCGAGTCGCGGGCGGGCGGCTGGGCGCTGCGCCGGCTCAACGAAAGCCCGATGCTATAATCCCGCCGCCGTGACGATGCCCGGGCCGGACGCGCTGCTCGCGATGTACGCCGGCATGCTGCGCGTGCGGCTTTTCGAGGAGCGCGTCCGCGAGCTCTTCGCGGGCGGCCGCATTCCGGGCTTCCTGCACACCTCGGTGGGGCAGGAGGCGATCGCCGTCGGCGCCGCCACCGCCCTCCGCCCCGACGACTACGTGCTCTCCACGCATCGCGGTCACGGCCATCTCGTCGCCAAGGGCGGCTCGCTGCGCGGGCTCATGGCCGAGCTCTACGGCAAGGCCACCGGCATCTGCCACGGGAAAGGCGGCACCATGCACATTGCCGACGTCTCCGTCGGCTACCTCGGCGCCAACGGCGTGCTGGCCGCCGGCTGCGTGCTGGCGCCCGGCGTCGCGCTGTCCATCCGCCAGCGCAAGTCCGGGCAGGTCGCGCTGACGTTCTTCGGCGACGGCGCCGCCAACCGCGGGCCGTTCCACGAGGGCGTGAACCTGGCGGCGCTCTGGCGGCTGCCGGTGATCTTCCTCTGCGAGAACAACCGGTGGGCCTCGACCACCGCCACCGGGCTGTCGGCGGCGGGCGGCTCCATCGCCGCGCGCGCGGCCGGCTACGGCATTCCCGGCGAGCGGATCGACGGCAACGACGTGCTGGCGGTGCACGCGGCGGTCGGCCGCGCCGCCGTCCGGGCCCGCGCCGGCGAGGGGCCGTCGCTGATCGAGGCGGCCACGATCCGCTGGGTCGGTCACTTCGAGGGCGACCCGCAGGCGTATCGCAGCCGGGAGGAGGCCGCCGAGGGACGCCGCACCGACCCGATCGCGCGGCTGGCGCGCGCGCTCGAGGCCCGCGGCCTGCTCGACGCGGCGGCGGCCGGGCGGATCCGCGCCGGCGTCACCGCCGAGATCGACGACGCCGTCGCCCACGCCGAGGCCAGCCCGCTCCCGCGCCCCGAGGACGCGCTGACCGACCTCTTCGCGCACTACCCATGGCGAGATTAGTGACATGGGGGGCCCCGAGATGGCCCCCCATACCCCCCCGACGTTCGGAGCGCCCCGGCGGAGCCGTGGCGCTCCTCGATATCGCGCGATGCTGATGGATTTCGGCGACGCGCTGAACCTGGCGCTGCGGGAGGAGATGCGGCGCGATCCGCGCGTGTACTGCATCGGCGAGGACATCGTGCTGGGCGTGCCGTTCGGCGTGACGAAGGGGCTGCTCGACGAGTTCGGGGCCGAGCGTGTGCTGAACGCGCCGATCTCGGAGGCGGCCATCGTCGGCTCGGCGATGGGCGCGGCGATGACGGGGCTGGTGCCGGTGGTGGACATGCACTTCGCCGATTTCGTGACGTGCGCGATGGACGAGGTCGCCAACCAGATCGCCAAGTCGCGCTACATGTTCGGCGGCCAGATCGATTGCCCGCTGGTGCTGCGCATGCCCTACGGCATCGGCCGCTCGGGCGGCGGCCACCACTCCAACTCCGTCGAGGCGTGGTTCGTCAACATCCCCGGCCTCAAGGTGTGCATCCCGTCCACCCCGGCCGACGCGCGGGGGCTGCTCAAGACCGCCATCCGCGATCCCGACCCCGTGCTGCTCTTCGAGCACCGCGGCCTCTACCGGCTGACCGGCGAGGTGGAGGACGCCGAGACACTCGTCCCGCTCGGCGCGGCCGACGTCAAGCGCGCGGGCCGCGACGTCACCGTGATCGCCACCGCCCGCATGGTGCACGAGAGCCTCGAGGCGGCGCGGCGGCTGGCCGCCGAGGGCATCGAGGTCGAGGTGGTGGACCCGCGCAGCCTCGTGCCGCTCGATCGCGCGACGCTGGCCGAGTCGGTCCGGCGCACCCACCGCGTGGTCATCGCCGAGGAGGGGCCGATGCGCGGCTCTACCGGCGCCTGGCTCGCGTGGGTCGTGATGGAGGACTGCTTCGACGATCTCGACGCGCCGATCGCGCGCGTGGCCGCGCCGAACGTCCCCATCCCGTTCAGCCCGCCGCTGGAGGCGTTCGTGACGCCGACGGCGGACAACGTCGCGGCGGCCGTGCGTCAGGTCATGAAGTAGAAAGGAGCCCAGAATGCGTCAGCCGGCTGGTCGTCTCGTCGTCGCGCTGCTGGTGGTGCTGGCGTTCGCCCCGCCGTCGTCGGCGCAGGAGACGCCGAAGGCGGGCGGCGTGTTCAAGGCGGCGATGATCGGCGAGCCGCCCACGCTGGACCTGCACACGACGACCGCGGTGATCGTGCAGCAGATCACCTGGCACATCTACGAGGGGCTCTACACCTACGACCGGAACTACAACGCGATTCCGCTGCTGGCCGAGGGACACACCGTCAGCGACAACGGGCGCACGTACACGTTCCGCCTGCGGCGGGGGGTGAAGTTCCACAACGGCAAGGAGCTGACCTCGGCCGACGTCGTCGCCTCGCTCAAGCGCTGGGGCCGGCTCGCCACGCCCGGCAAGCAGTTCTGGAAGATCGTGGAGGGCGTGGAGGCGAAGGACCCGTACACGGTGGCCATGTTCCTCAAGGAGCCGTCGGCGGCGCTCATCATGGGGCTGGCACGCCCCAACAACGGCGCCGTCGTCTATCCGAGGGAGATCGTGGACGCCGCCGGCGACAACCCGGTGAAGGAGTACGTGGGCACCGGCCCCTACCGGTTCGTCGAGCACAAGCCCGACCGCCACGTGCGGCTGGCGCGCTTCAAGGACTACGTCGCGCGCACCGACGCCCCCGACGGCTTCGGCGGCCGGCGCACCGCCTACCTCGACGAGATCCTCTTCATCCCGGTGCCCGACGTGGCGGTGCGCCTGGCCGGCGTCGAGACGGGCGAGTACCACTACGCCCAGCAGCTCCAGCAGGACCAGTACGACCGCGTGAAGACGATGCCGGGGGTGGTCCCGAGCGTGATCAAACCGGCCGGCTGGTCCACCGCCGTCCTCAACCACAAGCAAGGGCTGATGACGGACAAGCGCATCCGCCAGGCGTTCCAGGCCGCGCTGGACATGGAGCCGATCATGGCGGCCGGCTTCGGCAACAAGGCCTTCTATCGCGTGGACGGCAGCCTGATGTTCCTCGAGCAGCCGCAGTGGTACTCGCGCGCCGGCGCCGAGCTCTACAACCAGCGCAACCCGGCTCGCGCCAGGACGCTGCTCGCCGACGCCCGCTACGCCGGCCAGCCGGTGCGCTGGATCACGACCAAGGAGTACCAGTGGATGTACAAGAACGCGCTGGTCGCCCGGCAGCAGCTCGAGGCGGCCGGCTTCAAGGTCGATCTCCAGGTGGTGGACTGGGCCACGCTCGTGCAGCGGCGCAACAAGCCGGAGGCGTGGGACGTATTCTCGACCGGTATCACGTTCAACCCGGAGCCGGCGTTCAGCACCGGCACGATCTGCAACTGGCCGGGGTGGTGGTGCCAAGAGGACAAGGAGCAGTGGATGGAGGCGGTGGCCCGCGAGAGCGATCCCCGGAAGCGCAAGGCGATGTGGGACAAAGTGCAGCACCTCTTCTACGAGGACGTGGGCCGCGTGAAGTTCGGCGACTTCTTCTCGCTGGAGGCGATCCGCTCGGATGTCCACGGCTGGCAGTCCCGGAACGAGCTGCCGCTCTGGAACGTCTGGCTCAAGTGAAGATCTACGTCGCCCGCCGGCTGCTGGCCCTGGTGCCGGTGGCGCTCGTCGTGGCGACGGTGGCGTTCGTCCTCATCCACCTGGCCCCCGGCGACCCCGCCTCGGTCATCGCCGGCCCCGACGCCTCGCGCGACGACGTCGTGCGCATCGAGCGCCAGCTCGGGCTGGACGCGCCGATGCCGGTGCAGCTCGTGCGCTGGTACGGGCGGCTGGTCCAGGGCGACCTCGGCGAGTCCATCTTCCTGCGCAAGCCGGTGACCGAGGCGATCCTCGACCGCGTCGAGCCGACGCTGCTGCTGACGCTGTTCGCCATCGCCATCTCGACGGCGATCGGGGTGCCGGCCGGCGTGATCTCGGCGCGCTACCACAACTCGGCGACCGACCAGGTGTTCATGCTGGCGGCGCTGCTCGGCGTGTCGATCCCGAACTTCCTGCTGGGGCTGCTGTTCATCCTGTGCTTCTCGGTCTGGCTGGGCTGGTTCCCGGTGGCCGGCTACTCGCCGCTCGAGTACGGCTGGCTCACGACGCTGCGCTCGCTGGTGATGCCGGCGTTCGCGCTGGGGATCGTGCAGTCGGCGCTGATCGCCCGGGTGACGCGCTCGTCGATGCTCGACGTGCTGCGCGAGCAGTTCATCACGGCGGGCCGGGCCAAGGGGCTGGCCGAGCGCTCGGTTGTCTACAAGCACGCGCTGAAGAACGCGATGATCCCCACCGTCACGATCATCGGCATCTCGTTCGCGGTGCTCGTCTCGGGGGCGGTGGTGGTGGAGACCGTCTTCAACATCCCCGGGCTGGGGCGGCTGATCATCTCGGCGGTCCTGCGGCGCGACTACCCGGTGATCCAGGGCGTGGTGCTCTGTATCGCCGGCGTCTACATGCTGATCAATCTGCTGGTGGACCTGTCCTACATCGTCTTCGACCCGCGGATCAGATACCAATGAGCGTCCTCGCCCTTCCGCGGGCCGAGATGCTGCCGCGCCGGCGGGGGCCGGGGTGGCTGGCGCTGCTCGCGCGGCGCAAGACCACGCTGGCCGGCGCGGTGATGATGCTGGTGATGGTGCTGGCCGGCGCGCTGGCGCCGGTGATCGGGGGGGACCCCGGCCACATGGACGTGGCCGGGCGGCTGGCCCCGCCGGGCCGCGCGCACTGGCTCGGCACCGACGACGTCGGCCGCGACGTGTGGAGCCGCGTCGTCTACGGCGCGCGGCTGTCGCTGCTGGTCGGCGCCGCCGTCGTCGCGATGACGTTCGCCGTCGGCGTGGTGTGCGGGCTGGTGGCCGGCTACTACCGCCGGCTCGACAATCCCGTCATGCGCGTGATGGACGGGCTCATGGCCTTCCCGGCCATCGTGCTGGCCATCGCCCTCATGGCCGCGCTGGGGCCGAGCGTGGTCAACGTGATCGTTGCCATCGGCGTCGTCTACTCGCCGCGGGTGGCCCGGGTGGTGCGCGGCTCGGTGCTGGTAATCCGCGAGACGTCCTACGTCGAGGCGGCGCGTGCGCTCGGCGCCTCCGACATCGTGATCGTCGCCCGCCACGTGCTGCCCAACTGCCTGTCGCCGGTCATCGTGCAGGGCTCGTTCGTGTTCGCGGCGGCCGTCCTCACCGAGGCCGCGCTGTCGTTCCTCGGCGTGGGCGTGCCGCCCTACGTCCCCTCGTGGGGCGTGATGCTCGCCGAGGGGCGGCTCTACATCCAGCAGGCGTCGTGGCTGGTGATCTATCCCGGCATCGCCATCATGGTCACGATCTTCGGCCTCAACCTCGTCGGCGACGGGCTGCGCGATCTGCTCGACCCCAAGATCCGCGGGCTCGCGACCGAGCGCCAGCGCGCCGCCTGAAGCGGCGCCGGCAAAGGAGACAGGGATGCCGCCTCATCGCCGCGCCTACCGTGGGACCGTCATGGGCACCCGTGGCGCCGTCGCCTCCGCGCACCCGCTGGCCTCGATGGCCGGCATCCAGACGCTGCTCGCCGGCGGCAACGCCGTGGACGCGGCGGTGGCGGTCGGCTCCACGCTCAACGTCGTCGAGCCCTTCATGTCGGGCGTCGGCGGCATCGGCCTCATGCTGATCTCGCGCGGGCGCGGCGAGCGCCACGTGCTCGACTTCATCGGCGGGGCGCCGCGCGCCGCCGACCCGGGGCGCTGCACCGACGACGAGCTGGCCGGCGGCCCCAAGGCGTGCGCGACGCCCGGCAACCTCGGCGGCTGGCTGGCCGCCCACGAGCGCTTCGGCCGGCTGCCGCGTGCCGCCGCGCTGGGGCCGGCCATTGCGCTGGCCGAGCGCGGCGTGCCGCTCACGTTCAAGAGCGCGGAGTTCATCACCCAGGCGCGCGCGACGCTCGCGCGCTCGCGGGAGGCCGAGCGCCTCTACTGGCCCGACGGCGGCCCCCGGCCCGGCGCGGTCGTCACCTACAAGGAGCTGGCCGGCACGCTGCGGCAGGTCGTCGAGGGCGGCGCCGAGGCGTTCTACCGCGGCCCGATCGCCCGCGCGATCGCCCGCGCGGTGCAGGAGGCCGGCGGCTGGCTCGGCGAGGACGATCTCGCCGCGTTCGCCCCGGTGTGGCGCGAGCCGATCGGCATCCCGTATCGCGGCCGCGAGATCGTCTCGGTGCCGCCGCCGTTCTCGGCGTTCCAGATGCTGGAGACGCTGAACATCCTGGAGGGGTTCGACCTGCGCGGCTGGGGCCACAACTCGGTGGACGCCCTGCACCACCTAATCGAGGCGATCAAGCTCGGCTCGGCCGACCGGCTGGCCTATGCCTATACCGAGGGCGTGCCCATCACGGGGCTGCTCGCCAAGGGCTACGCGGCCTCGCAGCGCGCGCGCATCGACGCCGGGCGCGCGGCGGTCAGCGAGGGCGAGCGCCACAGCCGCGAGCGGCTGGCCGGCCAGATCGGCGAGGGCCACCCGGCGACGTTCGACCACGAGCAGACGACGCACTTCGCCTGCGCCGACGGTGACGGCACGGTGGTGTCGGTCACGCAGACGCTCGGGGTGCCGTTCGGCTCGGGATTCGCCGTCCCCGGTACCGGCATCGTGCTCAACAACATCCTCAAGTGGAGCGACCGCGATCCCGCCTCGCCCAACGTGGTGCGGCCCGGCCGCAAGTCCGGCACGATGATGTCGCCCACGCAGGTCTTTCGTGACGGCGCGTTCCTGCTCTCGATCGGCACGCCGGGCTCCTACGGAATATTGCAGACCCAGCCGCAGATGCTGCTCAACGCGCTGGAGTTCGACATGAACGTGCAGGAGGCGATCGAGGCGCCGCGCGTGCGCGTGTACCGCGACCGGCTCGTGGACGCCGAGGCGCGCATCCCCGCCGAGGTGCGCGCCGGCCTCGCCGCGCGCGGTCACCAGCTCAACGTGCTCGACGAGTGGTCGTGGGTGGTCGGCGGCGGGCAGGGGATCATGCGCGATCCGGAGTCGGGCGCGCTGATGGCGGGTGCCGATCCACGCCGCGACGGCTATGCCCTCGCGGTGTGATTTACATGGGGGCCACGAAATGGCCCCCATACCCCCCGGGTGGCTCGGCGGGCGCCGGTGGAGCCGGCGACCGCCTCGGTCGCTCGCGGAGAGTTTCCCTCAGCCGCGGCGATCGGCGCGCGCGCGATGAGCGCGGTAGGCGGCGAAGACGCGCTCGTTCATCTCCTGGCAGGCGGCGCGGGCGGCGGCCTGTCGTGACGGCGTGTCGGCCAGCAGCGTGAGGGCGCGCCGGCCGATGGCGGCGTGGCGGCGCTCGTCGGGGAGGATCTCCCGCGCGTAGAGCTCGGCGCTCTCGGGGTCCACGTCGCGGGCGAGATCGATGAGGGTCTCGAACCCCTCGCACGACTGCGTCTCGCCGGCGAACTGGAACATGGCGAGCTTCTCGAGCGTCGGGCGCGCGCGGCAGGCGACGAGCCAGTCGAAGAGCGCCTCCCACTCCGGCAGCGGGCGGTAGGCGTCGGGCTCCTCGCCCACCGCGAGCAGCCGGCGTCGCAGGAGCCCCCAGTGGCGGTGCTCGTCGTCGAGCTGGCCGGGCAGGAGGTCGCGGATCTCCTTCTCCGGCACGTGCGGAATCCAGGCGGCGATCAGCTCGACCGAGCGCAGCTCGTTGTAGACGCCCTGCCGCATGCGGTAGCGGATCTGGGCGAGCCTCACGTCGGGCGGCGCGGCGGAGTCGAGGCGCACGTCGCGCCCGACCCAGAACGCGTGGTTGTCCTCGGCGAGGGCGCGGACGAAGTCACGCGCGCCCCCGGCGGTCACGGCTTGCGGAAGAAGATCGCCCCGACGAACGACTCCGCCGTCGAGTTGGTGTCGTTGGAGTCGATGGCGATCGACACCGCGCCCGGGTTGTCGGGGGCGTCGTTGTAGATCTTCTTGAAGTCCTCGGCCACGTTGCGGCGCTCGGTGAGCCACTTGCCGAGGTCGGCCGTCCCCGAGCGCAGGACGACGTACGTCACGGTGCCGGTCTTCTCGCTCTTGCAGATCGTGCCGACGGGCTGCGTGGTGTCCCACACGTAGCCGATGATGCGCGAGCGCACCGCCTCCGGAAAGCGCGGCCACGCGACGAAGACCTGCGCGGCCTGGTCGTCGGTGGCCTTGCGGCACGAGTCGCCGCCCTTGGGGAGCACGACGACCTTCCACGACCATTCCAGGATGGGCGTCTCCTTGAGGTTGACCTTGCCCTTGACGTCCCTGGCGATCGTCGATCCCTCGTCGGCGCTCTTGAGGTGCAGCAC
The DNA here is from genome assembly GCA_041497115.1 of Methylomirabilia bacterium. Classification (GTDB taxonomy): domain Bacteria; phylum Methylomirabilota; class Methylomirabilia; order Rokubacteriales; family CSP1-6; genus AR5. The sequence goes on from JBGQFW010000047.1 coordinate 22,003, forward strand.
CTTGTGGTTGTCGTTGACGATGATCGCGAAGTCGTACTTGGGGCTGCCCCAGCTCTGGCCCTTCCACTCGGAGGGCAACCCCTTGGCGCCGGGCGTGTGCTTCGACCAATCCTCGACGATCACCTGATCGGCGGCCCAGGCGGCGGTGCCGAGCGCCAGCAGCAGCGCGGCGAGGGCGAGACGTGTGTGCATGGCCCCTATGATACCGTCTGCTCGTGAGTGATCCCGGCCAATCTGTGCGCCTCGACAAGTGGCTGTGGGCGGCGCGCGTCTTCAAGACGCGCGGCCTCGCCGCCGACGCCTGCGACGGCGGCAAGGTGGACGTCAACGCCCAGGCCGCCAAGCCGGCCAAGGCGCTGCGGCCGGGCGACCTGATCCGCGTCACGCTGCCGCAGGGGCGCCGGCGCGTCCTCCGGGTCGCCGTGCTCGACGATCGGCGCGGCTCGGCGGCGCTCGCCCGCACACTGTTCGAGGATCTGACACCGCCGGAGCCCCCGCGCCCGCGCTGGGGGGCGCCGCCCCTGCGCCCGCCCGGCGCCGGTCGGCCCACCAAGCGCGAGCGCCGGGTGCTCGACCGGCTGCGCGAACGGAGAGCCCCATGACCACGACCATCGCGACCTACGACTGGAACAAGATCGTGGACGATCTCAACCGCTACCTGCGCCTGCGGTCGATCCCGATCGGCATGAAGCTGTTCGAGACGGTGGCGGAGATGGAGGCGATCCCCAAGATCCGCCGCCCGCGCGCCAAACACACGACCGATCAGATCGTGGCCCAGGCGCGCCAGCTCGGCTGGACGGTGGGCATCACGATGGACGACCTGATCGGCGCGCAGTGCGGCGCCGTCATCGGCCTGCACCCGCAAGACGAGGAGTGGCTGGCCGGCACGCGCCAGGCCGGCGTCTGGTACAAGACGCTCGAGGACTCCTCGGCCAAGCAGCACGCGATGGACTGCGTGCCCTACGGCCGCTACCGCGCGATGGTCGTGTCGCCGCTGACCGCCGGCCGCCTCGACCCGCCCGACATCTGCCTGATCTACGGCACGCCGGGGCAGATGATCTTCTTCATCAACGGGCTGCAGTGGACGGGCTACCGGAAGCTCTCGTTCACCTCGGTGGGCGAGTCGGCGTGCGCCGACTCGTGGGGCAAGGCGCTCAAGACCGGCGAGCCCGCGCTGACGATCCCGTGCTACGCCGAGCGCCGCTACGGTGGCGTCGCCGACGACGAGCTGCTGATGGCGATCCCGCCGCACTACCTGCCCAAGGTCATCGACGGCCTCGCCAATCTCTCGAAGAACGGCCTGCGCTACCCGGTGCCGCCCTACGGCATCCAGTCCGACGCGGGCGCCGGTCTCGCCGTGTCCTACGCCGACAAGGAGAAGAAGGCATGAACATCGCCGCCGACGTCACCAAGCTGGTCGGCAACACGCCGCTCGTGCGGTTGCGCCGCGTCGTCGCGGGGGCCCGCGGCGACGTCGTCGCCAAGCTGGAGTTCCAGAACCCCGCCCACAGCGTGAAGGACCGGATCGGCGTCTCCATGATCGACGCCGCCGAGCGGGCGGGGAAGATCAAGCCCGACACGATCATCCTGGAGCCGACCAGCGGCAACACCGGCATCGGCCTGGCGTTCGTGTGCGCGGCGCGCGGCTACAAGCTGACGCTGATCATGCCCGACACGATGAGCAAGGAGCGGCGCATGCTGCTGCGCGCCTACGGCGCCGAGCTGATCCTCACCCCGGGGGCGGAGGGGATGACCTTCTGCATCAAGAAGGCGGAGGCGATGGCCGCCGCCGACCCGCGCTACTTCATCCCCCAGCAGTTCGAGAACCCGGCCAACCCGGAGATCCACCGCAAGACCACCGCCGAGGAGATCTGGCGCGACACCGACGGCAAGGCCGACGTCCTCGTCTCCGGCGTGGGCACCGGCGGCACCATCACCGGCGTCGGCGAGGTCATCAAGGCGCGCAAGCCGTCGTTCCGCTGCGTGGCCGTCGAGCCGGACGCCTCGCCGGTCCTGTCGGGCGGCCAGAAGGGCCCGCACCCGATCCAGGGCATCGGCGCCGGCTTCGTGCCGGCGATCCTCAACACCAAGATCTACGACGAGATCATCCGCGTGAAGAACGAGGACGCCATGACGATGGCCCGCCGCATGGCCAAGGAGGAGGGGCTCCTGGTCGGCATCTCCTCCGGCGCCGCCGTATGGGCCGCCGGCGAGGTGGCGCGGCGCCCGGAGAGCGCCGGCAAGCTCATCGTGGTGATCATCCCCTCGTTCGGCGAGCGCTACCTGTCGACACCCCTCTTCGCCGGATTGGCTGATTAGGGGGCCCCAACATGGCCCCCTAAATCCCCCGACGTTCGGGCCCGCCCCGGCGAAGCCGGGGCGGCCCTCTATTGCGGCGCTTCCCCTGTTCTGCTACCGTTTGCGCGCTGTTCGCGCCCGGGTCCCGAGAGGGCCCCAGGGAAGGCGGTGTGAATCCGCCGCGACCCCGTCACTGTAATCGGGGACGAAACCCGCGAGAGCCACTGGCCGAGAGGCTGGGAAGGCGCGGGGAGTAGGACGATCCGAGAGCCAGGAGACCTGCTCGGGCGCGCACTCTGCGACCGGTCTTCGCGGGAGGAACCGGGGACACGTGGCTTCATCGCTTCTCATTCTGGGCGGGGCGCGCAGCGGCAAGAGCCGGTTCGCGGGCGCCGGTCTGCCCGCGCGCGGGCGCGTCACGGTCGTCGCCACCGCCGAGGCGGGCGACGCGGACATGGCCGCGCGCATCGCGCGCCACCAGGCCGACCGCTCGCCCCACTGGCGCACGCTCGAGGCGCCGCTCGATCTCGTGCCGGCGCTCGGCGAGGCCGCGCGCGCCGCCGACGTCGTGATCGTGGACTGCCTCACCCTGTGGGTCGCCAACCTCATGGCGCGCGGCGACGGCGACGAGGCGATCCTCAAGGAGGCCGACGCGCTCGCCGCGCTGGCGGCGGCGCCCGCCGCCGACCTGCGCATCGTCTCCAACGAGGCGGGGCTCGGCGTGCATCCGGCGACCGCCGACGGCCTGCGCTTCCGCGATCTGCTCGGCCTCGTCAACCAGCGCGTGGCGGCGGCCTGCGCCCGCGTCGTGCTGATGGTCGCCGGCCTGCCCCACATGCTCAAGGACACGCCGTCGGGGACCTCGTTCGGTGCCAATGCTCAGCAGGCTCCTTGACGCGATCGGCGGCCCCGACGAGGCCGCCGCCAGGCAGGCGCAGCGCCACCTCGATCAGCTGACCAAGCCGCCGGGCAGCCTCGGGCGGCTGGAGGAGCTGGCGGTGCGGCTGGTCGCTCTCACCGGCCGCCCGCCGCGCGCGACCGCCCCGGTGATCTTCACCCTCGCGGCCGACCACGGCGTCGCCGCCGAGGGGGTGAGCGCGTATCCGCAGTCGGTGACGGCGCAGATGGTCGAGAACTTCCTGGCCGGCGGTGCCGCCGTCAACGTGCTGGCGCGGCAGGCCGGGGCCCGCGTCGTCGTCGCCGACTTCGGCGTCGCCGCGCCGCTCGGCGAGCGGCCGGGGCTCGTGAGCCGCCGCGTCGCCCCCGGCACGCAGAACATGGCGCGGGGCCCGGCGATGACGCGCGAGCAGGCGACCGCGGCGATCGAGGCGGGCGCCGCCCTGGCGCTCGACGCCATCGACGGCGGCGCCGACCTGCTCGGCACCGGCGAGATGGGCATCGGCAACACGACGGCGGCCAGCGCGATCACCGCGGCGATCACCGGCGCCGACGCCGACCTCGTCACCGGCCGCGGCACCGGCGTGGACGACGACGGGCGCCGGCGCAAGGTCGCCGTCGTGCGGCGCGCCCTCGAGGTCAACCGCCCCGACGCCGCCGACGGCCTCGACGTGCTGACCGGGGTCGGCGGCTTCGAGATCGCCGGGCTGGCCGGCGTGATGCTGGCGGGCGCCGCCCGGCGCGTGCCGGTGGCGATCGACGGCTTCATCGCCGGCGCCGCCGCGCTGATCGCGGTGACGCTCGCGCCGCCGGCGCGCCACGCGCTCTTCGCCTCGCACCGCTCGGCCGAGCCGGGCCACGCGCTCGCGCTGCGCCACCTCGGGCTGGCGCCGTATCTCGACCTCGAGATGCGCCTGGGCGAGGGGACCGGGGCTGCGCTGTTCGTCCACCTGGTGCGGGCGGCCGCCGCCGTCTACGGTGAGATGGCGACCTTCAAGTCGGCCGGGGTGGACGGCCCCGCGTGAGCGCGCGCGTCGTCGTCGTGGCCGGCGTCGCCAGCGGCGTGGGCAAGACCTCGATCACGCTCGGGCTGCTCGCGGCGCTCCGTCGCCGCGGCCTCGCCGTCCAGGCGCTCAAGGTCGGGCCCGACTTCATCGACCCCGGCCTGCACGCGCTCGTCACCGGGCGCCCCTCCTACAACCTCGACGGCTGGCTCGGCGGCCGCGAGCGCGTCCTCGCGGCGGCGGCGCGCGCGACGGCGGGCGCCGACGTCGCGATCGTCGAGGGCGTGATGGGCTGCTTCGACGGCGTGGACGGCCGGAGCGAGGACGGCTCGACCGCGCAGGTGGCCAAGTGGCTCGGCGCGCCGGTGGTGCTGGTGCTCGACGCCGGCGCCCTGGCCCGCAGCGCGGGCGCGGTGGCGCTGGGCTTCGCGCGCTTCGATCCGGCGCTGCGCGTGGCGGGCGTGATCGCCAACCGCGTGGGCGGCGCCGCCCACGCGCGGATGGTATTCGACGCGATCGCCGCCGCGGGCGACGCGTTGCCGCTCGGCGCCATCGCCTACGCCGCCGACCTCGCGATGCCCGAGCGCCACCTCGGCTTGCACACGGCGGCCGACGGCGCGCTCACGCCCGAGCTGATCGGCCGGCTCGGCGACGCCGTCGAGCAGGGCGTGGACCTCGACCGCCTGCTCGCGCTGGCCGCGCCGCTGCCGGCGGCACCGGCGCCACCGCACGTGCCCGCGCCGCGCGCGCGGATCGGCGTCGCGCGCGACGCCGCGTTCCAGTTCTACTACGCCGAGAACCTCGACCTGCTCCGCGAGGCCGGCGCCGAGCTGGTCTCGTGGAGCCCGCTCGCCGACGCCGACCTGCCCGAGGTGGACGGCCTCTATCTCGGCGGGGGGTATCCCGAGCTCCACGCCGCGGCGCTCGCGGACAACGGCGCGATGCGGAAGGCGGTGCGGCGGTTCGCTGAGGCGGGCCGGCCGATCTACGGCGAGTGCGGCGGCCTCATGTTCCTGGCCGAGTCGCTGGAGGATCTCGAGGGGCGCGTGCACCCGATGGCCGGCGTGCTGCCGGCCGCCGTCCGCATGCGAGACCACGGGCTCACGCTGGGCTACGCCGAGGTCACGCTGGCGAGCGCGACGCCGCTGGGCGCCGCCGGCACGGTGGTGCGCGGCCAGGAGTTCCACGCCTCCACGCTGGGGCCGGTGCCGCCCTCGGTCACGCGCGCCTACCGGGTGCGCCCACCGGGCGGCGGCGAGCGGGCCGAGGGCTACCTGATCGGTCGCGCGCTGCTGAGCTACGTGCATCTCTACTTCGCGTCGCACCCGGGCGTGGCGCCCGCCCTCGTGGACGCCTGCGCGGCGGCGCGATGAGGCGCGCGCTCGCGACCGCCGCGCTCCTCGCCGTCGCGCTGGCCGCCGTGCCGGCGGGCGCGCTCACGGTGCGCGACATGCTCGGCCGCGAGGTCACGCTGCCGCTTCCGCCCGCGCGCATCGTCTCGCTGGTGCCGAGCGTGACCGAGACGATCTTCGCGCTGGGGGCGGAAGACCGGCTGGCCGGCCGCACCGACTACTGCGACTACCCGCCGGCCGCGCGCGCCAAGCCGAGCGTGGGCGGCATGGTGAACCCGAACCTCGAGACACTGGTGACGCTCCGGCCCGACCTCGTGATCGCCACCGACGAGGGCAACCGCGAGGAGACCTTCCAGCAGCTCGGCCGGCTCGGCATCCCGACCTACCTCGTCCATGCCGACCGCGTGGCCGAGATGCTCGACATGATCGCGCGCGTGGGCGTGCTGACCGGCCGCGAGGCGCGGGTGCCGGGGCTCGTCGACGCCATCACCCGGCGGATCGAGGCGGTGCGCCGCGCGGTGGCGCCGTACCCGCGCCCGCGCGTGCTCTACGTGCTGTGGCCCGAGCCGCTGATCGTGCCCGGCCGCGGCTCGATGCTGACCGAGCTCATCGAGCTCGCGGGCGGCGCCTCGATCAACGCGGGCGACGGCGACGCCTATCCGCGCTTCAGCCTGGAGGCGGCGGTGGCGCGCGCGCCCGAGGTGATCATCCTGGCCGACCACGCCTCGGGCGGCTCGATGGCGGGCCATCCGTCGCCGGAGAAGTGGCAGGCGCTGTCGAGCGTGCCGGCGATCAAGGCCGGCCGCCTGTACTCCGTGGACCTCTCGGTCCTCCACCGCTACGGCCCGCGCGTGCCCGACGGCCTCGAGCGGCTGGCGCGCCTCATCCATCCCGAGGCGTTCCGGTGAGCGCCCGCCGGCAGCTGGCGCTCGCCCTCGGCGTGCTCGGCGTGGCGCTGGTCGGCGTCGCCGTGCTCTCGCTGTTCGTCGGCAGCGCGGCGCTCTCGCCCCGCGCGGTGGCGCGCGCGCTGGCCGGCCGCGCCGGCGCCGAGTCGGTGGAGTCGGTGGTGACGCTGCAGCTCCGGCTGCCGCGCGTGGTGGTGGCGATCCTCGCGGGCGGCGCACTGGCCGTCGCCGGCGTGGCCTTCCAGGGGCTCACGCGCAACCCGCTGGCCGAGCCGGCCGTGCTCGGCGTGTCGAGCGGCGCCGCCTTCGGCGTGGTTCTCGCGCAGATCTGCGGCCTCGGCCTGTCGGTGCTGGAGGCGCTGGGCGTCGCCTCGTTCGCCTTCGCCGGCGCCCTGCTGGCGGCGGGCGCGGTGTACCTGATCGCGGCGATGCCGGGCGGGCTGTCGATCCAGACGCTGCTGCTGGCCGGCGTCATCGTCGGCATCTTCTTCACCTCGGCGATCACCGTGCTGATCTCGCTGGTGGACTTCGACCGCCTCGGCGGCGTCGTGCACTGGCTGCTCGGCAACCTGGGGCCGATCCCCGCCGGCTCCCTCGCGCTGTTCGCGGCGCTCGCCGCGATCGGGTTCGGCCTCGTGCTGCGCCACGCCCGCGAGCTGAATCTCCTGGCGCTCGGCGAGGAGGCGGCCGTGCAGCTCGGCGTGGACGCCGAGCGGCTCAAGCGGCGCGTGTTCGTCGCCGCCGCGCTGCTGACCGGCACGGTGGTGGCGTTCGCGGGGCCGATCGGCTTCGTCGGCCTCGTGGTGCCGCACCTGCTGCGCGGGCTCCTGGGACAGGACAACCGGCTGCTGGTGCCGGCCGCGCTGGTGGGCGGCGGGATCTTCCTGCTGGCCGCCGACACGCTGGCCCGCAACCTCGTGGCGCCGGCCGAGCTGTCGGTCGGTGTCATCACCTCGTTCTGCGGCGCGCCGGTCTTCGTCTACCTGCTGCGCACGCGCTACCGGGCCGCGCTGTGAGCGCGCTCGTCGAGTTCGCCGCCGTCGGGTTCACGTACCCGGATCCTCCACGCGCGCGCGGGGGCGGCTTCAGCCTCGCCGAGGTGTCGTTCGCGATCGAGGCCGGCGAGGTGTTCGGCGTGATCGGCCCCAACAGCGCCGGCAAGACCACGCTGCTGCGGCTGCTGACGCGCGTGGTGGCGGCCGAGCGGGGTGAGGTCCGGCTCGACGGCCAGCCGATCGCGCGGCTGCCGCACGCCGAGCTCGCGCGCCGGGTGGCGGTGGTGCCGCAGGACGCGCCGCGGCCGTTTCCGTTCAGCGTCGAGCAGCTCGTGCTCATGGGCCGCTACCCGCACGGCCCCGGGCGGTTCTTCGAGAGCGACGCCGACCGGGCCCTGGCGCGCGAGGCGATGGCCGCCACCGGCGTGCTCGACCTGGCCGCGCTGCCGCTGGAGCAGCTGGCGGGGGGCGAGCGCCAGCGCGCGATGCTGGCGCGCGCGCTCGCCCAGCAGCCACGGCTGCTCGTGCTCGACGAGCCGACCTCGCACCTCGATCTCCGCTACCAGGCCGAGACCGCCGCGCTCATCCGGCGTGTGAACGCCGAGCGCGGCATGACGGTGCTGCTCGTCTCCCACGACCTCAACCTGGCCGCCGAGCTGTGCGATCGCCTGCTGCTGCTCTCCGCCGGCCGCGTCGCCCGCCTGGGCCCGCCCGCCGAGGTCCTCCAGCGCGAGACGCTCGAGACCGTCTTCGGCTGCCCCGTCGTCGTGGACGTGAACCCCACGAGCCGCCGCCCGATCGTGCGGGTTGAGTTAGGCAGTGGCAGTGCGAGCCGCAGCCGCAGGCGAGGCGAGCCTGTAAACGAAAGCGTGCGAGCCGCAGCCGCAGGCGAGGCGAGCCTGTAAACGAAAGCGTGCGAGCCGCAGCCGCAGGCGAGGCGAGCCTGTAATCGAGAATGCTGTAATCGAAGACCCTGTAAACGGCAGGAGGTGAGACACCCGCAGCGCACAGTCACGAGCCCCGGGAACGAGGGAAGCCGGTGAGCGGAGACGCAAAGCCGGCACGGTCGCGCCACTGTGAGTGGGGAGCGCCGTCCACGACCCGCGTCGAGCGCGGGAGCCACTGTCTGCCGCAGGCGGACGGGAAGGCCTGGACGGAACGCGACGATCCACGAGTCAGGAGACCCGACTTCGGGGCCCATGCGATTCCAACCCCTTTCGCGAGAGAAGGAGTGGAAGCAATGGCCGTCAGACTCGGAGTCACGCTCTTGCTGTTGACACTCGCCGCCGTCCCGGCGGCGGCGCAGGACACGAAGAGGCTGGAG
>JBGQFW010000048.1:0-30639 GCA_041497115.1 Methylomirabilia bacterium
CTGAGCATGAGCCGGATCGTCCGGCACCTCTGGGCCGCGATCCGCCACGAGAACACGCAAGGCCTCACGCCTGTGTTCGACAGCGAGCGCCCCATCCGCAGCACCGGCGATATGCTGCCATGGTACACGGGCCGCCCGTGGGCCGACACCGTACATTCGCACATCAACCGCTGCGTGCTGGACAGCACGTGGGAGGCGAGCGAAGCCTTCGCGCTCGACCGTCATCCGCAGATCGAGGCGTGGGCCAAGAACGACCATCTCGGCTTCGAGATCGCGTACGTCTTCGACGGCGTGGCGCGCAAGTACCGCCCCGACTTCCTCGTGCGGCTGACCAACGGCACCACCCTGGTCGTCGAGGTGAAGGGGCAGGACTCGCCGCAGAACCAGGCAAAGCGCGCGGCGCTGCACGAGTGGGCTCATGCCGTCACCGAGCACGGAGGATTCGGCAAGTGGACGTGGGGCGTGTCGAGATCACCGTCTGACATTCAGGACATTGTCGCCGCCGGCGTTCGGGCATAGCATGACGCCGATGGATGATGCCCTGGCGCAGACCCGCAAGTGGACGCGCATCGAGTACGACAGGCTCGTCGAGGCGGAATTCCTCGGCTCCGCTGACAAGATCGAGCTGCTCGGCGGTCACATGATCGTCAAGGAGCCGCAGTACAGCCCGCACGCGACGGCAATCCAGCTCGTGCAGCGTGTTCTCACCGCGGTCTTCGGCCCGGGTTGGAGCGTCCGTCCGCAGATGCCGGTCGCGCTCGACGACGAATCCGAGCCGGAGCCCGACATCTGCGTGGTGCCCGGCGACCCGCGCGACTACCGCGACGGGCATCCCGAGCGGCCCGTCTTGATCGTCGAGGTCGCGCTATCCCGCCTGCGCTTCGACCGTGAGCACAAGGGGAGCCTCTACGCCCGTGCCGGCATCGCCGACTACTGGATCGTGAACATCCCCGCCCGGCGGCTCGAGGTCTATCGCGAGCCGGTGGCTGACGCCTCCGCCGCGTTCGGCTGGCGCTACGGCAGCGCGACGACGCTCGGCCCCGACGCTCGCGTCGCGCCGCTGGCCGCGCCGGCGGCAGCGGTCACCGTCGCCGATCTCCTGCCGTAGGGCTCACGACGCGGTGAGCGCGGCGCCCGCCGCCACCTGGCGGGCGACGAGGTGGGCGTAGAGGCCCCCGCGCGCCAGCAGTACCGCGTGCGAGCCCGTCTCCACCACCCGCCCCTCGTCCACCACCGCGATCGCGTCGGCGTCGCGCACGGTGGAGAGGCGGTGGGCGATGACCAGCGTCGTCCGATCGCGCGCCAGCCGCTCGAGCGCCTGGCGCACCGCCGCCTCGCTGATCGCGTCCAGGTGCGAGGTCGCCTCGTCCAGCACCAGCACCGGCGCGTCCTTGAGGAACGCGCGGGCGATGGCCACGCGCTGGCGCTGGCCGCCCGACAGTCGCGCGCCGCGCTCGCCCACCACGGTGTCGAGGCCGTCGGGCAGCGCGTCCACCAGCTCGGCCAGCGCGGCCCGCTCGATCGCCGCGCCCAGCGCCGCGTCGTCGGCCTCCGGCCGCGCCAGCAAAATATTGGCGCGCAGCGTGTCGTGGAAGAGATAGGTGTCCTGCGCCACCAGCGCGATGCGCCGGCGCAGGTCGTCGAGCGCATAGTCGCGCAGGTCGTGGCCGAGCAGGCGCACCGTGCCCGCCTGCGGGTCCCAGAAGCGCAGCAGCAGGCTGGCGACGGTCGTCTTGCCCGCGCCGGAGGGGCCGACGAGCGCGACGGTGCTGCCCGTCTCGACGCGCAGCGAGACGCCGTCGAGCGCCGGCCGCACGCGCCCGGGGTACGTGAAGCGCACGTCCACCAGCTCGACGGCGACGCGGCCGGCGGCGCCCGCGCTGACGCCGGGCCCGTCCCGCACCGGCACCGGCTCGTGCTCGACCGCGTGCAGCCGCCGCGCGGCGCCCAGCGTGTCGGCGAGTTGGCGGCCGACCTGCGCGACCTCCCACAGCGGCACGAACGCCGAGAGCGCCAGCAGCGTGAGCAGCGGCAGCGTGGCGCCCTCGAGGCGGCCGTCGTACGCGAGCCACGCGCCCATCCCGATCACCGCGAGGCCGCCGAAGCCCGTGGCGATCTCCTGCAGCGCGGTCTGGAGCGACAGGTCGCGCAGGAACGGCAGCCGCAGCGCGTAGAATCGCCGCGCCCGGTCATCCAGCGCCTCGCCCCACGCGGCCACGCGACTGTAGGCGACGATCTCGCCGAGCCCCTGGACGGTATCCACCACGTGGGCGTTGAGATCGCCCGAGGCCTCGCGCGCGCGCGAGCTCAGCCGGTCGATGCGCGCGCGGCCGAGCACCGGGACGAGCGCGGTGTAGGCGAGGAACGGCATCAGCACCGCCGCCAGCGGCCACGCCACCGAGCCCAGGACGGCCAACACCGCCAGCGGCACCAGCAGGGCCACCAGCGCCGGCGTCACCGTGTGGGCGAAGAAGTACTCGATCAGCTCGACGTCGTGGGTGGCGACGCCGACGAGGTCGCCGGTGCGGCGACGCGTGAGGTAGGCGGGCGCCAGCGCGTCGAGCTTGTGGAACACCGCCAGCCGCATGTCGGTCAGCAACCGATAGGCGACGTCGTGCGCCAGCCACGACTCCACCCAGTGCAGCAGGCCGGCGAGCGGCGCGACGGCGCCGAGGGCCAGCAGCAACGGGCCGGCCGGCTCGCCGCGCTTGACCGCGCGGACCGCCAAAGCGCTGAGGACGCCGACGCCGATGAGCGCGCTGACGCGCGCCACGCCCAGGCCGAACGTGAGCGCCAGGCGGCCGCGGTAGCCGTGCGTCTTGTCGAGCAGCGTGGCGACGACCGGCCCCCAGCCGACCTCGGCGCCGCGCAGGATCGCGTCGGCGGGCTCCGCCTCCTCCGCCGCCTCGTCGTCGCCCGCGGCGAGAACGCCCGCGCGGGCGCCGACCGCCACCGCGCCCGCCGCGTCGCGCGCCTGGCCCGCCATGAGCCGCGCGTAGGCGCCGCGGCCCGCGATCAGGTCGGCGTGGCTCCCCTGCTCGACCACCCGCCCCTCGTCCAGCACCAGGATCCGCTCCGCGCCGACCACGCTCGAGAGCCGATGGGCGAACACCAGCGTGGTGCGGCCGGCCATGAGCCGGTCGAGCGCCGACTGGATCAGCGCCTCGCTCTCGGCGTCCACCGAGGAGAGCGCCTCGTCCAGCACCAGGATCGGCGCGTCGCGCAGTACCGCGCGCGCGATGGCGATGCGCTGGCGCTGGCCGCCCGACAGGCGCACGCCGCGCTCGCCGACGACGGTGGCGTACCCCTGCGGCAGGCGAAGGATGAACTCCTCGGCGTTGGCGGCGCGGGCGGCCGCGCGCAGCTCGTCCACCGTCGCCGCCGGCCGGCCCATCCGGATGTTCTCCTCGACGGTGCCGTGGAAGAGCCAGGTGTCCTGGCTCACGACGGCGATGCGCTCGCGGATCTGCGCCGGGCTCAGCTCGCGCAGGTCGCGGCCGCCCAGGGTGACGCGCCCGCGCTGGGGATCGTAGAAGCGCAGCAGCAGCCGGACGACGGTGGACTTGCCGGCCCCGCTGGCGCCGACGACGCCCACCCGCTCGCCCGGCCGGACGGCGAAGCTGATCCCGGCGTGGGCGGCGTGCCGCTCGCCCGGATAGGCGAAGGTCACGTCCTCGAACGCGAGGCCGGCGTCGCGCGGCTCGAGGCCGGCCGCCCCGTCGTGAACGGCCGGGCGCGCGTCGAGGATCGCGAAGATCCCGCGCGCGGCGGAGAGCCCCAGCATCCCTTGGTGCAGCAGCACGCGCAGCTCGCGCAGCGGCCGGAACACCTCCACGCCGAGCATGAGGATCACCAGCAGCGCGGCGAGCGACATCGCGCCGGCGTGCACGCGCCACGCGCCGACGGCGAGCGCCGCCGCCGCGCCGACCGCGATGCCGGCGTCGGTGATGCCGCGCGCCAGCGTGTTGGTGCCGAGCACCCACATGGTGCTCTCGAACAGCGTGTGCGCCTTCGCCTCGAGGCGACGGGCGCGCGCCGTGCTCTGGCCGAAGGCCTTGAGCGTGGCCAGCCCCTGCACGCTGTCGAGGAACTCGGCGCCGAACGCCTTGTACGCCTGGTTGCGGGCGAGGCTGGCGCGGCTGTCCCAGCGGTGCCAGAGGCCGGGCGCCAGCAGAATCGCCACCGCCGCCGCCAGCACCACCAGCGCCACCGGCAGGTCGAGGAAGGCGACGAAGGCGAAGATCAGCACGGGCGTGAGCGCGGCGACGAAGAGCTGCGGCAGGTACTGCCCGAAGTAGGTCTCGAGCTGCTGGATCCCCTCGACCATCGAGAGCATGACGTCGCCGGTGCGGCCGCGGACGAAGTGGGCGGGGCCGAGCGCGGCGATCTGCGCATAGAGCGCCTGGCGCAGCCGCGTCTGCACGCGCGCGGCGGTGTGGTGGGCGGCCATCGCGCGCACGTAGTCGAGCGCGCTGCGCAGGACGAGCGCGCCGGCCGTGAGCGCCAGGGCGGGCGCCAGCGCGGCAAGCGAGTCGCCGGCGACGACGCGCGCCAGCAGCCAGCCCAGCAGCGCCAGCCGCGCGATGCCGGCCGTGGCGGCGGCCAGGCCGACGAGCACCGTGGCCGCGATGCGGCCGCGGACGCCGGCGGTGAGCGCCCACAGGCGGGAGTCGAGATACATGGCGTCAGCGCGGGTCGAGGCAGCGCCAGCCCGGCGCCATGCCGAGCGCCTGGGCCAAACTCTCCGCCTCAGCAAGCTCGGCCTGGGCCGCCGGCGCGGCGCCGGTGCGCCGGTAGAGCTCGGCCAGCCCGGCGTGACAGAGGGCGGTCAGCGGGCGCATGCCAAGCTCGTCCGTGAGGGCCAGCGCCTCGCCGAAAAGCGCGTGGGCCTTGTCCACGGCGGGCGGCGACCGGCGGGCCGCGACCTCGGCCAGCAGCCGGAGCGCGTACGCCTCGTTCCCGCGCTCCTTGTGGATGCGGGCGAGGTCAAGCGCGCGCTCGCCGGCGGCCTCGGCATCGTCCGATCGGCCGATCATGAGGTGCGCCTCGGCGAGGCGCACCACCTCGCTGGAGTGATTGACCATCGCGTTGATCGCCGTCGAGCGGTCGATGCCCTGCTGCATGAGCTCGACGCCCTCGGCCATGCGGCCGCTCAGCGCATAGGCATAGCCGGTGATCGAGGCGATGTTGGTGAACCACGCCCGCAGGTTCCACTGCCGGCACAGCTGCAGGCTACGCTCCAGGTCCGTGATGGCGGCGGCCGGACGGCCGCGGAACACCTGCGCGAAGCCGAAGACGTAGTGCGCCACGGCGAGCGCGAGGGGCTGATCGATCGCCACCGCGATCTCGATGCCCTCCTCGGCGCGCTCGACGGCTTCGCCGAAGTCGCCCAGCCGCGTGAGCGAGCCCACCAGCCAGTAGCGGAAGAAGATCGACGCCGGCCCCGGCAGGCCGAAGCGCTGATAGGCGAGGCTGCCGTGCAGCGCGCCGACCGCCTCGCGCAGCAGCGCGACGGCGCCGCGATAGTCACCGGCCGCGAACGACACCGAGCCGAGATACGCGTTGGTGAGCACGCGGAGCTCGAAGTCCTCGATCGTGCCGGCCAGCGCCAGCGCCCGCTGCCCGAACGCCTGCGCCTCGTCCGAGCGTCCCAGGATCGAGAGGTCACGCGTCATGTAGGTGTAGATCCACGCCAGGCGGCGGCGATCGCCCAGCGCCTGCGCCGACGTCTCGGCGCGCCGCAGGTTGTCGACGTCGCGCCCGATCTCGCCGAGCGGGAACAGCGCGTTGCGCAAGTCGAAGCGCAGATCGATGGCGCTGGCGTGGCTCTCGGCGGAGACCGCGACGTGCGTCAGCGCGCCCAGGGCGTGCTCGTAGGCGACGACCGCCTCCCGGTACGCCGAGCGCGCCGCCGACTTCTCACCGGCCTGGCGATAGTACTGGACGGCGCGGGGCCACACCTCGCCCTGCAAGGCGTGGTGGGCCAGCCGCTCGACGTGCTCGGCCAGCCGACCGGCATAGAGCCGCTCCATAGCGTCGAGGATGGCGGCGTGCAGCGCCTTGCGGCGCTCGTGAGCAGGCCGGCGTACGCGACCTCGTAGGTCAGCGCGTGCGCGAACGCGTACTCCACCTCCGGGTAGAGCCGCGCCTCCTGCAGGAAGCCGGCGTCGCGCAACCGGACCAGCCCGGCGCGGACGTCGGTCATCGGCGGCTCGGCGACGGCCCGCAACAGCTTGGCCGGCACCACCGTGCCGATCGCCGATGCATTCTGGAGCAGGTGCTTGTCGTCCGGCGCCAGCCGATCGATGCGCGCGGCGAGCACTGCCTGGACCGAGGCCGGCACCTGGATCTTGTCGGCGGTGCTGATGACCCGATAGGCACCCGGCTCGCCCTCGAGCACGCCGGTCTCGACCAGGGCGCGGACGCTCTCCTCGAGAAAGAAGGGGTTGCCGGCCGCGCGCTCGATCAGTCGGCTCTTCAACGGCCCCAGCGCCCCGTCCGTCCCCAGCAGCCCCTCCAGCAGCTCCCCGGCCCCCGCCTGGGGTAGCGGATCGACACGAATCTCCGTGTAGTCCCGGTCGCCCCAATCGTGGCGGTACTCGGGCCGGTAGTCGGCCAGCAACGCCACCCGGGCGGGCACCAGGCCGGCGACGAGCTGATCGAGCAGCGCCTGGGTCTCGTGATCGATCCAGTGCAGGTCCTCGAGGATGACCAGCACCGGCTGGACCTGGCTCTCGCGCACGAGCAGTCGCTTGATCGCCTCGTTCGTACGGTGGCGCCGCTGCGTGGGATCCAGCGTGCCCCACTCGGCGTCGTCCACCGCGACGTCCAGCAGCGCGAGGAACGCTGGCACAATGCTGCCGAGCGACGTGTCGAGGGCCAGCAGCTTGCCGGCGACCTTGTCGCGTACGCTCGCCGTGTCGTCCCGCTCCCCGATGCCGAAGTAACCGCGCACGAGCGCGACCACCGGCAGGTAGGGCACGCTGGCCCCGTAGGACACGCCGCCGCCCTCGAGGACGAGCCAGCCCGCCGTGTGCGGCGAGTGACTGTACTCCCACAACAGCCGCGACTTACCGACGCCGGGCTCGCCCACCAGCGCCACGACCCGTCCCTGTCCGGTCATGGCGGGCCGGACGGCCTCCACGACACGCGCGTACTCCTGCGCGCGGCCCACGAACGGCGTCAGCCCGCGGGCGGCCGCGATGTGGAAGCGCACGCCGACGCCCTCGACACCGACGAGCTCGAACACCTCGACCGGACTGGCCAGCCCCCGGATGGGCACGGCGCCCAGTGAGCGGCCACGCAGGAATCCCTCGCCGAGATGGAATGTCGCCGCCGAGCAGAGGATCGTGCCCGGCTTGGCCATCTGCTCCAGCCGGCCGGCGACGTGCGTGCTCTGGCCCACCGCCGTGTAGTCCATGTCCAGGTCGGAGCCGATGGATCGCACGACAACCTCGCCGGAGTTCACGCCGATCCGGACCTGCACCGGAACACCGTGAGTGCGTTGGACCTCGTCGCCGTAGCGCGCGGCCGCTTGCTGCATGCGCAGGGCCGCGTAGCAGGCCCGCAGTGCGTGGTCCTCGCGGGCAATCGGCGCACCGAACAACGCCATGATGCCGTCGCCCATGACCTGGTTGACGATGCCCTCGTAGAGATGCACGGCCTCCATCATCAGGTCGAGGATGGGGTCGAGCAGCCGCCGAGCCTCCTCGGGATCGCGCTCGGCCAGCAGCTCCATGGAGCCCTTGACGTCGGCGAAGAGCACCGTGACCTGCTTGCGCTCGCCTTCGAGCGCGGCCCGCGAGCGGACGATCTGCGCGGCCAGATGCTCGGGGGTGTACTGGCGGGGTACCGCCAGTCGGGGCGGCGGCGCCGTCAGTGGGCCGGCCCGGCGCAGCGAGATGCCGCAGGCGTCGCAGAAGCTGCTCTCGCCGTCGGCGGGCGTGCCGCAGCCGGGGCAGGCGCGTGTCTGCAGCTGCACGCCGCAGTCGCGACAGAACGTCGCCGTCAGGCGATTCATGCTCGAGCAGCGCGGGCACTTCATGGCGCCGACGTGAGGCGTTCCAGCCCGACGCCTATCGCTTCTCGCCCGGCCCTCGATAGCTCAGCAACGTGTCACGGCGCGCGGCGCCGGCCAGCTCCATCGCCTCGATCGCCTGGCGCATGGGCACCGCCGGGGTGGCCCGGAAGTACTTCACGGTCCCGGTCGCCAGCACCGCCATCGAGAACGCGGTGGCCGCCCGGGGGTTGGGAAAGGCGGCGAAGGCGACGACGTCGTGGTCGCCGGCGAGCACCAGCTTCTCCGTGGGATGGGGATGCGGCGCGCACTCGAAGTCGATGCGCGCCAGGCACGCGTCGAACTTGCGGAGCAGTTCGCGGATCGCCCCGGCCCGGTCGCGCTGGGTCGTGTTCTCGACGAGCGCGCGCCAGGCCTCGGTGGTGTACGCGTACTGCAACAGATAGTAGACGTGGCTACCGCGCTTCGGGACGATGTGCTTCGCCTGCCGGGACCGGCGTGCCATGCGCGCCTCCTTGCTCCCGGGTCGGTGGTCGGGATGACGGCCGCATCCGGGAACTGCGGGTCGAAGGCATCATACTGCGCCGGGTCACCGAATGGCGAGCGCCTCGGGGTTGGCGACGTTGATCGGCTTGCCGGCGGCGTAGGCGAGGACCTGATCGAAGATCGCCGTGAACATGCTCTCCAGCCCGTCGCGCTCGACGTAGCCCAGGTGCGGCACCGCGAGCACGTTGTCCATCTTCAGCAGCGGATGGTTGCCGCCGGTCACCGGCTCCTCCTCGAACACGTCCACCGCCGCCATGCCGGGCCGCCCCGCCTTCAGCGCCGCCTCCAGCGCGCCGGGGGCGACGAGCCCCGCCCGGCTCGTGTTGACGAGCAGCGCGGTCGGCTTCATCCGCGCCAGGTCGGCGGCCGTCACCGCGCCGCGCGTCTCGGGGATCAGCCGCAGGTGCAGCGAGACGACGTCGCACTGCTCGAGGAACGCCGCCTGGCTCGCCGCCGCCGCGTAGCCGTCGGCCCTCGCCTTGTCGAGCGTGGTCGGCCGGCCCCACACGAGCACGTTCATGCCGAACGCCTTGCCGTAGCCGGCGACCACGGCGCCGATCTTGCCGTAGCCCCAGATGCCGAGCGTCTTGCCGCGCAGGCCGACGCCGATCGGGTAGGCCTGCCACTTGCCCGCCCGCAGCGCGACCATTTCTTGCGAAATGTTCCGGAAGGCCGCGATGATCAGCCCCCACGTCAGCTCCGCCGTCGCGTACGAGGGGCGGCCGGGCCCGGTGAGCGAGGACATGATCACCCCGCGGCGCGTGCACGCCTCCACGTCCACGTGGGGAAACACGCCGACCTGGCTGATGATGCGCAGCGTGTCGAGGCGCTCGAGCAGCGGCGCCCGGATCGGCGTGCGCTCGCGGATGAGGCACAGCGCCTCGGTGTCCTTGAGCCGCGCGGCCAGCGTCTCCACGTCCTTGGTGTGGTCGTTCCAGATCGTAACGCGGTGGCCGGCGGTCTTGCCGTAGCACTGCAGCGTGTGGATCGTGTCCTGCCAGTCGTCGAGCACCGTGATATTCATGGCCGTGAGCCTATCATGGGGTCATGGTCAGGGGCCGGTCACGGCGGCGGTGGCAGCGACGCTGGTGGGCGTGGTGGGGCACCTACGTCCGGCCGCCGGGGTCGCCGAACCTCTGGATCGTCACCATCCCGCTGATGCTGGCGGGCGCCGCGCTGGTGGCCTGGCTGGCCGGACTCGTGATGGGCAACGACCTGGGCAGCATCGTGAGCGAGATCGTCAAGAACCCCTTCCGGCCGCCGAAGCGCTGAGAAGGCCGTCGTCGCCGGAGGTATACTCCGCCCCAGGAGGATCGTCGCCGATGAGCCTGCCGCTCGAGCCCTACAGCGTCATCGACCTCACGCGCGCCCGCTCCGGCCCCACCTGTGTGCGCCAGCTCGCCGAGATGGGCGCCCGGGTCGTCAAGGTGGAGTCGAAGGACCAGGAGGACTTCACGCGCGACGAGTTCGACTTCCAGAACCTGCACCGCAACAAGCGCTCGATCACGGTGGATCTCAAGCATCCCCGGGGCGTGGAGATCATCAAGCGGCTGGCGGCGAAGTCGGACGTGGTCGTCGAGAACTTCCGTCCCGACGTCAAGCACCGCCTCGGCCTCGACTACGAGGCGCTGAGCGCGGTCAATCCACGGCTGATCTACGCCAGCATCTCGGGGTTCGGCCAGAGCGGCCCCTACCGCGACCGTCCCGGCTACGATCAGATCGCGCAGGGGCTCGGCGGGCTGATGTCGGTCACCGGGCTGCCCGGCCAGGGACCGGTGCGCGTGGGCATCCCCGTCGCCGACCTCACCGCCGGCATGTTCCTGGCCCACGGCGTGCTCGTCGCGCTGCTCGAGCGCGAGCGCTCCGGCAAGGGGCAGTGGGTGCACACCTCGCTGCTGGAGGCGATGGTGCGCATGCTCGACTTCCAGACGACGCGCTGGCTCATCGGCAAGGAGATCCCGCCGCAGGCGGGAAACGATCACCCGACCGGCATCCCGACCGGCGTGTTCAAGACCGCCGACGGCCACATGAACATCGCGGCCTCCGGCCAGCACATGTACCGCCGCCTCTGCGAGGCGCTCGACGTCAAGCCCCTGATCGACGACCCGCGCTTCAAGACGCCGCAAGACCGCTCGAAGAACCGGCTGGCGTGCAACGCCGAGCTGGAGAAGGCGACCGCCACCCGGACGAGCGCCGAGTGGGTCGACATCCTCAACAAGGCCGGCGTGCCGTGCGGCCCGATTCTCAACGTCAAGGAAGTCTTCGAGGACGAGCAGATCAAGCACCTGAAGCTGGCCGTGGAGATCGAGCATCCGCGCCTGGGCCGGCAGCGGGTGCAGAACCTGCCGGTGACGCTGTCGCGCACACCCGGCAAGGTCGTCTCGGCCTCGCCCGACCTCGGCCAGCACACCGACGAGGTCCTCGGCGAGCTCGGCTACTCGAAGGACGACATCGCCGCCCTCCGCCGCGACAAGGCGATCTAGCTCGATCTCGTTCCACCCGGGATGGCCGCCCGGGACGTATACCCGGGCGGCCATGCGTGTTCGCAACCGCGAGACCCTCGGCTTCCTGCTCTCCGCGACCTTCGTCGGCCTGGCGGCGGTGCGCGACGTCTATCTGGGCGGGCTCTTCCAGCACGTGCCGCCGCTGGCCGTCGCCGTCACCGCCTTCGCCCTCTGCTCGCTGGTCTTCCTGCCGCTGGCGCTGGCGCGGGATCGCGCGGGGCTCGCCGCGCTCCGGGGCAACGGCGGCCGGCTCGTCTGGATCAACGTCACCTCGGCGGTGCCCTGGCTGGCCTTCTTCCACGCGCTACGCATCGCCGAGCCCGCGCTCGTGCAGATGATCTTCTTCGGCATCGGGCCGCTCTCCATGGCCTGGATCGACCGGCTCGTGCCGGGCCGCGCCGCGGCGGTGCCGACGGCGGCGGAGCGAAGGCTGCGGGTGGGGCTGGCGGCGGCGCTGCTCGTCGCGGCGGGGGTGATGGTCGGCGGGCTCTCGGGGCTCGGGCCGCAGCCGGCCGGCCGGGTCGCGGCGGCGCTGGCCCTGACGGCGGGCGGCGGCCTGGTGATCTCGCTCAACACGGTGCTCTGTCGCGCGGTCAACGACGGTGGCGTGGGCCCCACCGCGCTCCTCGCGCTGCGCTTCCCCGGCGCGGTGATCCTCGGCCTGGCGCTGGCGGCGGCCCACGGCGGCCTGCCGGCGGTGGCCGCGCCGTCCGTCGTCGCCGCCGTCGCGCCGGCCGCGCTCCTACTGGTCGTGCTGCCGATCTACGTGAACCAGATCGGCATCTCGCTGGCCTCGCCGCTGACGGTGCGCGCGGTGCTCGCGGCGGGGCCGGTGCTGGTCTTCCTGCTGCAGCTCGTGGAGAGGCGGCTGCCGTCCTCGCCCTACACGCTCGCGGCGTGCGTGCTCTACGCCGTGTTCGCCGTCACCGCCGCGCTGGCCCGCCGCTGGGCGATCCGCGCGGCGCCGACGACGGGCGCGGGGCTCGCGGCTACGGCAGCAGGTCGCTGACGAGCACGCGCGCGGCCGGCGCCGCCAGCGGCGTGACCGACGCCGCCGGGCCGTGCCGCTCGACGGTGGCGTAGCGCCAGCCGAACGCCGCGGCGCCGTCCGCAATCGGATCGCGATAGACCTCGAGGACGCGGTCCACGAGATTGAGGATCCAGTAGTCGGCCAGCCCGGCGCGCGCGTACAGGCTGCCCTTGTGCTCGCGGTCCAGCCGCAAGCTCGACAGCGCAACTTCCACGACGAGGACCGGACGCGCCGGGTGCTCGTGACTGTAGTCACGCCACCCGCCGGGCACGAGCGCGACATCTGGCTCGGGCTCGGACTCGTCGTCCAGCGCGACGGGCCCTTGCGGTCGAATGAGCCAGCCGACACCCAGTGCCGCGCGCAGCGCGCTTTCCACCAACCCGACCGCCGTGTAGTGCGCGCTGCTCTGCGGCTCGCTGACGATGAGCTCGCCGCCGAGGAGCTCGACCGGGTCGCCGGGCCGGAAGATGCCGACCGCGATCAGCCGCTCGTATTCCACTCGCGTCCAGCGGCGAGTCCGGAGCCCCTCGCTCATGGGCCGACGCTACCGTGCGGCCGGGGGCCCGTCAACGTCTCGGACGCGATACACCGGCCGGCGTCAGCTCACCATCGCGAACGTGCGCTCGATGTTGGCCAGGATGCCGGCGCGCCACGGCCGGTAGTCGCCGTAGGCCGAGAACGGCTTCTCGTACGTCGGCGCCAGCGCGGCCACCACCCGCTGCTTGACCTCGTCGAGCGTGGCGCCGGCGGCGACCTCGCGTCGCACCGCCTCCACCATGTCGTGCACGTAGGCGCGGAAGGTGCGGAGCCAGTCGCGGCCGGCCGGCTCGCCGTGGCCCATGATGATGTGCGTGAAGTCGAGCTGGGCCAGGCGGTCGAGCGTGGCCACCCAGTCCTCCGGATAGCCGTCGCCCATGTACGGCGTCCAGCCGATCATCGCGTCGCCGGTGATGACGACCTTCTCCTTGGGCAGGTAGACGAACACGTCGCCCTCGGTGTGGGCGCGCCCGAGGTGCAGGAGCTGGATCTCGCGGTCGCGCCGGTAGAGGGTCATCGTCCGCTCGAAGGCGATGGTCGGCAGCGCCGGCTTGAGCGCCGTCACCTCGGCGAGGTAGGCGCGGGCCAGGACCAGATCGCGCTCGACCTTCGCCCGCTGCTGCGCCGTCGCCGCGGAGGCCAGCTCGGCCTCGAGCTTCGCGATCTCGGCGGGGACACCGCGCACGTGGTCCTGGATGCGCTTGAGGCCCCGGCCCACCATCGCCTCGCGGGTGAGCTGGTTGCTGACGATCTCGGCGCCGGGATATGCCTGCGGGTAGACCTCGTTGCCGTGCCAGTGGTCCCAGTGAAAGTGCGTGTTGACCACGTAGCGCACCGGCCTGGCGGTCAGCTCGCGCAGCCGCTCGACGATCACGCGGGCCGCCGAGGGCTTGGAGTGCGTGTCCACCACCATCACGCCGTCGTCGTTCTCGATGATCGCCGTGTTGGAGTTGACCTTGTAGGCCGGCGCCGCCACCGCCGCCCACACGCCGTCGGCCACCTTGCGGATCTCGAACTTCGCGTCGCCCTTCACCGCTCCCTCGTGCGCGCAGCAATCCATCGTCCCTCTCCTTGTCGCTATCGCGTTCGCGTCCCGAGCCCGACCCCGCGCGTGGCCAGCGCGAACAGCCCCCAGCTCACCAGCACGACGACCGGCGCGGCGCCGAACGGCAGCGCGTAGGAGCCGGTGCGGTCGTACAGGAACCCCGCCGCCGCCGGGCCCAGCGCGGCCCCGCTGCGCCAGCCCAGCGTCAGCACACCCATGATCGCGCCGAGCGCCCGCATCCCGAACACGTCGGGGATCACCTTGGTGATCATCGTGTCCGAGGCGGCGAAGCCGGCGCCGAAGACGACCAGTGTCGCCAGCAGCGCGTCGCGCGACGGCGCCCACGGCAGCGCCACGAGCGACACCACCTGCAGCACGTAGCCGAGACGGATCGTGGCGAACGTGCCCAGCCGCTCGGAGACGACGCCGGAGGCCACGCGCCCGGTCACCGCGCCGGCGCCGTAGGCCGTCAGCGCCAGCGAGGCGGCGGCCAGGCTGATGCCCTGGTCGCGCGCGAACGGCACGATGTGGACCGACAGCATCAGCGCGAGGCCGCCGAGCAGGAACCACGAGAGGTTCAGGCACCACTGCCGCGGATCGGCCAGCGCGTCGCGCAGCGTCACGTCGGGCGCCGGGCGGCCCGTGCCCGGCGCGGCCGCGCGGCGCGGCGCCTCGCCCGGGCGCGGCAGCCGCACGGTGAGCGCGGCCAGCAGCGTGAGGACGCCGCACCCGCCGCCCAGCAGCGCGTAGGCCGCGCGCCAGCCGAACCGCTCGATCAGCCAGGCGGCGAGCGGCCCCGCCGTGATGTAGCCGAGGTTGAACCCCACCAGCACCAGCGCGATGGCCAGCGCGCGCCGCTCCTCGAACCAGTGCGACACCGTGGCCGCCGCCAGGAGATAGAAGCTCGACATGCCGATGCCGCCCAGCACGCCGACGAAGAGGTAGAGGTGCCAGAGCGCGCCGACGGTGGCCACCAGCGCGAAGGCGGCGCCCGCCAGCCCCACCGTGCCCACCAGCATCACGCGCGGCCCGTGGCGGTCGGCGAGCGCGCCGATCGCGAAGCCGGCCACGCCGCCCAGCAGCAGGTTGAGCGACAGCGCCGTCGAGATGGCGCCGCGGCTCCAGCCGAAGGTCTCGGCCAGCACCGGCAGGAACACGCCGTAGGCGGCCAGCGGGGTGGAGATGCCATAGGTGACGACGAACAGCGCGAGGACGATGAGCCAGCGGCGGGGGGCCGGACGCACCCTGACAGTTAAGCACATTGGGTGTATAAATGAGCCCCGCGGTCGATACCCCGGACGGACCCCGGAAGGAGAGGACGACATATGGCTCAGTTGAGGATTCCCCTGGACGATGCGCGCTTCGGCAAGGGCATGACCTGGAAGGACTACATGGCCCAGATGGGCGATACCCGCGCCCGCACCGAGGAGAACTACGCCAAGTCGAAGCTGACCGACGACGAGCGCAAGTTCTTCGGCGGCGCCACCGGGGTCAAGTACGTGATGATGCTCGCCGAGAACTGGTGCGGCGACGTCCATCGCAACTCCCCGCTCATCGCCCACGTCGTCGAGGCGATCCCGGGCGCCGAGCTACGCGTGTTCCTGCGTGACCAGAACGCGGACCTGCGCGACACCTTCCTGAACAACGGCTACCAGTCCATCCCCGTCGTCGTCTTCTTCGACAAGGACTGGAACGAGATCGGCCGCTGGATGGAGCGCGCCCACGCCGCCACCGGCAAGGCCGCCGTCATCCGCTCCAAGACCCTCGAGCTCGCGTCCAAGGAGCAGCAGCACGCCGCGATGGGCGAGTTCCGCAAGCTGGTCACCGCGGAGTACGACGCCGCGGGCGGGCCGATGTGGCGGGCGGCCGCCAACGAGGTGAAGCTCATCCTCGAGCAGCGCCTCGGCCTCGCCAAGAAATAAGCGATAAGCGCAGCGCACGCGTAGCACCCGATGTCGAGGAGCGCCCCGGCCCCGCCGGGGCGCTCCGAGCGTCGGGGGAGTGGAGACAACACATCATGGAGCTGGCAGGACAGGTCGCGATCGTCACCGGCGCCGGCCGCGGCATCGGCCGGGCCACCGCCCTCGAGCTCGCGCGCATGGGCGCCGACATCGTCGTCGCCGAGGTGGACGCCGCCGGCGCCGACGCCACCGCCAAGCTCGTCAAGGATCTCGGCCGGCGCGCCGCCGTCATCCGCACCGACGTCACCAGGCGCGCCGACCTCGCCGCGATGGCCGAGCGCACCCGCAGCGAGCTCGGGCGCATCGACATCCTCGTGAACAACGCCGGCATCTACCGCGCCGCCGCCACGCTGGAGGTCACCGAGGAGCACTGGGACGCGATCATGACGATCAACGCCAAGGCGGTGTTCTTCGCCAGCCAGGCGGTGCTGCCGGCGATGATCGCCGCCCGGCGCGGATGCATCGTCAGCCTCGCCTCGATGGCGGGCAAGATCGGCAGCCGGACCAACCTGCCCTACAACGCCAGCAAGGCGGCCGTCGTCAGCATGACCAAGAGCCTGGCGCTCGCCCACGCCGCCGACGGCATCCGCGTGAACTGCGTGTGCCCGGGGTTCGTGGAGACCGACATGTGGACGATGGTCGCCCGCGACCAGGGCAGGCTGCTCGGCCAGACGCCCGAGGAGTTCACGCGGCAGCGCGAGAAGTCGGTGCCGCTCGGGCGCATGGAGAAGCCCGAGGACGTCGCCAACGTGATCGCCTTCCTCTGCTCGGCCCGGGCCGCCTACATGACGGGCCAGGCGCTGAGCGTGGACGGCGGCCTCGTCATGCACGGCTGAGAGCGCCCCACGCCCGTGCACGACCTCGTCATCGACGACGCCGTGGTCCACGACGGCCTCGGCGGCGCCCCCCGGCCGGGCGGCGTCGCCGTCGCGGGCGGCCGCATCGCCGCCGTCGGCCGCGACCTCGGCCCCGCCCGCGAGCGCGTGGACGCCGGCGGCCTCGCGCTCGCCCCCGGCATCGTGGACATCCACACGCACTACGACGCCCAGCTCACCTGGGACCCGTTCGCCACCCCCTCCACCGCGCTCGGCGTGACGACCGTCGTGATCGGCAACTGCGGCTTCACGATCGCGCCCTGCCGCGCCGGCGATCGCGACCTCACGCTGCGCGCGCTCACCCACGTCGAGGGCATGTCGCTCGAGGCCCTGCGGGCGGGCGTGCGGTGGGACTTCGAGACGTATCCGCAGTACCTCGACGCGATGGAGCGGCGGGGCGTGGTGCCCAACGTCGCGTCGTTCGTCGGCCACTCCTCGGTGCGCACGTACGTGCTGGGCGCGGAGGCGACCACGCGGGCGGCCACCGCGGCCGAGATCGCCGCGATGCGCCGCCTCGTGCTGGAGGCGGTGCGCGCGGGCGCCATCGGGTTCGCCACCTCCACGCTCGAGCAGCACAACGGCGAGAGCGGCATCCCGATGCCCTCGCGGCTGGCCGACGAGGCCGAGATGCGCGCGCTCACCGGCGCGCTCGGCGAGGCCGGCCGCGGCGTGTTCATGCTGACCAAGGGCATGACCTCCACGGTGCCGTGGCTCGAGTCCATCGCCGCCGCCAGCGGCCGGCCGGTGATGATCGCCGCGATGTTCGTGGACCCCGGCGATCCCGCCCGGGTGTTCCGCGAGCTCGGCGAGATCGAGGCGGCGCGCGGGCGCGGGCGCGAGCTGTGGGCGCAGGTCGGCTGCTTCCCGCTCGGCATGGAGTTCACGCTGCGCCACCCCTACCCGCTGGAGGCGTTCCTGGCCTGGCGCCCGGCCATCCTCGCCGGCGACGACGAGGCGGCCTACCGCCGCGTGCTCGCCGATCCCTCGTTCCGCACGCGGCTCAAGGAGGAGGCGGCGACGCCGGGCGTGCCGAACCGGTTCAGCTACAAGACCTTCCCGCACCTGGCGATCGCCGAGACGCGGCGTCCGGAGCACGCGGCGCTGGTCGGGCGGACGATCGGCGCCCTCGCCGGCGAGTCGGGGCGCGATCCGTGGGACGTCTTCCTCGACTTCGGCCTCGACGGCGAGCTCGACGCGACCTTCGACTGTCAGCTGTTCAACACCGACGAGAACGAGGTGCGGCGGCTGCTGCGCCACCCGCACGCGGCGGTGGCGCTCTCCGACGCCGGCGCCCATCTCTCGTTTCTGTGCGACGCCGGCTTCGGCCTGCATCTCTTCGGCCACTGGGTGCGCGAGCGCGGCGACCTCACGCTGCCGGAGGCGGTCCGGCGCGTGACGAGCGACGTCGCCGCCGCCTACCGCATCCCGGATCGCGGCCGGCTGGTACCGGGCGCGTGGGCCGACCTGCTACTGTTCGACCCCGCGACGGTCGGGCGCGGCCCCAAGCGCCGCGTGCACGACCTGCCGACCGGCGCCAGCCGCCTGGACACGCCCGCCGTCGGCGTGCAGGGCGTCTGGGTCAACGGCGTGCGCACGGTGGACGCGCGCGGCGTCGTCGCCGCGTGCGGGCGGCCCGGCCGCGTGCTGCGCGAGTTCGGCGCCTGACGGGCGCGGAGAGAGCCATGACCTACGAGTGCCTGCTCTACGAGGTGAAGGACGGCATCGCCACGCTCACCCTCAACCGCCCCGACCGCCTCAACGCGCTCGGCGGCACGCTGCGCGACGACCTGCACGACGCGATCACCCGCTCGGCCGCCGATTCCGACGTGCGCGTGATGATCATCACCGGGGCCGGCAAGGGGTTCTGCGCGGGCGGCGACGTGAAGGCGATGAACGAGGCCAAGGAGGGCAAGCGCGAGCGGCCGTTCATCGAAAAGATCGCGCCGGGGCGTGACCGCACGCTGCTGGCCATGCGGGACGCGCCGCAGCCGATCCTGGCCGCCGTCAACGGCGCCGCCGCCGGCGCCGGGATGAACCTGGCGCTGGCCTGCGACCTCCGCCTCGCCTCGACCGCCGCGAAGTTCTCGCAGGCGTTCGTCAAGCGCGGGCTGCACCCGGACTGGGGCGGGACGTACTTCCTGCCGCGCGTCGTCGGCACCGCCAAGGCGGCCGAGCTGATCTTCACCGGTGCCCAGATCGACGCCGCCGAGGCGCTGCGGCTCGGAATCGTCAGCCAGGTCGTCGCCCCCGAGGAGCTGCTCCCCGCCGCGCACGCGCTCGCCCGCGCCATCGCGGCGGGACCGCCGATCGCGATCCGTCTGGCCAAGCGCGGGATCCTCCGCAACGCCGAGGCCGACCTGCGCTCGGCGCTGGAGTACGAGACGTTCGCGCAGAACGCGTGCTTCGAGACGGAGGACGCGCGCGAGGGCATCCGGGCCTTCGTCGAGAAGCGCCCACCGGTGTTCCGGGGGCGCTGACCGTGCGCGTCGCCACCTGGCGCGGGGCGCAGCAGTTCACCCTCGATGAGGCGCCCGAGCCCGTCCCCGGCCCCCGGCAGGTCGTCGTGGCCGTGCGCGCAGCCGGCATCTGCGGCACCGATGTTCACGCCACGCAGGGGCTGTTCCCGTGGACGCCGCCGCGGGTGCTGGGCCACGAGTACACCGGCGTGGTCACGGCCGTCGGCCGCGGCGTCGGCCGCGGGCTGGTCGGCCGCGCCGTCGCGTGCGAGCCGTCCTACGGCTGCGGCGCGTGCGCGGAGTGCGCGGCCGGGCGCGTGAGCCAGTGCCCGCGCTGCACGCGCGTGGGCGGCTTCGCCGAGCGCGTGGCCCTGCCCGCCGCGTGCGTGCATCCGCTGCCGCGCGGCCTCGATCCCGTCACCGCCGCGCTCACCGAGCCGGCGGCGTGCTGCCTGTCGGGGCTCGAGATGTACGCGATGCCGCGCGGGGCGACCGTGCTCGTCATGGGCGGCGGCATCATGGGGCTGCTCACGATGGTGCTGGCCCGGCGGCGCGGCGCCCGCCGCCTCGTGCTGTCCGATCCCCTCGAGGAGCGCCGACAGATCGCCCGCCGCCTCGGCGCCGCGGTGGTCGTGGATCCGACGAAAGAAGACCTGCGCGCGCGAATCATGGCGCTCACCGGCGGGCGCGGCGCCGACGTCGTCTGCGAGGCGGTGGGCAAGCCCGAGCTCGTCGCCCAGGCGCTGACGCTCGTCAAGCCGGCCGGCGTCGTGCAGCTCGTGGGCGTGAGCCCCAGGGACGCCCGGCTGCCGCTCGATCTCTGGGACGTCCACTTCCGCGAGATCCGCATCCACGGCGCGTTCGGCCGCGGGACGGCGTTCCGCCGCGCGCTCGGCCTCATGCCGCGGCTCGGTGTGAAGCCGCTCGTCACCGCCCGCTTTCCGCTGGAGCGGATCGCCGAGGCCTTCGCCCACGCCGCCGCCGGCCGCGGCGCCAAGACGGTCGTCACGCCCACGTCCGCCGGCTAGCCCGCCGGTCGCCACCCGAAAGGAGAGCCCGATGGCTTATCGCATCAACCACATCCACCTGAAGTCGCCCGACCCGCGCAAGACCGCCGAGTGGTACGAGAAGGCGTTCGCCTTCAAGATCGTCAGCGACGAGACGCGCGTGTTCGGCGACCGCTTCGTGCGCTGCCTGAGCGAGGACGGCGCGCTCGCGGTGAACATCTCGGGGGCGCGCACCAACGAGCGGCTCGGCCCCGGCGACGCCGCCGCCCACCACGGCCTCGAGCACTTCGGCTTCGACTCCGAGGACATCGAGGCCGACATCCGGCGGCTGGAGGGGCTGGGCGCGCGGCTGCTGGAGGGGCCGATCCAGAACCCTAACGGCCCGCGCATCGCCTTCCTGCGCGCCCCCGACGACGTGCGCGTCGAGCTCGTCGAGCGCCGCAAGATCGCCGGCGGCTCCACCGGCTGCGGCTGCTGAAGCGGGTAATCGAGGAGCGCCACGGGTCCCCCGGGGCGCTCCGAGCGTTGGGGGGCATGGGGGACCATGTCGGGGCCCCCCATCAGGGTAGATCCCACAGGTAATACGCGTGGCCGACGACGGCGGTGGGCGGGGTGGCGAGCAGCCACGCCTCCCCGCCGCGCGCCGCCAGCGCGCCGCGCAGGCGCGCGAAGACGTGCGCGCTCAGCACGTAGCGGCCGGGCGGCGGCGCGGCGACGAGGATCCGCGCGTCGAGCGGCTCGGCGCGCACGCCCCAGCGCTCGTACGGCACGCTGCCGAAGTACGCCAGCCGCACCGGCGCCGGCGCCGGGTGCGCGGCCAGCCACGCCGCGAGCTGGCCGAGCCCCTGCCCCCAGTCCACGTTGCTGTCGTCGAGCCAGTAGACGCCGCAGCGCGAGCCGCCGTCGAATCCGATCTGCCGCGCGTCCACCGGCAGGCACGCCGTCTCGTTGAAGTACGAGAGGTGATCGGGATAGATGCCGACGGCGCCCACGACGAGCCAGGTCACCAGCAGCACGCCCAGCGCGCGGCGCGCGCGCCCGCCCGCCCACAGCGCCGCCAGCCCGGCGCCGCCCAGCAGGTGCAGGAACGGCAGCAGCGGGATGACGTAGCGCACGCCGAGGTTGGCGGCGAAGAGCGTGTAGGCGGCGCCCAGGCACGCCGGCGGAAGCAGGAGGAACGCGCGGTCGAGCGCGGTCAGCCCCGGCCGCCTCATCGCCCACAGGCCGGCGGCGGCCAGCGCGATGCTCGGCAACGGCTCCTTCAGGAGATAGACGACGAGCTGATAGGACCAGAAGTGGCGGCGGAACTCGCCCGCCATGTACGGCTGGTACGCGGGATCGATGCCGGTGTAGACGCCGCGCAGCCCCTCGAGATAGAGCCACGGGTCGCGCGGGAAGAAGTACGCGGCCTCGACGACGACCACCGCCACCAGCTGCATCGCCAGCAGCGCGGCCGCGCACCAGCCGACGCGCCGCGCGGGATCGAGGGGCGTGCCGAGCAGCAGCAGGAGCGCGGCGACCGGCAGCAGGAAGATCGCGGAGAACTTGGCGGCGAGCGCCAGGCCGAGCGCGGCGCCCGCGAGCACCAGCCGCACGGACGTGCGGTGGTGCAGGTAGCGCCAGAGGGCGAACAGGAAGAGCGTGGTCGCCGCCGCGAAGCCGACGTCCGTCGTCACCAGCGGCCCGTGGGCGATCAGCGCGGGGTCGAACGCGAACAGGAGCACCGCGCCGAGCGCGGCCCGCACCCCCAGCATCCGCCGCCCCCACGCCCAGATCAGCCCGCCGAGCAGCGCGGCGACGGCGAGCATCGGCAGGCGCGCCAGCAGCAGCGTCCGCCTCGGG
Organism: Methylomirabilia bacterium; assembly: GCA_041497115.1. Taxonomy (GTDB): domain Bacteria; phylum Methylomirabilota; class Methylomirabilia; order Rokubacteriales; family CSP1-6; genus AR5. The sequence continues at coordinate 21,821 of JBGQFW010000048.1, forward strand.
TCGCCGCCGCCGAGCAGCACGAGGTTGCCGAGCTCCCACTGGAACGAGAAGCGCGGCCGCGGCCCCAGCGCCGCCCACGCTGCCGGCGTCAACGGCCAGCGCACGCCGGCGGCGACGAGCGGCAGCGCCGCCAGCTCCTTGAGCAGCGGCGGGTGCTCGGTGTTGAGGGTGAACTCGCGCGTGACCAGGTACGACAGGCCGGCGCCGATGTGGGCGGGCTCGTCGTAGGTCGGCGTCTTGACGAGCGCGGCGCCCAGCGCCTGGGCGACGAAGAGCGCGAGCAGGACGAGGGCGGCGGCGCGGCTCAGGACGTGGCGGCCAGCAGCCTGCCCCGCAGCCGCTCCACCTGCTCGTGGAAGGGCGCGCCGCCGCGGGCCGTCATCGGCGTCTGGTCGGCCAGCGTCGTGTGCAGCTCCACGAAGATCGGCCCCTCGGCGGTGAGGAGCTGCGGCAGCCGGCGCTTGAAGTCGTCCAGCTCGCCGATCGCCAGCGCCATCCGGTAGCCGGCGCCGCGGGCCATCGTGACGAAGTCCACCGTGAGGCCGCCGGGGATCTCCTGCGATCCCGAGGTGTGGTAGACGCCGTTCTTGAAGAGCAGGTGCAGCAGGTTGCGGGCGCCGGCGCCGGCGATCGTCGCCAGCGAGCCCAGCTGCATCAGCAGCGAGCCGTCGCCGTCAAAGACGATCACGCGGCGCTCGGGGCGCGCCAGCGCCAGGCCGAGCCCCAGCGAGGAGGCGCCGCCCATGAAGCCGACGCAGCCGGCCGAGAGATCGTCGGGGGCGATGTCGCGCCAGGCCGGGCCGGTCGTCATCGTCGGAATGCAGATCGCGCTGCCCCGCGCGGCCTGGATGGCGCGCAGCACGTCCTCGGGCTTCATCGCCATCAGCTCGTCTCCAGGCCGACGAGCACCGCCGCCGGCCCGCGGCGCTGCCGGCTCAGACGGTAGTACTCGGAAATCAGGTGGACGTCGTTGGGCCCCTCCAGCCGCGCGTGCGGCACCAAGAAGGTGTCGAGCAGCGGCTCGCAGAAGCGCACCATCGAGTGACGTGACTCCTTGGGGTCGCGGTCCTTCTCGCGCTGGAGCAGGCCGATCATGTAGAACATCGGGACCTTGCCGTCCATCGCCACGCCGCGCAGCGTGTTGACGGAGGCGTAGAGGCCGGCGTGCTGGATCATGAGCACCACCGGCTCGCCGCCGGCGTAGAGGCCCGCGGCGATCGTGCACGCCTCGTCCTCGGTGGCGCACGTCAGCACGCGCAGCGCCTGCTCCTTGTCGAGCGCGGCCAGCACGGTCTTCTGGTGGGTGTCGGGCACGCTCAGGATCCAGCCGAGGTGCTCGTGGGGCGAGGGACCCCACCCCTCGGCGACGCGGGCGGCGCGCGCCTCGCGGAACAAATCTTTCAGACTGTCGATGATGAGCGACGCGGGAATCGATTCGGGCATCCGGGCCTCCCGGCGGAAATGTGCGCCTATCCTACCGCAGCCGCACCATGCGCCACAGCACGATCCCGTGCACGGCGAGCTGCGTGGCCAGCGCCAGCACGAACGCCAGCCAGGGGCCGAGCGGCACCATCGCCAGCGCGATCACGAGGCAGAAGAGGGCGAACCCCCACATCGCGGGGAAGAAGCCGTGCAGCAGCCGCAGCGCGAGCGGCGCGCCCTGCTGGGCGTGCGCGAAGACGAGCAGCACCGCCAGCGCCACCGGGAACGGCGTCACCGCGCCGCTCCAGGCCGGGCCCAGCCGGTCGGCGACACTCGTGACGGTCAGCACGACGACGAGCGTGCCGGCCATGCGCAGCGGCAGGTCCCAGACCGGCGTCGGCGCCGGCGCCGGGTGCGCGCGCTCGGCGGGCAGGCTGCGCGCGGCGAGGGCGAAGGCGGCCAGCGTGGCGCCCAGCGCGAGGGCGGGCGTCCACCGGGCGGTCTGCAGCAGCGCCGTCGTCACGCCGAAGGCGAGCCAGCCGCCCAGCAGGCTCGCCGGCCACGCGCGCGCCGTCGCGATCCACCCGTAGGCGACTCCGAACGCGGCGACCGCGATGAGCCCGACCAGCGTGGACAGCGCCGCCTCGGCGGCGAAGGCGTCGCCCTGCTCCATGGCGAGGAAGAACAGCGTGGGGCCGGCGACCAGCGGCAGCGCGGTGAGCCAGCCGCCGATGCGCGCGCCCCACCGGCGCGCCCCCAGCGTCACGCCCGCCACGAGGCCGGGCACCAGCACGAGCTTCAGAGCGAGGAGCAGAGGCTACACGCGCTCGAGAATATGAAATCCCCGGTTGCGGTCGATGACGTAGATGAGGCCGCGATCGTCCACGAAGACGTCGTTGGCGCAGACGCGCGACTGCCCCGCTGGCGGGTCGGGCAGGAAGTGGCCGACCTCGCGCGGCGCGTGGGGGGCGGCGATGTCCACCAGCCGCAGGCCGTGGGCGAACCACGCCACCGGGATCTCCGTCCCCCGCACGTCCTCGACCGGCTGATGGCAGCCGGTGAACTCCGGCTGCGGCGAGCCGTCCACGCCGGCCACCTGGAACGACGCGAACGGCACCGGCCGCCGCTCGTCGGAGATGTCCACCAGCCAGAGGAACGACGGCGGCCCCGGCTCGAGCTTGGCGACGTCCTCGTCGGCCACCAGCATGAGGCGGCGCCCCTGCACCGCGAACGGCACCGGCAGCGCGGTGTGCGTCGGGGTGATGAAGGGCGGGCTCCAGTCGAGCCCCGAGACGTGACGGGGCTTGGCCATGTCCTCGATGTCGAGGATGACGAAACCGCCGTGCCAGTAGGAGACGTAGAGGCGGTTGCCGAGGCGGATCGGGTGGTGGCAGCGGTGGTGGCGCCCCTTCCACGCCGGCGTCTCGCCGCCCGCCAGCCACTGGCCGGGCATCCACCAGCGTCCCACCTCCTGCGGGCGCGCCGGGTCGGCGAGGTCGAGGATCATGACGATGTTGCCGACGAAGCCGTCCACCTCCGGCGAGATGTAGGCGTAGCGCCCGTCGAAGGTGAAGCGGTGCACGCCGAGGCCGCCGCACTTCCACGCGGTGATCTCGCGCGGCGTGCCCGGCGTGGAGACGTCGAAGATACCGAGACCGCCCTGGCCGGCCGCCGCCGGCTGCGCGCCGTGGGCCTCGCGATTGACGAGCATGAGGCCGTTGGCGGCGCGCACCTTGTGCGAGTGCTGGCCGGGCGGCACCTCGAGGTGGGCGAGCCGCCGCGGCGACCGGGGATCGGCGACGTCCACCACGCTGGTGCCGTGCGGCGCCTTCATGTGGGCCACGTAGGCCACGCGCCGGTCCACCACCACCTGCCCGCCGCCCGGACAATCGAACCACGCGACCTGCCGCAATCCCTGCGCGCTCGCCATGCACAAACCTCCCGTCGGGGCCTCGTGCGGCCGTTATCATAGCGTAATGCTCGCCGCGTGGGGCCGTGCGGCCCATCGCCATCGATGGCGCGTGATCCTCCTCTCGCTGGCTCCGCTGGCCCCGGCCGCGTGGCTGGTGGGCCACAACCACGATCTCGAGGCGACGGTGCGGCCGCCGGCGATCGAGGCGGTGCGCGCGGTGGAGCTGATGGACCGCGAGCTGCCCGGCCAGCCGCCCACCATCGGCCTCATCTTCAGCCACGCCACGCTGCGGGCGGACGATCCGCCCTTTCGCGAGGCGGTCGAGCGCGCGCTGGCGCCGCTGCGCACGGACGCGCGCGTCGCCCGCGTCCGCACGGCGTGGGACCGCTCACCGCCCGACCCGGCGCTGCTCTCGCGCGACGGCCATCGCACGCACGTCGTCGTCGAGCTGCGCGGCCGCGCCCCGGCGTTCGCCTCGATGACGTTCGGCGGTCTGCCGCCCGGCCTCTACGCGGCGGTCCGCAACCAGGTGCGCTCCGACACGCTCGAGGTGGCCGCCGTCGGCGTCGCCGCGATGAACCACGACTTCACCGAGGTGAGCGGCCGCGACCTGCGCCGCTCGGAGCTGGTGGTGCTGCCGCTGGTCCTGGTGCTGCTGCTGCTGGTCTTCGGCTCCGTCGTGGCGGCGGCGCTGCCGCTGCTGGTCGGCCTGCTGGCGGTGGCGGCGGGCCTCGCCGGCACCGTCGTGCTCGGCGGCTTCGTCTCGGTCTCCGCCTACGCCGCCAACGTCGTCAGCATGATCGGCCTCGGCGTGGCCATCGACTACTCGCTGTTCGTCGTCAGCCGCTACCGCGAGGAGCTGCGCGCGCACGACACCGCCGAGGCGCTGGCCCGCACGCTGGCGACGACCGGCCGCGCGGTGCTCTTCTCCGGCGTCACGGTGGCGATCGGCCTGACCGGCCTCGGGCTGCTGCGCACCGACACCGTCAGCTCGATCGGGATGGCCGGCCTCATCGTCGTCACCGCCGCCGTCTTCTACAGCCTCACGTTCCTGCCGGCGGTGCTGGCCGTCCTCGGCCCCCGCGTGAACGCGCTCGGCCTGCCATTCGTGCGCGCCGCGGGCGGCGCCGGCGGCCGGGGGTTCTGGCGCCGCATCGCCAGCTTCGTCATGGCGCACCCGTGGCCGGTGGTGCTCCCGGTCGTCCTCGTGCTGGTCCTGGCCGGGCTGCCGCTGCGCCATCTCCGCCTCGGCTCCGATGACGCCTCCACCCTGCCGGTCGCCACCGAGTCGCGGCGCGGCGCCGAGCTGCTGCGCCGCGAGTTCCCCGGCGCCGACGAGAGCGCGATCGTGCTGGTGGTGCGCTACCGCGAGGGCTCGCCGCTGGCGCCCGAGCGCGTGAGCCGCCTGTACGACCTGAGCCGCTGGCTGGCGGCCCGCCCGGGGATCTCCCGCGTGGAGAGCATCGTGGACCTGGCGCCGGGCATCAGCCGCCTTCAGTACCAGCAGGTGGCGGCGGTGCCGGCCGCGTTCCGGCCGCCCGGCCTCGACGTCGCCTTCGCCCGGCTCGTCGGCGAGCGGGTGACGTTGCTGGTCGCCCACACGCCGCTGCCCGCCGCGTCGGACGAGGCGCGCGCGCTGGTGCGCACGATCCGGCGCGCGCACCCGCCGCTCGACGCCGAGCTGCTGCTGACCGGACCCATCGCGTTCGACCTCGACTTCATCGAGGTGGTGCGCGCGGCGGCGCCCGCCGCCATCGGCTTCGTGGTGGTGGCGACGTACCTGGCGCTCTTCCTGCTGCTGCGCTCGGCGCTGCTACCGCTCAAGGCGGTGGTGATGAACCTGCTCTCGATCACCGCCTCCTACGGCGCGCTGGTGTGGATCTTCCAGCAGGGCCACCTCGCCGGCTGGCTCGGCTTCACGCCGGCGCCGATCGAGACGCCCGTCCCGATGATCATGTTCTGCATCCTCTACGGCCTCTCGATGGACTACGAGGTGCTGCTGCTCAGCCGCACCCACGAGGAGTGGCTGCGCACCGGCGACAACGCGCTGGCGGTGGCCGAGAGCCTCGCCCACACCGGCCGGCTCATCACCGGCGCGGCGGCGATCATGGCCGGCGTCTTCTTCGGCTTCGGGCTGGTGAACTCGGTGACGATGATCAAGGCGATGGGCATCGGCATGGGGCTGGCGGTGATCGTGGACGCCACGATCGTGCGCGCGCTGCTGGTGCCGGCGACCATGCGGCTGCTGGGCCGGTGGAACTGGTGGGCGCCCGCCGCGCTGGCTACTCGAACACCTCGGCCCGGGCCAGCGTGACGCCGGCGCGGTCCCGGTCGGAGAGCAGCGGCGGAGCCGCCAGCGGCCACGCGATGGCGAGCGCGGGATCGTTCCAGACGATGCAGCGCTCGTGCTCGGGCGTGTAGAAGTCCGTCGTCTTGTAGAGGAACTCGGCGACCTCCGACAGCACGAGATAGCCGTGGGCGAACCCCGGCGGGATCCACACCATCCGCTTGCCGGCGGCGGACAGGCGCACGCCGACCCAGCGCCCGAACGTCGGTGAGCGGCGGCGGAGGTCCACCGCCACGTCGAAGACCTCGCCCACGACCACGCGGGCGAGCTTGCCCTGCGGCTGCACGAGCTGGTAGTGCAGCCCGCGCAGGACGCCGCGGCTCGAGCGCGCGTGGTTGTCCTGCACGAAGGCGTCGGTGATGCCGGCCGCCTCGGCCAGCGTGCGCCGGTTGTAGCTCTCGAGGAAGAAACCGCGATCGTCCCCGAACACCCGGGGCTCGAGGATCAGGACGTCGGGGATCTCGGTGCGGATGACGTTCAGGACGGGAGTATGATCGGCCCGGGAGGCGGCCATGAGCAAGAAGATACTCTTCGTCGGCGCGGGGGCGATCGGCAGCTATCTCGGCTCGTTCCTGTCGCGGGCCGGCCACGACGTCACGCTGATCGACCCCTGGGCCGAGCAGGTGGACACGGTCAACCGCGCGGGCATCACGGTCACCGGCCCCCACGATCCGTTCACCGCGCACCCCAGGGCCGTGCACCTGCACGAGGCGCAGCGGCTCCCGCGCGACTTCGAGATCGCGTTCGTGGCGATGAAAGTCTACGACACCGCGTGGGCGACCCAGCTCGCGCTGCGCCACCTCGCCCCCGAGGGGTTCGTCGTCTCCTCGCAGAACTGCTGGCCCGACCCGCTCGTGGCCGGCGTCGCCGGCGCCGGGCGCAGCCTCGGCCTGGTCATGTCCAAGATCGGCGTGGCGCTGTGGAAGCCGGGCGAGGTCGAGCGCGGGATGGAGAAGGGCAGCGGGAAGGGGCACGACGTCTTCCGCGTCGGCGAGCACGACGGCCGCGTCACCGCGCGGGCCAAGGAGATCGCCGAGATCCTCTCGGTAGTCGACGGCTCGCAGGTGACCGAGAACCTCTGGGGCGAGCGCTGGGCGAAGCTCAGCGCCAACTCGATGGGCAACCCGGTGCAGGCGATGTCGGGGCTCGGCTCGCTCGAGATCGCCTCCAGCGAGGTCGGCCGCGCCATCACGATCCACCTGGCCGGCGAATCGGCGCGCGTGGGGCTGGCGCTCGGCTACAGCGTGCCGAAGTTCAACGGCGAGACCGCCGAGCGGTGGGCCGACAGCGGCCGGTACCAGACGTGGCAGGCGCTGGACGCGATGCTCACGCCCAAGACGGCCGGCGGCCGCAACTGGAAAGCCTCCATGGCGCAGGACGTGGCCAAGGGGCGCCCGACCGAGATCGACTACATGAACGGTCACGTCGTGGCCCAGGGCAAGGCCAAGGGCGTGCCGACGCCAGTCTCCGCGGCGACCGTCACGGTCGTGCGCGAGATCGACGCGCGCACGCGCAAGCAAGCCCCCGAGAACATCGCCGACGTCCTGAGGCGCGCCGGCGTCTAGCACCCGCGGCGCGGCGGGGTGGACGGGGCTGCGGGGTGGGGTCTGGCTACCACGTCGTCTATGCTCGATTCGCACCCGCCTTGGCTGGGCTCCATCGGGCTGGGGGGCGTGCGATCGACGCGAGGCTGGAACGGATTCCCCACGTCGAATCAAGAAGCGGCCGGCACGCGGCGACGGGCAGGATCGTAGAGCGTGCCAGCCGCGAGCATCGCGACGAGGACCCGCAGGAGGCGGTCGACGACACTGCGGAGGGCGCGGGCGTGACCGTGACCGCGGGCGCGCAGCCGCTGGTAGTGCGCTCGACTGATGGGATCGTGTTGGGCGGCGGACTGTCCCCAGTGGTACGCGGCGTGCCGCAAGCGTGGATTGCAGGCATACCGCATCGCGACGAGGGTGCGCCGGCCACTTTGACGCGTGACGGGGGCGACGCCGATTTGCGCGCGCAGGCCGTGATAGTCTCGGGCCGCCAAAAGCCGTGAGGCCTCGGCGAACATCGTGGCGGCGACGACTCTCCCGACGCCCACCACGGACCGGAGGACCGGCACGTCACGATGCTCCTGACTTTCCCCCAGGCGTTCAAGCACGCCTTCGATCAGCGTCGCGCACTCGGCCTGCTGTTGGTGGACCAGGCGCAGGCGCGGCAGCAGGACCGCCAGATGCCGCTGAGCGGCTTGCACGGTCCCGGGGGCCACGGGCAGCGCCGGCTCGCGCAGGATCGTGCGGACGGCGTCCGCGTCGAAGCGACGGATGCGATGGCGCGTGAGGATCGTCCGCACGACGGCCCGCGGCACGTGCTGCGCCGTGCTTGGCGTCGGGGCGCGTTCGAGCAGCGCCCAGAGCCACGACTCGTCGGCGGCGGGCACGAGTTGCAGGAGCTGGGGAAAGTACCGGTGCAGCTGCTCCCGCAGACGATTGGTGAGCCGGCCAAACTCCTGGCGCAGCTCGTCTTCGAGCCGCGAGAGCTCCCGCAGCTCGAGGATCAGCGGATGCTCCGGCTCGAGGCGCCGAAACGCGGGCTGGTCGGTCGCCAGGGCGGCGGCGAGGACCTGGGCGTCGCGCCGGTCATCCTTCGCGCCGGCCACGGTGTAGCGATCGCGAAAGCGGTCGAGTTGCTTGGGGTTGAGGGCGAAGACGTGGAACCCGCGAGCCAGCAGCGTGTCGATCACGGCGCCGCGCGGCATCTCCAGGGCGATCGCGACATCGCCCACCACGCCCGCCGCCACGTCGGCGAGCCACTGAGCAAACGCCTCCAACGCACCGCCGGCGTGCCGGACGGACCGGTCATGCAGCACCTGCCGATCGGCATCGAGGACCACGACACGGTGTGCCTCAGTCGCCCAGTCGATTCCGACATAGAAGCGATAGCTGGTCATCGGACCTCCTTTCGCCGAGCTGCAGAGCCACAGCGCCGCATCACACCCTGTACTGGCGCTCGAAGCGCAATTCCCCACCGGATGGGCACTGTGGCGACCTCGCCGAGGTGCGGCTCCGTTCCAGGCGTTCGAGGCGCTGGGTCTCACGGGCACTCTCGGCGAGGCGCCACGCTCGGACGGCCAAATGGTACAGGGTCCCA
>JBGQFW010000049.1:0-29148 GCA_041497115.1 Methylomirabilia bacterium
ACCTTCCCCGTCGCGCCGACGTCGTGGCGGGTGCGTCGCCTAGCGGCGCCACGGCTCCGCCGGGGCGCCGTGAGCCGCCAAGGGGGGCATGGGGGGCCCGTTCGAGGCCCCCCACGATGTTGATTGACCACTCCAGAGAAGCGCCACGGCCGCGCCGGGGCGCTTCGAACGTCTGGGGGTTTGGGGGCCATATCGAGGCCCCCCATCTAGAACAGAAACACGCCCTTGCCGGTCGTCTGCGTGTCGAAGAGCCGGTAGGCTTCCTCGGCCTGCTCGATCCGCCAGCGATGGGTGAGCAGGCGGCCGAGCGGCACCTTGCGCTCGGCGATGAACCGCGCGCACTCCTCCTGGCCCACGTTCGAGAACGTCCACGAGCCGTGCAGCGTGATCTGCCGCCGCAGCAGGTCGCGGCTCACGTCGAGCGTCACCGTGTTGCCCTCGCCCACGAACGCCACGCGCCCCCAGGTGCCCGCGCTCTTGACGGCCTGCACGCGCGCCTCCGGGTTGGCCGAGCAGTCCATCGTCGCCTCGGCGCCCTCGCCGGCGGTGAGGTCGTGGATGGTCTTCACGGGATCGGTCGTTCGCGGATCGATCGTGTGCGCGGCGCCGAGCGCGCGGGCCAGCGCCAGCCGCTCGGCCGAGACGTCCACCGCGACGACGCGCGCGCCCATCGCCACGCCCAGCATCGTCGCGCTGAGGCCGACCGGCCCCTGGCCGAACACCGCCAGCGTGTCGCGGCCGGAGACGTCCAGCCGCTTGAGGGCGCCGTAGGCGGTGCCGGTGCCGCAGGAGATCGCCGCGCCCTCCTCGAAGGTGATCACGTCGGGCATGGGCACCAGCGTCGAGGCCGGCACCTTCATGAGCGGCGCGTGGGCGCCGTTGCCGGTCATGCCGTAGACGGTGACGCCCTGGCGGCAGAGCTGCGACCAGCCGGCCCGGCAGTGCTTGCACCAGCCGCACCCCTTGTAGTGATGGTTCATCACGCGCCGCCCGACGAGCCCCGGGTCCACCCCCGCGCCGACCGCGTGCACGACGCCGCACGGCTCGTGGCCGGCGATGACCGGCGTGCCCGAGCCGCCCAGCCCGAGGCCGGCGGCGGCGTTACCCGTCGCGCGGTAGGGATGCAGGTCGCTGCCGCACATGCCGGAGGCCTTGATGGCGAGGACGACCTCGCCGGCCTCCGGCGTGGGATCGGGAAACTCCCGCACGTCCAGCTTGCGGTTGCCGAGGAACACGATTCCGCGCATGGCACCCCTCCTGGAGACGACTGCCCCAGTGGTACCATGACGGGCGCGATGACGTCCCCCATCATCACCGAGGCGGTCCGGGCGCTGGTCGAGCGCCGCGACCTGTCGCGCATCGAGGCGGCGGCGGCAATGGAGGCGATCATGTCGGGCGCCGCCACCAACGCCCAGATCGCCGCCTTCCTCACCGCGCTCCGGATGAAGGGCGAGACGGTCGAGGAGCTGATCGGCTTCGCCCAGGTGATGCGCCAGAAGGTCGTGCGCATCCGCACCCGCGCCGACGAGGTGGCCGCGCTGACCGGCACCGACCGCGAGATGCTCATCGACACCTGCGGCACCGGCGGCGATGCCACCGGCACCTTCAACGTCTCCACCGCCACCGCCTTCGTCGTGGCGGGCGCCGGCCTCAAGGTGGCCAAGCACGGCAACCGCTCGGTCTCCTCCCTGTGCGGCTCCGCCGACGTGGTGGAGGCGCTCGGCATCAACCTCGAGCTGACGCCGCCCCAGGTCGCCCGCTGCGTGGACGAGGCCGGCATCGGCTTCCTCTACGCGCCGCTGCTGCACACCGCGATGAAGCACGTGATGCCGGCCCGGCGCGAGATGGGGGTGCGGACCGTCTTCAACATGCTGGGGCCGCTCACCAACCCGGCGGGGGCCAACGCCCAGATCATCGGCGTGTACGCGGCGGCGCTGACCGAGCCGCTGGCCCGCGTGCTGGCCGAGCTCGGCACCCTGCGCGCCTTCGTGGTCCACGGCAGCGACAACCTCGACGAGATCTCCAACACCGGCGAGAGCCGGGTGTCGGAGGTGCGGGAGGGGCGGGTGCGGACGTTCACGGTGCGCCCGGAGGATTTCGGGCTGCCGCGGGCGACGATCAAGGATCTGCAGGGTGGGGATCGCGAGCAGAACGCGCAGATCATCCACGCGGTGCTGGACGGCGAGCCGGGCCCGCGGCGGGACATCGTCGTCATGAACGCCGCCGCCGCGCTGGTGGCGGGCGCCAAGGCCCGCGACCTCAAGGAGGGCGTGGGGCTGGCCGCGCAGTCGATCGACTCCGGCGCGGCGCGGCGCCGGCTCGACGGCCTGGTGGCCCTGAGCCGGGCGCTGGCCGCCGGGGGCTAGTTCCCGGAATATTGACACCGACGGCGATTCGGGGATAATTCCCTACCTTCTCGCGCCGGTCGCGATCGCCTCAGAGCGGAGGACCCAACACGGATGCGATTGATCAGGACTGCTATCCTCGTGCTCGCCGTGCTGGCGGCGCTCCCCGCGCCCGGCTCGGCCGCCCCCGCCGGCCAGCTCACGTGGGCCGTGCACATCTCGCTGGCCCCGACCTATTTCGATCCGGCCGAGACCCCCGGGCTCATCACCCCGTTCATGGTCCTCTACGCGCTGCACGACGCCGTCGCCAAGCCGATGCCCGGCCAGCCGTTCGCGCCGAGCCTGGCCGAGTCGTGGACGCAGTCCAAGGACGGGCTCGTCTGGGAGTTCGTCCTCCGGAAGAACGTCCACTTCCACAACGGTGACCCGCTCGGCGCCGAGGACGTGAAGTTCTCGTTCGAGCGCTACCGCGGCACCGCCGCCAAGCTGCTGCACGACAAGGTGGCGGCGGTCGAGGTGGTGGACCCGCTGCGCGTGCGCTTCCGCCTCCGCAAGGCGTGGCCCGACTTCCTCACCTTCTACGCCACGCCGGCCACCGGTGCTGCCTGGGTCGTGCCGAAGAAGTACGTGGAGAAGGTGGGCGACGAGGGATTCAAGAAGCACCCGATCGGCGCCGGCCCCTACAAGTTCGTCGCGTTCAAGCCGGGCGTGGAGCTGGTGCTGGAGGCGTACGACGGCTACTGGCGCAAGGCGCCGAACATCAAGACGCTCGTGCTGCGCGTCATCCCCGACGAGGCGACCCGGCTGGCCGCGCTCAAGCGCGGCGAGGTGGACATCGCCTACAGCATCACCGGCGCGCTGGCCGAAGAGCTCAAGCGGTCGGCCGGCCTGCAGCTCAAGCCGACGTACATGCCGTTCACCTCGTGGCTGGTGCCGGTGGACCAGTGGGACCCCAAGTCGCCCTGGCACGACAAGCGCGTGCGACAGGCCGCCAACCTGGCCATCGACCGCGAGGCCATCAACCAGGCGGCGTACCTCGGGCTGTCGAAGGTGACGGCCAGCATCATTCCGCACCAGATGGAGTACTTCTGGCAGCCGCCGCCGCCCCGGTACGATCCCGCCGAGGCCCGGAAGCTGCTGGCCGAGGCCGGCTACCCCGGCGGCTTCGACGCCGGCGAGGTCAGCGGCGACATGATCTACGGCGCCGCCATCGGCGAGCCGGCGGTGAACTACCTCTCCGCGGTCGGGATCCGCGTGCGGCTGCGGCTGATGGAGCGCGCCGGCTACTACAGCGAGTACGGCGAGAAGAAGCTGCACGGCGTGCTCTACACCGGCAGCGCCGCCTTCGGCAACGCGGCGACCCGGCTGGACACCTACATCGTGAGCGGCGGCCGCTACGTGTACGGCGGCGCGCCCGACATCGACGGGCTCTTCGCCGAGCAGGTCAACGAGACCAACCCGCGCGTGCGCCAGCAGCTCCTGACCCGGATCCAGCAGATGGTCCACGAGCGGGCCCTCGCCATCCCGGTCATGGAGACGGCGTTCCTCAACGGCGTGGGCGCGCGGGTGGACAACCACGGGCTCAACGTGATCCCGGGGTTCGCGTACTCGGCGCCCTACGAAGACCTGACGGTCCGCAAGCCGTGAGGGCGGTGACGCCATGAAGCGGTTCATCCTCCGCCGGCTCGGCTACGCGCTGCTGTCGCTGTGCCTGCTCTCGCTGACGATCTTCATGTTCGTCCGGGTGACCGGCGATCCCACCGTGCTGCTGGTGGAGCCGGGGGCCAGCCGCGAGGACATCGACGCGCTCCGCCACGACCTGGGCCTCGACCGCTCGTGGGCCGTGCAGTACGTGACGTTCGTGCGCGACGCGGTGCGGGGCGACTTCGGGCGCTCCTTCTACTACCGCACGCCGGTGCTGGAGCTCTACTTCCAGCGGCTGCCCAACTCGCTGTTGCTGGCGGTCGTCGCCATGGCCTTCTCCCTCATCATCGGCATTCCCACCGGGATCCTGGCGGCGGTGCGCGTCAACAGCTGGTGGGACAGCGGTGGCAAGCTCTTCGCGCTGCTCGGGCTGTCGATGCCCCAGTTCTGGGTGGGGCTGCTGATGATCCTCTTCTTCTCGGTCTACCTCGGCTGGCTGCCGTCGTCGGGGTCGGGCACCCCGTTGCACGTCCTCATGCCGGCCTTCGCGCTCGGCTGGTACTTCGCCGCCGCCCACATGCGGCTCACGCGCTCCTCGATGCTGGAGGTGCTCGGCTCGGAGTACGTGAAGCTGGCGCGGCTCAAGGGGCTGCCGGAGTCGCTGGTCATCGCCAAGCACGCGTTCAAGAACGCCCTGATCCCGGTGATGACGCTGGCCGGCATCAATCTGGTCTTGATGGTCAACATCTCCGTCGTGGTGGAGACCGTGTTCGCGTGGCCCGGCATCGGCCGGCTGATCTACGAGGGCATCGCCTTTCGCGACTTCCCCGTGGTGCAGGCGATCATCGTGATGAACGGCACGATGGTCGTCGTCGTCAACCTGGTGGTCGACATCCTCTACGCCGTCGTAGACCCGAGGATCCGCTATGAGCGTTAGCACTGCGAGTCCGAGCCGCGCGGCCGGGCTGCCACTGGCGTGGCGGCTGGCCGCCTTCCGCACCGAGGGGCTGCCGGTCCTGCCGATCCTCATCATCATCGTCCTCACGCTGGTCGCCGTGTTCGCCGACTTCCTCACGCCCTACAACCCCGAGGTGGGCGCGCTGGGCGACCGGTTCCATCCGCCGATGTGGGTGGCGGGCGGCACCGCCGCGCACTGGCTCGGCACCGACCACATCGGCCGCGACGTGCTCTCGCGGCTGATCTTCGGCACCCGCGTGTCGATGATCGTCGGCTTCACCGCGGTGATCTTCGCCGGCGTGGTCGGCACCTCGCTCGGCATCATCTCCGGCTTCTTCGGCGGCTGGGTGGACCAGGTCATCATGCGGGTCACCGACGCCTGGCTGGCGCTGCCGGCGCTGACCTTCGCGATCTTCCTGGCCGCCATCGTGGGGCCGAGCGAGTGGAACCTCGTCATCATCCTCGGCATCGTCTACTGGACGCGCTACGCGCGGGTGGTGCGCGGCGAGGTGCTCTCGCTCAAGGAGCGCGACTTCGTGCGGCTGGCCATCGTGGCCGGCTGCTCGAGGTGGACGATCATGCGCCGCCACCTGCTGCCCAACGTGCTGAACTCGGCGATCGTGCTCGCCACGCTCATGCTCGGCGTGGTCATCGTCACCGAGGCCACCCTGTCGTTCCTCGGCATCGGCGTCCCGCCGCCCAAGCCGGCGTGGGGGCTGATGCTGGCCGACGGCAAGAAGGGGCTGATGGCCGGCTACTGGTGGCTCACCGTGTTCCCGGGCGTGTGCATCGTGCTCATGGTGCTCGCCGCCAACCTGCTGGGCGACTGGCTCCGGGTCAAGCTCGACCCGCAACTGCGCCAGCTGTGATCGGGATCGGGACCTTGCTGGTCACCACCGAGTGGCTGGCCGCCCACCTCGGCGACGCCGGGCTGCGCGTGTTCGACTGCACGACCCACCTCGTGCCCGATCCGAAGACGACACTCCGCGCCGAGACGGCCCGGCCGGACTGGGAGAAGGGGCACGTGCCGGGCGCCGGCTATCTCGACCTCGTCGAGGAGCTGTCGGAGCGGGCCAGCCCCTACCGGTTCACGCTGCCCTCGGCCGAGCAGTTCGCTCGCGCGATGTCCGCCCACGGCGTCGGCCCCGGCGCGCACGTCGTCCTCTACAGCGCGAAGTCGGCCATCTGGGCGACGCGGGTGTGGTGGATGCTGCGCGCCTTCGGCTTCGACGAGGTCTCGGTGCTCGACGGCGGCTGGGAGAAGTGGACGGGCGAGGGGCGGCCGGTCGCCACGGCGCCCTGCGCCTATCCGCCGGCGACGTTCACGGCGCGCCCGCGGCCCGCGCTGCTCGCCCGCACCCCCGACGTCGCCGCCGCCCAGGCCGACCCGGGTGTGTGCACGCTCAACGCGCTCTCGCGGGCGCAGCACACCGGCGAGGGCGGCATCCACTACGGGACGCCCGGCCACATCCCGGGCAGCGTCAGCGTGCCGTTCGTCGAGCTGATCGACCGCGAGCGCAACACCTTCCTGGCGCCCGCCGCGCTGCGCGCGCGGCTGGAGGCGGCGGGCGCGCTCGCCGCCCCGCGCGTCGTCACCTACTGCGGCGCCGGCATCGCCGCCACCGGCGTCGCCTTCGCGCTGGCGCTGCTGGGCCGCGACGACGTGGCCGTCTACGACGGCTCGCTCGGCGAGTGGTGCGCCGATCCGGCGCGGCCGATGGAGCGGGGCTGACCATGCAGGAGGCGCCCCTGCTCGAGCTGGACCACCTGTCCACCCACTACGTGACCGGCCGCGGCACGCGGGTCGTGAAGGCGGTGGACGAGGTCTCGCTGTCGCTGCGGGCGGGGGAGACGCTGGGCGTGGTGGGCGAGTCGGGCTCGGGCAAGACGACGCTGGCGCTGTCCATCATGCGGCTGCTGCCGACGGCCGCCCGTATCGTGGGCGGTGCGCTGCGTCTCAACGGCGAAGACCTGCTGGCCAAGTCGCCGTCCGAGATGCGCCACGTGCGCGGCAAGCGCATCGCGATGATCCTGCAGGATCCGATGGCCTCGCTGAACCCGCTCTTCACGGTGGGCGACCAGGTGGCCGAGCCGGTGCGCGTGCACGAGCACACCAGCCGGCGCAGCGCGCGCGAGCGGGCGCGCAGCCTGCTCAACGCCGTGCGCATCCCCGCCCCCGAGCAGCGGCTGCGCGAGTACCCGCACCAGATGTCGGGCGGTATGCGCCAGCGCATCGTCGGCGCCATCGCCATCTCGTGCGAGCCACGGGTGCTCATCGCCGACGAGCCGACCACCAGCCTCGACGTGACGATCCAGGCGCAGTACCTGAGATTGCTGCGCGACCTGCAGCGCGAGCACGGCCTGGCGCTGATCTTCATCACCCACAACCTCGGCATCGTCGCCCACATGTGCGACAGCGTAGCGGTGATGTACGCCGGGCGCGTGATCGAGTCGGGGCCGGTGCGCCAGATCTTCAACGCGCCCGCCCACCCCTACACGCAGGCGCTGATCGAGTCCATCCCGCGCCTGTCCGCGCGGCCCGAGCGGCTCACCGCCATCGACGGCCAGCCGCCCGATCTCGCCGCGCTGCCGCCCGGCTGCTCGTTCCAGCCGCGCTGCCCGCGGGCGGTGGAGCGCTGCGGGCAGGAGGCGCCGCCGTCCGTCGACCTGAGGGCCGGCCACAGCGCGCGGTGCTGGGTGGCGACGGAGCGCCCGCGGTGACGCCCCTGGTGGAGGCGCGCGGGCTCACCAAGCACTTCCCGGTCCGCCGCGGCATGTTCGCGCGCCGCCAGGACTGGGTAAGGGCGGTGGACGGCGTGTCGTTCGCGATCGAGCCCGGGCGCACGCTGGGCGTGGTGGGCGAGTCGGGCTGCGGCAAGTCCACCACCGCCAAGCTGATCCTCAAGCTGGAGGAGCCGACCGGCGGCGACATCCTCTTCGACGGTCAGCCGCTGGCGAAGCTGGGCGCCGAGGGACTGCGCCGCTATCGGCGCTCGGTGCAGGCGGTGTTCCAGGATCCCTACGCGTCGCTCAGCCCGCGCATGCGCGTGGGGGCGATCATCGCCGAGCCACTCGTCACGAACGAGAAGCTCGACGCCCGCGAGGTGCGCGCGCGGGTGGCGCGGCTGCTGGAGCTGGTCGGCCTGCCCGAGCGCGCCGCCGACCTCTTCCCGCACGAGTTCTCGGGCGGCCAGCGGCAGCGCATCGCCATCGCCCGCGCGCTGGCGCTCTCGCCGCGACTGGTGGTGCTGGACGAGCCGGTCTCCGCCCTCGACGTCTCGATCCGGGCGCAGATCCTGAATCTCCTGGTGGATCTGCAGCGCGACCTGGGCCTGGCCTACCTGTTCATCGCCCACGACCTCGCCGCCGTCGCCCACATGAGCCACACCATCGTCGTCATGTACCTGGGCCGGATCGTCGAGCACGGGCCCGCCAAGACGGTGGCCACCGACCCCAAGCATCCCTACACGCAGGCGCTGTTCGCGGCCGCGCTGCCGTCGCATCCCGACGAGGTGCGCGAGGAGATCATCCTTACCGGGGAAGTGCCGAGCCCGATCAACCCGCCCGCCGGCTGCCACTTCCATCCGCGCTGCCCGCACGCCGACCACCGCTGCGCGGCGGAGGTGCCGCGGCTCGCTCCCGCTCACGGCCGCGACGTCGCCTGTCATTTGTATTAAGACCGCGGCCTTGCGGAGGCTTGCGGGGGGGCCGTACAATGGGCGCCGTCGTCGCGGTTGCGCCTCGGTTGTGTCGCTCTCGTTCTGATCGCTTCCGGGTTCGGCGCTCTTGCGACGGTAGTTGGCGGCATGGAGTTCTAGAACACCGACGAGGGAGTCGCGGGTGAATCGACGGCTGCCGAGGTATCACCGCATCGCCGACACGCTGCGCACGCGCATCCGCGCGGGCGAGTGGGCGGCCGGCGCCCCGCTGCCCAACCAGCGCCGGCTCGCGCACGAGTTCGGCGTGACGCTGATGACGCTGCGCCAGGCGCTGGAGCTGCTGGAGCGCGACCACCTCATCACCCGGCGCCACGGGCTCGGCACCTTCGTGGCGGCGCCCTCGGTGGACTACGAGATCCTCACGATGCGCCGCTTCGCCGCCGACCTCTCCGCCCACGGCGAGTCCGTCTCCACGCGCGTGCTCGGCGCGCGCCCGGCGGTGGCGGACCTGCGCGTGAGCGCGGCGCTGGGGGTGCCGCGGCGGGCGCGCGTGGTCGTGCTCGAGCGGCTGCGGCTGGTGGACGGCCGGCCCATGAGCCTGCAGCGCTCCTTCCTGTCCGCCCGGCTCGGCGAGGAGGTGCTGCGCGCCAACCTCGACGAGACGCCGCTCAGCCAGGTGCTCGAGTTCAAGCTCGGCATCGTGATCACCGGCGCCCGCGAGGCCGTCTCGGCGGTGCGGCTGGGCCGGCGCGAGGCGCGCGAGCTCGCCTGCGTCTCGGGCGCGCCCGCCTTCGAGTCCGAGCGGGTGTCCTTCGACGGGGCCGGCCGGCCCGTCGTCTTCGATCGCGTCTTCATCCCGGGGGATCGCTTCCGGATCACCCGTGAACTCCACTACGACGCAGCCAACGGAGCCCACGCATGAAGATCCTGGTGGCCATCAAGCAGGTGCCCGACACCGCGACGCAGATGAAGATCGCGGCGGGCAACCCCACGCAGATCGACACGACCGGCATCACCTGGATCGTGTCTCCCTACGACGAGTTCGCCGTGGAGGAGGCGCTGCGCATCAAGGAAAAGCGCGGCGAGGGC
Organism: Methylomirabilia bacterium; assembly: GCA_041497115.1. Lineage (GTDB taxonomy): Bacteria > Methylomirabilota > Methylomirabilia > Rokubacteriales > CSP1-6 > AR5. The sequence goes on from JBGQFW010000049.1 coordinate 9,695, forward strand.
GAGGTCGTCGCCGTCACGCTCGGTCCCGACCGCGCCAAGGAGGCGCTGCGCTCGGCGCTGGCGATGGGGTGCGACCGCGCCGTCCACGTCAACGACCCCGCGCTCGCCTCAGCCGACACGCTGACGACGGCCCGCGCGCTGGCGGCGGTGGTGAAGCAGGAGGCGCCGCAGCTCGTGCTGTGCGGGCGGCAGGCGATCGACGACGACATGGGGGCCGTCTCCGCCCAGCTCGCCGAGCTCCTCGGCTGGCCGTGCGCGTCGTGGATCATGGAGGAGGCGGTGGACGCCGACGCGAAGACGGTGCGCGTCGGCCGCCAGGTGGAGGGCGGCCTGGAGATCTTCGAGCTGCCGCTGCCGGCCGTGCTCTCCGCCCAGAAGGGGATCAACGAGCCGCGCTACCCGACGCTGAAGGGGATCATGGGCGCCAAGAAAAAAGAGGTCAAGGATCTGAAGGTCGCCGACCTCGGCCTGGCGTCCACGACGCCCGAGCTCAGCGTGACGGCGCTGGAGGCGCTGCCGGCGCGGCCGCCGGGCCGCGTCATCCCGGGCGAGGTCAAGGATGCGGTGAAGGAGCTCGTCCGCGCGCTGCGCGAGGACGCCAAGGCGATTTAAGGAGACCATAGACAATGGCTGGCGCGCTCTGGTGCGTGGTCGAGGACGATCGCAAGGGGCTGCCCAAGAAGGTGATGGCCGAGGTGCTCGGCGAGGCCACGCGCCTCGGCGGGCCCGTCGAGGCGGTGTGGCTCACCGACAAGGCCGCCGACGACGGGCTCGAGCAGCTCGGGGCGTGGGGCGCGACCAGGGTGTGGCTGCTGGAGAACGCCGGGCTCGCGCCCTACCGAGGCGAGACGTGGGTGCCGCCGATGGCGGAGCTCGTCGCGAAGGAATCGCCGCGGGCGGTCCTGGCGCCGGTCACGAGCCGGCAGCGCGAGTTCATGGCGCGGCTGGCCGCGCGACTGGGCGTGGGGCTCTCGGCCGACTCGGTGGCGCTCGCGCTGGACGGCGACCGGCTGGTGGCGACGCGCCCGGTCTACGCCGGCAAGCTGCTGTCGAAGGTCGCCTGGGCCACGTTGCCCTGCCTGGCCACGCTGCGGCCGAACGTGTTCAAGCCGGCGGCGGCGCAGGCGGGGAAGAGCGCGCAGGTGGAGCGTCCATCGCTCACGATCCCGCCGCCCCAGATGAAGCTCGTCGAGCGGCGCGAGGAAGCCTCCACCGGCCTGCCCGAGCTCGCCGAGGCGGAGATCGTCCTCTCGGGCGGGCGCGGCATGAAGGGGCCGGAGAACTACGTGATCCTCGAGGAGCTGGGCGGCGTCATCGGCGCCGCCGTCGGCGCCTCGCGGGCGGCGGTGGACGCCGGCTGGCGGCCGCATCGCTTCCAGATCGGCCAGACCGGCCGCACGATCTCGCCCAAGCTCTACCTGGGCTTCGGCGTGTCGGGCGCGATCCAGCACCTGGCCGGCATGCGCACCTCCAAGGTGATCGTCGCCGTCAACAAGGATCCCGAGGCGCCGATCTTCAAGATCGCCGACTACGGCATCGTGGCGGACCTGTTCGAGGTCGTGCCGGAGCTGACGAAGGAATTCAAGCGGCTGCTGGAGAAATGAACCTCGAGCTCACCGACGAGCAGCGGCTGATCCAGGAGACGGCGCGGGAGTTCGCCCGGGAGGCGATCCGCCCGATCGCCGCCGAGATCGACCGCGAGGCGCGCTTCCCCCACGAGACCGTCAAGCGGATGGGCGAGCTCGGGCTCATGGGCATCGCCGTCCCCGAGCGCTGGGGCGGCGCCGGCGCCGACACGGTGTCGTACGTGGTGGCGCTGGAGGAGATCGCCAAGGTGTGCGCCTCGCACGCCGTGGTCATGTCGGTCAACAACTCGCTCTACGGCGATCCGATCTTGAAGTTCGGCACCGACGCCCAGCGCGAGCGGTTCCTGGCGCCGGTGGCGGGCGGCCACGCCCAGGGGTGCTTCGCGCTGACCGAGCCGCAGGCGGGCTCCGACGCCTCCAACCTGGCCACGCTGGCGCGCCGGGACGGTGAGCACTACGTGATCACCGGGCGCAAGCAGTTCATCACCAACGGCCGCGAGGCGTCCTTCGCGCTGGTGTTCGCCCAGACCGACCGCGCGAAGGCCCATCGCGGCATCACCGCCTTCCTCGTCGACAAGGCCACGCCGGGGTTCCGCGTGTCCAAGACCGAGGACAAGCTGGGCATCCGCGCCTCCGACACCGCCGAGCTGGTCTTCGAGGAGTGCCGGGTGCCCGCCGCCCACCGGCTCGGTGAGGAGGGGCAGGGGTTCCGCATCGCGCTGGTCGCGGTGGATGGCGGCCGCGTCGGCATCGCCACCCAGGCGGTCGGCATCGCCGCCGGCGCGTGGGAGCGGTCGGTGGCCTACGCGCGCGAGCGCAAGGCCTTCGGCGTGGCGATCGGCGACCATCAGATGGTGCAGTGGATGCTCGCCGACATGGCGACGGCGATCGACGGCGCCCGGCTGATGACGCTCAAGGCGGCGACCCGCAAGGACGCCGGCCTGCCGTTCACCCGCGAGGCCGCGATGGCCAAGCTGTTCGCCGCCGAGATGGCGATGAAGGTGACGACCGACGCCATCCAGGTGCACGGCGGCTACGGCTTCATCAAGGACTACGAGGTCGAGCGGTTCTTCCGCGACGCCAAGATCACGGCGATCTACGAGGGCACCTCGCAGATCCAGAAGCTGGTCATCGCCCGCGAGGTGCTCGGCGCATGAGCGATCCACGCGATCCCCGGGAACGCCCCGTCCGCTTCGAGTCGCTGTCGGGCATCCCGCTGGCGCCGCTCTACACGCCGGCGAGCCTCGGCGACTGGTCGTACGACGCCAAGCTCGGGCAGCCGGGCGAGTACCCGTTCACGCGCGGCGTCTATCCCACGATGTATCGCGGGCGGTTGTGGACGATGCGCATGTTCGCCGGCTTCGGACGGCCGGAGGACACCAACGCGCGGTTCAAGTACCTGCTGCAGGAGGGGCAGACCGGGCTCTCGACCGCGTTCGACATGCCGGCGCTGATGGGCTACGACGCCGACCATCCGCGCGCGCGCGGCGAGGTCGGCAAGGAAGGCGTGTCGATCTCGACGCTCGATGACTTCGAGCGGCTGTTCGCCGACATCCCGCTGGGCGACGTGACCACGTCGATGACGATCAACTGCACGGCGTCGGTGGCGCTCGCCATGTACCTGGCGATCGCCGACCGGCAGGGCGTGGCGTGGAGCCGCCTGGGCGGCACCATGCAGAACGACATGCTCAAGGAGTTCATCGCTCAAAAAGAATGGATCTGTCCGCCGGAGCCTGCCGTTCGAATCGTCACCGATATGATCGAATTCACCTCTCAGCACGTTCCTCGTTTCAATCCCGTCTCGATCTCCGGCTACCACATCCGGGAGGCGGGGGCGACGGCGGTGCAGGAGCTGGCGTTCACGCTCGCCGACGGCCTCGGCTACGTCGAGGCGGCGCTGGCGCGCGGCCTGGACATCGACAGCTTCGCGCCGCGGCTGTCGTTCTTCTTCGACATCCACAACGACTTCTTCGAGGAGATCGCCAAGCTGCGGGCGGCGCGCCGGATGTGGGCGCGGTTCATGAAGGAGCTGTACGGCGCGAAGAAGCCGGAGTCGATGCGGCTGCGCACGCATACGCAGACCGCCGGTGTCTCGGCGACGGCGCAACAGCCGCTCAACAACGTCGCGCGCGTGGCGCTCCAGGCCCTCGCCGCCATCCTGGGCGGCGCCCAGTCGCTGCACACCAACTCCTACGACGAGACGTGGGCGCTGCCGACGGAGGAGGCGGTCACGGTCGCGCTGCGCACCCAGCAGGTGCTCGCCGAGGAGACGGGCGTGGCGCTGACCGTGGATCCGCTGGGGGGCTCCTACTATCTGGAGACGCTCACCGACCGGATGGAGGCGGCCGCGCTGGAGTACATCGCGCGCATCGACGCCATGGGCGGCATCGTGCGCGCCATCGACACCGGCTATCCGCAGAAGGAGATCGCCGACGCCGCCTACCGCTACCAGCTCATGGAGGACCGCGGCGAGAAGGTCACGGTGGGCGTGAACAAGTACGTGATGAAGGACGAGAAGGGGATCAACTACCTGCGCATCGACGAGCAGGTCGAGGTCGAGCAGATCGAGCGCGTCGGGCGCTTCAAGGCGTCGCGCGACGCGCGGAAGGTCGAGCGGCGGCTCACGCAGCTGGCCGACGCCTGCCGTCACGGCACCAACGTCATGCCGGTGCTGGTGGACGCCGTCAAGGACTACGTGAGCCTGGGCGAGATCTCCGACGTGTATCGCCAGACGTTCGGGCTCTATCGCGAGCCGATCATCTTTTGACCGGCCGCCGCGGAGGGGGAAGAGAGCGATGAGCGAGCCGATCCGGATCACGCGGACGACGACGAAGAAGGAGCGGCCGAAGGACAAGGACCTCGCCTTCGGCACCGTCTTCACCGACCACATGTTCGTGGCGAACTTCGAGGAGGAGAAGGGCTGGTACGACCCGCGCATCGAGCCCTACGCCCCGCTGCCGCTGGACCCCGCCACCGCGGTGCTCCACTACGGCCAGGGGCTGTTCGAGGGGCTCAAGGCCTTCCGCGGCCGGGACGGCACGATCCGCCTGTTCCGCCCGGACAAGCACGTCGAGCGGCTCAACCGCACCGCCCATCGCATGTGCATTCCCGCCCTCGACCCCGACCTGATCTTGAAGTCCTGGACGACGCTGGTGGACGTGGACCGCGACTGGGCGCCCGCCTCGGTGGGGACCTCGCTCTACATCCGCCCGACCGTCATCGCCAGCGAGGCGTTCCTCGGCGTCCGCCCGGCCCGCGAGTACCTCTACTACGTGATCGTGTCGCCGGTCGGCCCCTACTATCCCGAGGGGCTCGCGCCGACGAAGATCAAGGTGATCGACGACTACGTGCGCGCGGTGGCGGGCGGGCTGGGCGAGGCCAAGACCTCGGCCAACTACGCGGCGAGCCTGTACGCCGCCGAGGAGGCCAAGCACGAGGGGTTCACCCAGGTGCTGTGGCTCGACGGCGTCCAGCACAAGTACATCGAGGAGGTCGGCACCTCCAACATCATGCTGCGGATCGGCGACGAGGTGATCACGCCGCCGCTGGCCGGCACGATCCTGGCCGGCGTCACCCGCGACACCGCGATGGCGCTGCTGCGGAGCTGGGGCGTGCGTGTCACCGAGCGCCCGATCACGATCGACGAGGCGCTCGACGCCGCATCGAAGGGCACGCTCCAGGAAGTATGGGCGACCGGCACCGCCGCCGTCATCTCGCCGGTGGGCGAGCTCGCCTACAAAGGCCGGCGCTTCACGGTGAACCAGGGGCGGATCGGCGAGATCGCCCAGAAGCTCTACGACACGATCGTCGCCATCCAGTACGGCGAGGCGCCCGACCCGCACGGCTGGACGCTCGTCGTCCCGGCGGCGCGGCCATGAGCGCGGACTGCGTGTTCTGCAAGATCCGGGACGGCGCGATCCCGTCGGTGAAGATCTACGAGGACGAGCGCACGTTCGCCATCATGGACATCAACCCGATCAACTCGGGTCACTCGCTCGTCATCACCAAGACGCACGCGCCGACCCTGTGGGACGCCGCGCCGGCCGACCTCGCCGCCGCGATGGCGACCGCCCAGAAGGTGGCGCTCGGCATCCGGGAGGCGCTCAAGCCGGACGGCCTCAACATGCTGCAGGCCAACGGCCCGGCCGCCTTCCAGTCGGTGCCGCACCTGCACCTGCACCTGATCCCGCGCTGGAACAACGACGGCAAGGGGTTCGACTGGGCCCTCGTACCGGGCGACGGCGCGCAGCTCCAGGCGCTCGGCGAGCGGCTGCGCCAGGCGATCGCGCGGTGACCGCCGGGCGCCCCGTCCGCATCGTCGTGGCCAAGCCGGGGCTGGACGGCCACGACCGGGGGGCCAAGATCGTCGCGCGCGCGCTGCGCGACGCCGGCTTCGAGGTGATCTACACGGGGCTGCACCAGACGCCCGAGCAGGTGGTGGCCACCGCGCTGCAGGAGGACGCCGACGCGATCGGGCTCAGCGTGCTGTCGGGCGCCCACAACTACCTCTTCAAGCGCGTGCTCGAGCTGCTGCGCGAGAAGGGGGCGGACGACGTGGCGGTGTTCGGCGGCGGCATCATCCCGCCCGACGACGTCGCCGCGCTCAAGGCGCTCGGCGTGAGGGAGATCTTCACGCCCGGCACGTCCACGCAGGACATCGTCCGGTTCGTCCACGACCACATCCGCGCCGCCGTCTGAGGTCCATGCATCCCCGATGAGACGCGCCGGGCTCTTCGCCGCCGCCGCCGTCGCCTGCACCGCCGTCCTCGCGCCGCCGGCGCCGGCGCCCACCGCGCCCGCCGTCGCGCGGCCCGCGCGCGTCGGCTACCTCGGCTACACCACGCCGGCCGTCGGCGCGCCCTACGTGCGCGCGCTGCGCGAGCGGCTGGACGAGCTGGGGCTGGCCGACGGGCGTGACGTGGTCGTGGACGAGCGCTATGCCAACGGCCGCTACGACCGCCTCGGCGAGCTCGCCGCCGAGCTCGTGCGGGGCGGGGTGGACGTGCTGGTGACGCCCGGCCCGGCGCCGACGATGGCCGCCACCGCGGCGACGAGCACGGTGCCGATCGTCATGATGGACGTCGGCGATCCGGTGGCCTACCGGCTGGTGGCGAGCCTCGAGCATCCCGGCGGCAACGTCACCGGCGTGTCCAGCCTCTTCGCCGACCTGGCGCCGCTGCACCTGGAGCTGCTGCGCCGCACCGTGCCGAAGGCCACGCGGGTGGCGGTGCTCTGGAACCCGGCCAACCTCGCCGAGCATCGCCTGTGGGGCGAGCGGCAGACGACCGCGCGCGTGTTCGGCTGGCAGCTGCAGACGGTGCCGATCACCGCCGCCGAGCAGCTGGACGCCGCGCTGGCGTCCATCGCCGGCGGCCGCGTCGACGCGCTGTACTCGATCGGCGATCCGCTGATCCTCGCCGAGCGCCAGCGGCTGGCCGACTGGGCGCTTCGCCAGCGGCTGCCGAGCCTCTTCGGCTGGCGCGAGTTCGTGGACGCCGGCGGCCTCATGGCCTACGGCCCCAACACCATGCAGCTCTACCGGCACGCCGGCACCTACGTCGCCCGCATCCTGCGCGGCGCCCGCGCCGGCGACCTGCCGATCGAGCCGCCCGAGAAGTACGAGCTGGCCGTCAACCTTCGAACCGCCCGCGCGCTCGGCCTGACGATTCCGCCGTCGGTGCTGAGCGGCGCCGACGTCGTCATCGAGTGAGGGGACGCCGTGATCGAAAAGCGCGGCCGCAAGTGGGTGGTGCTCTCGGAGACGACCGGACGCCGCTTCGGCACCTACGACACCAAGGCCGAGGCTCTGAAGCGGCTGCGCCAGGTGGAGTTCTTCAAGCACGCCAAGCGCGGCGCCCGCCGGCGGCGCCCGGCGTGAGCCGGTGATGGACTTCGAGCTCAGCGACGATCAGCGGCGCATCCGCGACGCCGCCCGCGAGTTCGCCGAGGCCGAGCTGGGCGACCGGATCGCCCCCTACGACGCCAGCCACGAGTTCCCCCACGCGATCGTCGCCAAGCTCGGGCCGCTCGGCTTCCTGGGCGTCCTGGTGGACGAGGCGTACGGCGGCAGCGGCCTCGACTACGTGTCCTACGCCCTCATCGTCGAGGAGCTGAACCGCGGCGACGCCTCGGTCGGGATCACGATGTGGGCCCACAACTCGCTGTGCACGAACCACCTCAGCCTGTTCGGCTCGCCCGAGCAGAAGCGGCGGTGGCTGCCGCGCCTGGCCGCCGGCGAGGTCCTCGGCGCGTGGGGGCTGACCGAGCCCGGCGCGGGGTCCGACGCCGCCGCGCTCGCCACCCGCGCCGAGGCGCGCGACGGCGGCTGGGTGCTCAACGGCAGCAAGGCCTTCATCACCAACGCCTCGGTGAGCGGCCTCGCCGTGGTGATGGCGCGGACGGATCCTGACCGGCGGGCCAAGGGCATCTCGGCTTTCGTCGTCGAGAAGGGCACGGCGGGGTTCAGCGCTGGGCGGCCGTACCGCAAGCTCGGGCTGCACGCCTCCGACACCGCCGAGCTGATCCTCGAGGACGCGCGCGTCCCCGCCGACCACCTGCTCGGCGAGCGCGGGCAGGGGTTCGTGCAGGCGATGCAGGTGCTCGAGGGGGGCCGCATCGCGATGGCGGCGATGGCGGTCGGCATCGGGCAGGCGGCGGTGGACCAGGCCGTGCGATACATGAAGCAGCGCTCGGCGTTCGGCCGGACGCTGGCCGAGTTCAACGGGCTGCGGGGGATGCTGGCGGACATCGCCACCGAGGTCGAGATCGCCCGCCTGCTCACGCTGCGCGCGGCCTGGCTCAAGGACGCCGGGCGGCCGTCCATGCTCGCCGCCGCCAAGGCCAAGCTGTTCGCCTCCGAGGCGGCCATGAAGGCCGCCTCCAAGGCGGTGCAGCTGCACGGCGGGGCCGGCTACATCACCGAGTTCCCGGTCGAGCGGATCTTCCGCGACGCCAAGCTCACCGAGATCGGCGAGGGCACCTCCGAGATCCAGCGGCTGGTCATCGCGCGGGAGATCCTCAAGGCCACGTGAGCGACCTGATCGTCGTCGAGCGCGTCGGCAAGCGGTACCTGACGGGCTCGGGCCCCGTCGAGGCGCTCCACGACGTCTCCCTCACCGTCGGCGCCGGCGAGTTCTGCACGCTGATCGGCCCGTCGGGGTGCGGCAAGTCCACGCTGCTCGGGATGCTGGGCGGGCTCGTCGCGCCCGACGGCGGGCGCGTGCTGGTGGACGGCCGCCCGGTCGCCGGCCCCGATCCCCGGCGCGTCGCCACCGTCTTCCAGGAGGCCGGCCTCTTCCCGTGGCGCACCGCGCTCGAGAACGTCGAGTTCGGCCTCGAGCTGCAGGGCATGCCCCGCGCGCGCCGGCGGGCGGTCGCCACCGACCTGCTCGGGCCGCTCGGGCTGCGCGACTTCGCCGCCAAGTATCCGCGCGAGCTGTCGGGCGGTATGCGCCAGCGGGTGGCGATCGGGCGCGCCCTGGCCATCGACACGCAGATCATCCTGATGGACGAGCCGTTCGGGGCGCTCGACGAGCAGACGCGCCAGCTGATGGGGGAGTGGCTGCTCGACATCTGGCGGCGCACCGGCAAGACCGTCGTGTTCGTCACCCACAGCCTGCACGAGGCGCTGGCGCTCTCGACCCGCGTGGTCGTCATGACGGCGCGCCCCGGGCGTGTGAAGAGCGTGCGCGAGGTGTCGCTGCCGCATCCGCGCGCGGCGGAGTCGGCGGAGATGGTGGCGCTGCGCTCCCGGCTGTGGGGGGAGATCCGCGAGGAGTCCCTGCGCGCCATGGGCGAGCGGTGAGGGGCGGCCGGCCGTGCGCGTGAGCCTGCTGCGGGCGGCGATCCTCGTGGGGCTGCTGGCGGCATGGGAGATCGCGGCGCGGGTGGGGAACCCGCTGCTGTACGTGCCGCCCTCCGCGGTGGCGCCGGCGGTGGGGCGGCTGCTCGCGCTGCAGTCGTATCCCGACCTGGTGGGCAGCCTGCTGCTGACGCTGCGCGAGATCGTGGCGGCCTACGCGCTGGCCGTCGCGGCCGGCCTGGCCATCGGCGCCGTGCTCGGCCTCAACCGGCTGGCCGGCCGCGCCTACGGGCCCATCCTCGCGGCGCTCTACGCGGTGCCGGCGGTGGTCTGGTACCCGTCGCTGATGCTCTTCTTCGGCCTCGACGCCGCGTCGAAGATCGTCTTCGGCTTCCTGCTCGGCTTCTTTCCGATCACGCTGGCGGTGCTGGCCGGGATCCGCCAGGTGAACCCCCACATGATCGCCGTCGCGCGCGCGTTCGGCGCCCGCCCGGCGGTGGTCTTCGCCAAGGTGATGGTGCCCTCCATGCTCTTCACGCTCGTCGGCGGCCTGCGCACCGGGCTGGCGCTGAGCGTGATCGGCGTCATCGTCGGCGAGATCCTCGGCTCCAAGTCGGGGATGGGCGCCCTCATCAACCACGCCTACGGCCTGTTCCGCACCTCCGACTACGTGGCGCTCGTGCTCGTGACCCTCGTGCTGATCGTCGGCTCCGACGCGCTCGCCAGCCTGGTCGAGCGCCGCGCCCAGCGATGGACCGAGTGACCTCGAAGGGGGGCCAGCGGGCCCGCGTGGTGGTGGTGCAAGCGGTGAGTGTGCTCGTCGTGGTCGGCGCGTGGGAGGCGGTGGCGCGGGCGGGGTGGGTCGACCCGCTCTTCGTGCCGGCGCCCAGCGCGGTGGCGCTCGCGTTCGGCCGCATCGGGCGCAGCGCGCTGGCCGGGCTGGGTGACACGCTGCTGAAGACGGCGGTGGCCTACGTCCTCTCGGTCGTCCTCGGCGTCTCGCTCGGGGTGGCCGTCGGCTCGGTGCGGGCGCTGCGCGAGGTGCTGAGCCCCTTCGTCATCGCCGTGTACGGGATGCCCAAGATCCTCGTCCTCCCCTGGATCGTCCTCATCCTCGGCTTCGGGACGGCCCCCGCCATCGTCTACGGCACCATCCACGGGTTCTTCCCGATCCTGGTGCTCGTGATGGGCGGCGTGCGCGACGTGGACCGCACCCTGGTGACGGTGGCCCGCTCCCTCGGCGCCTCCACCTGGCAGCTCTACTGGAAAGTGCTGCTGCCCGCGATCGTGCCGACGGTGCTGGCCGGGATGCGGCTCGGCGTCGTCTTCTGCCTGCTCGGCGTGCTCATCGTCGAGATGTTCGCCGGCGTGCGCGGCATGGGCTACGTCCTGGGCTCGCTCGCCAACGGCTTTCAGGCGCCCGAGCTGTTCGCCGCCACCGGGCTGGTCTCGGCCGCCTCCATCGTGATCGTCCTCGGCCTCGACGCCCTCAACGAGCGGCTCTCGCACTGGCGCGGCTGACGGAGTCGGTCACTTCCTGGCCGGGGCGTCTCCCCGACCGTCTCGGAACTGACCGCTGCCGGCCGAGGCCCCGCCCGCATCTATGCGGAATTCCGGCGGTCGGTCTCCGTCCCGCGCTTGGAACGGGGGTTGCTCTCCTGGATGCCGGAGGACGTCGGACGGTGAGTTGGATGCAATTCGGAGCCTACGTCTCGGTAGCGTGCACGATCTTCGTGGGAGGCGTGGGGTTCTGCTGGCTCGTGTTCTGGCGCCGGTAGCCGACCGAGGGGGAGGAGGACAACCCATGGCGGTGACGATCACGACGACCAAGTCGCCCGCAACCCGATCCGGGATGCCGCCGGTGTCGACGGTGTTCCGGTCCGCCGACGGCGCGCTCCATCACGCGCGCTGCGCGACCCGCATGGACTTCATGGGGGGCCGCGCCGGGGTCGAGCTGGACTTCTACTGCCTGACGTGCTGCGAGCACGTCACGGTGACGCCCTACGTGCTCTCGCGCCTGCCGGCGCCGGGTTCGTTCAGGCCGGTTCGGGGGCGGTGACCCGGGAGCGCCGGACACGGGCGTGGACGTCGCGGACGACGTTGCGCTCGAGGGTGACGTCCACCTGGTGATCCTCGGCGTCCCAGTGCTGGACCGTGGTGAGGAAGCCGAACGCGCGCGGGTGATGCGGCATCAGCCGCCGGCCCCGGTAGACCAGCGTCCGCTTGTCGGGATCCGTGAGCTGCGACAGCTCTTCCACGTGGGGACCGCACAGCCGTAGCACCTCGTCGTGGGTGGTCGTCCCCGGCACGATCCGCCCCAGCGTCTCCGCCTCCAGCACCACGCCCTGCACGCGCGCCGACGCGCTCCCCCGGGCCGCGCCGAACTGCACCCGCCCCGCCCACCGCTTGCGCGTGCGCTCGGCGACGCTGCGCACCAGCACCCCGGCGAGATTGCCCAGCCCGAAGAACAGCGCGGGGATCAGCACCGGCGCCCACGACTGCAGCCGCGTGAAGTAGCCGAACTGGATCGTCAGCACCTGCGGCTGCAACCCCTCCGAGCGGTCGAGGAAGAGCGAGACCGTCTCGGTGCTCTCCTGCGTCTCGCTGAGCTGCCGCCGGGCCGACTGCGGGAACAGCTCGTCGATCTTCAGGTGATCGGCGTCGGCGAAGTTGACGATGATCTGGGCGGGGTCCTCGGCCAGCTTGATCACCCGGTCGCGGTGCTGGAAGTACATCGGGAACGCCGCGCGGTGGCGGACCTCGTTGAACGACACCACGAGCCGGTAGCGCGGCCCCCAGAAGGCGTGCTCGAACCACGTGCCGGCCTTGGCCTTGAGCAATCCCCGGGTGGTCATCTGCAGCCCGATCAGGTACACGCGGTTGGCGAACCGCGGGTTCCACGGGATGCGGATCCACGCCGCCGGCGAGGTGAGGCCGAGCGCGCCGCCCTCGCGCACGAAGGTCACGAACGACGCCGCGTCCGGGAGCGGCTCGGCCGCCCGCCGGGGGCCGATCTGGTAGAGGTTGCGCGCGGTGAGCGGCAGGCGGCCGCCGCCGATGACCGTGAAGCCGCGGGCGGTCAGGTCCTTCTCGAGCGCGGGGTCGGCCGGTCCCAGCTTCGGATCGGCGACGATGTCGCCCGGCCACAGGAGGTAGAGGTCCTGCTCGATCGCCGCCGCGTCCTGCCCGGGCGGGATCACCACCGAGAAGTTGATGTTCACCGGGATCGGCCCGAGCTTGGGCGAGAGGGCGGCGCGCACGAACAGCGGGCCGATCGTGAACGGCGGGTTGGGCTTCTCGGCGAAGAACGTCTGGGCGTGGGCACCACCCGGCGCCGCCAGCAGCAGCGCAGCGAGCGCCCACGCCCGCCCGCGCATCAGCCGATCTTCACCGGGGTGAACGAGCGGGCCACGTGCTCCTCGAGCGGCAGCCGCTTCTTGATCACGCCGTGCTCGAGCAGGGTGTCCTGGATCGCGCGCAGCGCTTCGATGCTGATCGTGCCGTCGTGCGACATGAGGGAGCCGGAGATCTTGTGGGCGCCCAGCACCGCCTCCGGACTCCAGCCGATCTTCTTGGCCACGATCTCGGCGGCGTCGCCGGGCTTGTCGGTCATGAAGCGCATGGCGGTGAAGATGCCGCGCATCGCCCGCCGGATGTCGTCGCCGTGTCTCTTGATGCCGTCCTCGGAGACGTACTGGATCTGGCTGATCCAGTGCGGCGTGATCTTGTCCAGCCGCATGAGCACCTTCGACTTGCCGGCGAGCTGGGTGACGGCGCCCCCGTCGCCCCACACGAACGCGTGGATCTCCTTGCGCGAGAGCGCGGCGATCTGGGCGTCGAGGCCGCCGAGGCCGACGATCTTCACGTCGTGATCGGGGTCCCACCCCTGCGCCTTGGCCACCATGCGCGCGAACACCCACGTGGTGGAGCCGGGCGCGGTGACGCCGATGGCCTTACCCTTCAGCTCGCCGACGCTCTTGACGTCGGGGGCCACGTTGAAGGTGAAGTGATTGCCCTCGGTGTGGGTGGCCACCATCTTGAGCGGCATGCCCGCCTCGCGGAAGACGAGGATGTCGGTGCTGCCGGCGGCGCCCAGCAGCACCTCGCCGGCGACGACCGCCTTCACGAGGTTGGGGCCGCCGCGGAACGGCACGAACTCCACGCTGAGATTCTCGCCCCGGAAGAAGCCCTTCTCCTCCGCGACGATGAACGGCCCGGCCAGCGAGTAGTCGCCCAGCACGGCGGTGCCCAGCCTCACGCTGACCTGCGCCCGCACGGCGGGAGCGGGCAGCACGGCGGCGACGGACGCGCCGGAAGCGGCCAGGAGAAAGCGGCGCCGACTGATGGCTGACATGGACAGGGCCTCCCTGGGGTGATACGGTACCCCGCACTCCGTTGCGATCGTACAACCTCTACTGCGCCGTTCACAATCACCGATGACCGACAGCCCCGTCGCCTACCGAGCCGCCGACGGTGTGGCGTGGATCACGCTGGATCGTCCAAGCGTCCTCAACGCGCTCGACACCGAGGTCGCCGCCACGCTGGCCGAGCGTGTGGAGACGGCCGCCGGCGATCCCGCCGTCGGCATCGTGGTCGTGCGGGGGGCCGGGCGCGCGTTCTGCTCGGGCATGGACCGGACCGCGCTGGCCGGCGGCGCCATCGGCGAACCGTTCCATCGCGCGTGGATGCGCGCGCTGAACCGGCTGGAGGACATGCCGAAGGTCACGCTGGCCGTGCTGCACGGCTACTCGATCGGCGGCGGGCTGCAGATCGGCCTGGCGTGCGACCTGCGGCTGGCCACCGACGACGCCGTCCTCGGCCTGGGCGCCTCGCGCCACGGCATCATTCCCGACGGCGCCGTGCTGCGGCTGGCCCGCCTCGTCGGCCTCGCCCGCGCCAAGGAGCTCGCGCTGCTCAACGACCACGTGACCCCGGCGGCGGCGCTCGCGATGGGGCTGGTGACCTGGGTGTGCGCGGCGGCCGCGGTGGAGGCGACGCTCGCCTCGATCATCGAGCGCGTGCGAGGGCAGGCGCCGACCGCCAACGCGCACATCAAGCGGCTGCTCCACGAGTCGTTCCACCGCGACCCGCGCGCAGCCGGCGAGGACGTCATGGCCGCCCAGCTCGAGTGCCTGGCCTCGCCCGAGACCGCCGAAGCCAACCGCGCATGGCTCCAGAAGCGCCCATGCCCACCGACCTGATCCTCGAGACCCGGGGGCTGACCAAGGAGTTCCGCGGCTTCGTCGCCGTCAAGGGGGTGGACCTGCGCGTGCGCCGGGGAAGCATCCACGCCCTGATCGGTCCCAACGGCGCCGGCAAGACCACGTGCTTCAACCTCCTCACGCACTTCCTGGCGCCGACCGCCGGCCGCATCCTGTTCAACGGGCGCGACATCACCGGCAGCCGCCCGGCCGACATCGCGCGGCGGGGGCTCGTGCGCTCGTTCCAGATCTCGGCGGTGTTCCCGCACCTGACGGTGCTGGAGAACGTGCGCATCGCGCTCCAGCGCCGGCGCGGCGCCTCCTTCGACTTCTGGCGGGCCGAGCGCGTGCTGGAGGCGTTCAACGGCCGCGCGCTGGAGCTGCTGGGGGCGGTCGGGCTGACCGCGTTCGCGGCGACCACCGCCGTGGAGCTGCCCTACGGGCGCAAGCGCGCGCTGGAGATCGCCACCACGCTGGCCCTCGATCCCGAGATGATGCTGCTCGACGAGCCGACCGCCGGCATGGCCCACGAGGACGTCGCCCGGATCTCGGCGCTGATCAAGCAGGTCGCGGCGAATCGCACGGTGCTGATGGTGGAGCACAATCTGAACGTCGTCGAGAACCTGTCCGACACGATCACCGTGCTCGCGCGCGGCGAGGTGCTGGCCGAGGGCGACTATCGGACCGTCTCCCGCAACCCCGACGTGATCCAGGCCTACATGGGCACCGCGCATGGCTGAGCCGCCGCTGCTGGAGGTCCGCGACCTGCACGCCTGGTACGGCGAGTCGCACATCCTGCACGGCGTCACCTTCGACGTGCGCGCGGGCGAGGTGGTGACGCTGCTCGGCCGCAACGGCGCCGGCAAGACCACCACGCTGAAGGCGATCATGGGCATCGTCCGCCGGCGCACGGGCTCGGTGCGCTTCGACGGCGCCGTCGAGCTGATCCACCGGCCGTCCAACCTCATCGCCCGCATGGGCATCGCCTTCTGCCCGGAAGAGCGCGGGATCTTCGCCAGCCTCAACGTGGAGGAGAACCTCCTGCTGCCGCCGGCGGTGAGGCCGGGCGGGCTGAGCGTGGCGACGATCTTCGACCTCTTTCCCAACCTCAAGGAGCGGCTGCGCAGCCAGGGGACGAAGCTCTCCGGCGGCGAGCAGCAGATGCTGGCCATCGGCCGGATCCTCCGCACCGGCGCCCGGCTGTTGCTGCTCGACGAGCCCACCGAGGGGCTGGCGCCCGTCATCGTCCAGCAGATCGGCCGCACGATCGACCGGCTCAAGCGCGAGGGGTTCACGATCCTGCTCGTCGAGCAGAACTTCCACTTCGCCGCCACCGTGGCCGACCGTCACTACGTGATGGAGCACGGGCGGGTGGTGGACATGATCCCCAACACGGCCCTGGCGGCCAGCATGGACAAGCTGCACGAGTACCTTGGGGTATAGTCTCCGCACACGCACCCTCACACGAAGGAGCCACCGCATGCGCACTGCACGAACGCTCGCGTTCGCCCTCGTCGCCGTCCTCGCCGCCGGCCCCGCCGCCGCGCAGATCTCGGACGGTGTGATCAAGATCGGCGTGCTCAACGACCAGTCGAGCCTGTACGCCGACCTGGCCGGCCAGGGCTCGGTGGTGGCCGCCCGCATGGCGGTGGAGGACTACGGCGCCGACAAGAAGGGCATGAAGGTCGAGATCATCTTCGCCGACCACCAGAACAAGCCCGACGTCGGCTCCCAGATCGCCCGCCAGTGGTACGACGCCGACAAGGTCGACCTGATCGTCGACGTGCCGAACTCCGGCGTGGCGCTGGCGGTCAACCAGATCACCCGCGACAAGGGCAAGGCGTTCATCGTCTCCTCGGCCGCCAGCTCCGACCTCACCGGCAAGGCCTGCTCGCCCAACACCGTTCACTGGACGTACGACACGTGGGCGCTGGCCAACGGCACCGGCAACGCGATCGTGAAGAGCGGGGGCGACTCCTGGTTCTTCATCACCGCCGACTACGCGTTCGGCCACGCGCTCGAGCGCGACACCGAGGCCGTCGTGATCAAGAGCGGCGGCAAGGTGCTGGGCAAGGTGCGCCACCCGCTCAACACCCAGGACTTCTCCTCGTTCCTGCTGCAGGCCCAGGCCTCCAAGGCCAAGATCATCGGGCTGGCCAACGCCGGCGGCGACACCACCAACGCCATCAAGCAGGGCGCCGAGTTCGGCATCGTCAAGGGCGGCCAGAACTTCGCCGGCCTGCTGGTGTTCCTCACCGACGTGCACGCCCTCGGCCTGCAGACGGCCCAGGGGCTGATCTTCACCGAGACGTTCTACTGGGACCTCAACGACAAGACCCGTGCCTGGGCCAAGCGCTTCGCCGAGCGCAACCGCGGCATCCATCCCACGATGATCCACGCCGGGGTCTACGCGGGCGTCCTGCACTACCTCAAGGCGGTCGAGGCCCTCAAGAGTGACGACGGCGGCAAGGTCATCGCCAAGATGAAGGAGCTGCCGACCGATGATCCGCTGTTCGGCAAGGGGACGATCCGGGCCGACGGGCGCAAGATCCACCCGGCCTATCTCGTCGAGGTGAAGAAGCCGTCGGAGTCGAAGTATCCGTGGGACTACTACAAGATCCGGGCGACCATCCCGGCCGAGCAGGCGTTCCGGCCGCTGGACCAGGGAGACTGCCCGCTGGTGAAGAAGTGATGCAGTGATCCCGACGCAGGCGCTGTTCAGCCAGCTCCTGATCGGCCTGATCAACGGCGCCTTCTACGCGCTGCTGAGCCTCGGGCTGTCGGTCATCTTCGGCCTGCTCAACATCATCAACTTCGCCCACGGCGCCCAGTACATGATGGGCGCCTTCGTCGCCTACTTCCTGCTGCAGTGGGCCGGGCTCGGGTACTGGTGGGCGCTGCTGGTGGCGCCGCTGGCGATCGGCCTCCTCGGCATCGTGCTGGAGCGCACGATGCTGCAGTGGCTCTACCAGCTCGACCATCTCTACGGCCTGCTCCTCACCTTCGGGCTGGCCCTGGTGATCGAGGGGATCTTCCGCAATTATTTCGGCTCCTCCGGCCTGCCCTACACGATCCCCGCGCAGCTCACCGGAAGCTACAACCTCGGCTTCATGTACCTGCCGACCTACCGGGCATGGGTGGTCGTCTTCTCGCTGGTCGTCTGCCTGGCCACCTGGTACGTGGTCGAGCGCACGAAGCTGGGCGCCTACCTGCGCGCGGCCACCGAGAATCCCACGCTGGTGCAGGCGTTCGGCATCAACGTGCCGCGCATGGTCACGCTCACCTACGGCTTCGGCGTGGCGCTGGCCGCGCTGGCGGGGGTGCTGGCGGCGCCGATCTACCAGGTCAACCCGCTGATGGGCAGCAACCTCATCATCGTCGTCTTCGCGGTGGTCGTCATCGGGGGGCTCGGCTCCATTCTGGGCTCGATCGTCACCGGGTTCGCGCTCGGCATCGTGGAGGGGTTCACCAAGGTCTTCTACCCCGAGGCCTCCAACACCGTGATCTTCGTCATCATGGCGCTCGTGCTGCTGGTGCGGCCAGCCGGATTGTTCGGGCGCACGACGTGAGCACGGTGACGACCGGCGAGGCGGTCGGCGCGCCCGTCTCCCGGCCGGTCGCGGCGCCGATGCCCGCGCACCAGGTCGTCGCCTTCCTGGTGATGGTCGGGCTCCTGGCCGCGGCGCCATTCTTCGTCTACCCGGTGTTCCTGATGAAGGCGCTCTGCTTCGCCCTCTTCGCCTGCGCCTTCAACCTCCTGATCGGCTACGTCGGGCTGCTCTCGTTCGGCCACGCCGCCTTCCTCGGCTCGGCCGGCTACGTCTCCGCCCACGCCGCCAAGGTGTGGGGGCTGCCGCCCGAGCTGGCGATCGTGGCCGGCACCGCCGCCGCCGCCGCGCTCGGCGCCGTCATCGGGGCGCTCGCCATCCGCAGCCGCGGCATCTACTTCGCCAACATCACGCTGGCGCTGGCCCAGATGATCTATTTCTTCGCGCTCCAGGCGGCGTTCACCGGCGGCGAGGACGGCATCCAGTCGGTGCCGCGGGGGATGCTGCTGGGCGTGCTCGACCTCCGCCGGCCGCTCGCGATGTACTTCACGGTCCTCGCCGTCTTCCTGCTCGGCTTCCTCGTCGTCTATCGCGCCATCCACTCGCCGTTCGGTCAGGTGCTGAAGGCGGTGCGCGAGAACGAGCCGCGGGCGGTCTCGCTCGGCTACCGCGCCGAGCACTACAAGCTGATCGTCTTCGTGCTGTCGGCCACGCTGTCGGGGCTGGCCGGCGCGACCAAGGCGCTCGTCTTCCAGCTCGCCTCGCTCACCGACGTGCACTGGACGATGTCGGGCGAGGTCGTGCTGATGACGCTGCTGGGCGGGCTCGGCACGGTGTTCGGACCCGTCGTCGGCGCGTTCGTCATGATCGGGCTGGAGAACTACCTGGCGACGCTCGGGGCCTGGGTCACCATCGTGCAGGGGACCATCTTCGTGGTCTGCGTGCTGATCTTCCGGCGGGGCGTGGTCGGCGAGCTCGGCCGCCGGCTGCACCGGCCGCTGTAGCGGCGGCGGGCGTGGCGGGCGCGTTCGAGGAGCTCGCGCGCGGGCCGGCGAACTTCACGCCGCTGTCGCCGCTCTCGTTCCTGGCGTGGGCGGCACGCGTCTACCCCGACAAGCCCGCCGTGATCCACGGCGAGCGTGTCTTCACCTACGCCGAGTTCGCCGGACGCTGCCGCCGGCTCGGCTCGGCGCTGGCGCGGCGCGGGATCGGCCGCGGCGACACGGTGGCGATCATGGCCCCCAACGTCCCCGCCATGCTGGAGGCGCACTACGGGGTGCCGCTGACCGGCGCCGTGCTCAACCCGCTCAACTATCGT
>JBGQFW010000050.1:0-29142 GCA_041497115.1 Methylomirabilia bacterium
CGGTTTCCCCCCCGGTGGTGCCGCTCCCGGCGGGGCCCCCGCCCGCGGGCGGGGCGGCCTACCGGGCCGGGCCGGGCCGCGGGGGGGCCGCGTGGCGGTTGGGGGGTTTTGGGGGGCCCATGTGGGGGCCCCCCATCAAAATGGGCGTACACTGCGGCGCCAGCGAGGTGACCATGTACGAGGTCTACGCCCTCAAGTACGGCGAGCGCGACACGACGACCTGCCAGTTCTTCTACCGCGAGCCCCGGCACGACCCGCTGACGCTGCACTATTTCGTCTGGATCATCCTCGGCGGGCCGCACCCGGTCCTGGTGGACACCGGGTTCCTGGAGGACGACGCGAAGGCGCGCCAGATCCGCAACTACGTGAGCCCGGCCGCGGTCGTCGAGCGCGTGGGCGTGAAGGCGGCCGACGTGCCGATGGCGCTCATCAGTCACCTGCACTACGACCATTGGGCCGGCCACAGCCTCTTCCCGAACGCCGAGCACTGGATCCAGGCCGAGGAGGTGGCATTCTGGACGGGCCCGTTCGCCGGCACGCCGGCCTTCCGCGGGTCCGCCAACGTTCCCGCCCTGGCCGACCTCGTCACGCTCAACTACGCCAACCGGATCCGCTTCGTGCACGGCGACCACGAGGTCCTGCCCGGCATCCGCGTCTACCGCGTGGGCGGCCACACCGCCGGGCTGCAGATCGTGACCGTGCAGACTCAGCGCGGCACCGTGGTGCTCACCTCCGACGCCTCGCACTTCTACCACAACGTCGAGAGGCGCCAGCCCGTGCAGATCATCACCAGCCTGCCGGAGATGCTCACCGCCTTCGAGACGATCCACACGCTGGCCGGAAGCCAGAAGCTGATCGTGGCCGGTCACGATCCGCTGGTGGCTGACCGCTTCAAGCCGGTCGCCGACGGCGTCATCAAGATCGCGTGACGGAGGCGCCATGTCGAAGACGTCGACCCTCTCGCTGATCGTCGCGGCCCTGCTGGGCACCGCGCCTCCCGTGTGGGGCCAGGAGCTGCCCGACGGCAAAGGCAAGGAGCTGGTCGCCGCCCAGTGCAACAGCTGCCACCCGTTCTACGCGCGCGTCGGCGCCGGGTATACCGCCGAGGGCTGGCGTACCGTCATGCGGATGATGATCACGGGCCGAAGTCCGAGCCCTACGGCATCTCGGCCATCCACGACGTCATCTGGTACAGCGAGTCGGGGACGACACCGAATACGGTCGTCCGGTTCGATCCCAAGACCGAGACGTTCCAGAGCTGGGCGCTCCCGGGCGGCGGCAACATCGTGCGCAACACCTCGGTCACGCGCGACGGCGACTTCGTGCTCGCCAACAGCCTCGTGAATTCCGTGACGCTCGTGAAGATCTCGAAGTGACGCGCTATTTCGACGGCCCCGGGAGGTGAATGCGATGAGCGTGACGACGACGGGCGCGCGATGGCTGGCCGCCGCGGCGCTGCTGCTGGGCGTGACGGGCGGCGCGGAAGAGGCGCACGCGGCCGAGGTGAAGGTGCTCAGCGCGGGCGCGGTGCGCGCCATCGTGACGGAGCTGGCGCAGGCCTACGAGAAGGAGACGGGCAACAAGGTGGCGCTGGCCTTCGGCACGGTCGGCGTCGTGCGCAAGCATCTGGCGGCCGATCCGGCCGACGTCGTGATCATGACCGACGTCGCCATCGACGAGTCGTCCACGCAGGGCGCCGTCGTCGCCGGCAGCCGCGCCGACATCGCCCGCACCGGCATGGGCATCGGCGTCCGCGAGGGCGGGCCCCGTCCCGACATCTCCACGCCGGACGCCCTGAAGGCGACGCTGCTGGCGGCCAGGACCATCGTCTACGTGGATCCCGCCCAGGGCGCGACGAGCGGCATCCACTTCGCCTCGGTGCTGCAGCGGCTCGGCATCACGGAGGCGATGAAGCCCAAGACGACGCTGGTGCCGGGCGGCTATCCGGCCGAGCTGGTGGCCCGCGGCGAGGTCGAGCTGGTCGCCCACCAGATCAGCGAGATCGTGCCGGTGAAGGGCGTCACGCTGGTGGGCCCGCTGCCGAAAGAGCTGCAGAAGGTCACGACGTACTCGGCGGGCGTGGCCGCCAAGACGACGAACGCCGAGCTGGCGCACGGCTTCATCGCCTTCCTCACCCGCCCGGCGCTCAAGGCGAAGTTCGCCGCCGCCGGCCTCGACTACAAGGAGTGAGGGGCTCGCAGGTTCCGGCGCCAGCCGCCTGAGAGGACGAAGCGCGGGAAGGTCACCCACTGCTCGGCGAGGAAGCGCGTGACGAAGTCGCCCGCGCCCTCGAACGGCGTCGGCGCCTCGCGCTCGCGACGGTGGCCGCGCCCCTGGAGCAGCACCGACACGCCCATGCCCATCACCGCGAAGACCGCCGCCACACCCTCGAGGGTGACGAGGGCGACGACGAGCCCGAGCGCGCTCACCCAGAACAGCGGCACCGCCACGATGTGCAACATCAGATTGCCGCGGTCACGATGCTTGTCCGTGTAGTCGCTCCACTGCCAGGCGAAAAGGCGCGGTCTCACGCCGACAGTATACGAGATCAGACACGCCGCACGCGCACGTCAGCCGGTACAATGAGGAGCCATGGGGCTCACCTACGTGGAAGGCATCGTCACGGGACCGACAGAGCTGTCGCGACACGTGGAGTTCCTCGTCGACAGCGGGGCCAAGTACAGCCTCCTGCCGTTCGACGACTGGCGCGCGATCGGGCTGACGGCCCGCCGGCGCCTGACGTTCGTCCTGGCCGACGGCACCCGCGTCGAGCGCGACGTCTCGGAGTGCTACATCCGGCTGCCGCAGGGCGAGGGCACCACCCCGGTCATCCTCGGTGAGCCGGGCGACGAGGCGCTCCTGGGCGTCGTCACGCTCGCGATCCTGGGTCTCGTCCTCCATCCGTTCAGTCGCACCCTGCAGCCGGCCCGCATGCTCCTCGCCTGAGGGATCGACCATGAGCGACAGCACTCCGAAGCCGCTGGCCGTCGGACTCACGTACCACCGTACCGTGAAGGTGACCGACGACATGACCCCCGCGCACCTGCGCGGCGAGCCCCTGCGCGTGCTCTCCACGCCGGACATGATCCGGCTGATCGAGCAGACGGCGATCGAGGCGGTGCGCGACTCGCTCGCGCCCGGCCAGGCCACCGTGGGCACGCGCGTGGACGTCGCCCACGTCGGCGCCACGCTGGTAGGGATGATCGTCACGATCACGGTGGAGCTGACCGAGATCGACCGGCGGCGGCTCGGCTTCCGCGTCGCGGTGCGCGACGAGCTCGACGACGTCGGCAAGGGCACCCACGACCGGTTCATCGTGGACGCCGCCCAGCGGCTGCCACGACTTCAAGAAAAGCTCACCCGGTGGAAGGCCGCCGGCGGAGGCGCGTCGTGAGCGCGGGCGCGCTCGACGGCCGCGTCGCCATCGTCACCGGCGCCGGCCACGGCATCGGCCACGCCACCGCGCTGGCGCTGGCGCGCGCCGGCGCCGACGTCGCCGCGGTGGACATCGACGCGGGGGCCGCCGACAAGACGGCCGCCGCGATCGCCGCACTCGGGCGCCGCCCGCTGGCGCTCGGCGCCGACGTGGGCGACGTCGCCGCGATCGACCGGATGGTCGGCCGCGTCGCCGCCGCCTTCGGCCGCATCGACGTCCTGGTGAACAACGCCGGCGTCACCCGCCGCGCCGACATCATGGATCTCACCGAGGCCGACTGGGATCGCATCATGCGCGTGAACGGCAAGGGCGCGTTCTTCTGCCTGCAGCGGGTCGCCCGCGAGATGATCCAGCGGCGCCGCGGGGTGATCGTCAACATCGCGTCGATCGCCGGCAAGGGCTACGCCGGCACCTCGAACGCGATCTACGCCTCCAGCAAGGGCGCGCTGATCAGCCTCACGCGCATCGCCGCGCTGCAGCTCGCCCGCCACGACATCAACGTGAACGCGATCTGCCCCGGCACCACCGTCACCGCGCTCTCTGACGACAATCTTCGGACGCGCGCCCAGCAGGAGGGCGTGCCGGTCGAGGAGATGGCCCGCCGGCGCAACGCCGCGATCCCGCTCGGCCGCCCCAACGAGCCCGACGACATCGCCGCCCTCGCCGTGTTCCTCGCCTCCCCCGGCGCGCGCAACATCACCGGCCAGTCCTTCAACGTCGACGGCGGCGTTATGTTCGATTAGATGGGGGGCCCCGAAATGGCCCCCCATACCCCCCAACGCTCGGACCGCCCCGGCGGAGCCGTGGCGTTCCTCGATCCCGCCCGGAACCTTTGGGGGCCATGTCGGCGCCCCCATGAAAACCCCCGGCGTGATCGAGGCGCGTCACGGCTCCGCCGGGGCGGTCCGAGCGTTGGGGGGGTTGGGGGCCATCTCGGGGCCCCCATGTCCAATCAAGACCCGCGCAGGCGGGGGTCGAGGCTGTCGCGCAGGGCGTCGCCGAGGAGGTTGGTGCCGAAGACGGCGAGGCTGATCGCCAGCCCCGGGTAGATCACCAGCCACGGCGCCTTCTGCGCGTACTCGGCGGCGGCGATCGAGAGCATGCGCCCCCACGACGGGTACGGCTCGGGGACGCCGAGACCGAGGAACGACAGCGCCGCCTCGACCAGGATGGCGCCGCCGAGCTGGGCGGTGACGAGCACCACGAACGGGCCGAAGGTGTTGGGCAGGATGTGGCGGAACGCGACGCGCAGGTGGCCCACGCCGAGCGCGCGCGCCGACTCGACGTAGACGAACTCGCGGATGGAGAGCACGCTGGCGCGCACCACGCGGGCCGCCCGCGGCACGATCACCACCGAGATCGCGACGATCGTGTTGGTGAGCGACGGCCCCATCGCGGCGGCCATGACCAGGGCGAGCACGAGGATCGGCAGCGCCTGCATGATGTCCATCAGCCGCTGCAGGAGCAGGTCGGTGCGGCCGCCGACGTAGCCGGACAGCAGCCCCGCCAGCCCGCCCACGATCGCGCCCAGCAGCGTGGAGGCGACGCCAACCGTCAGCGAGATGCGCGAGCCGTGGACGACCCGGCTGTAGAGATCGCGGCCGAGGTTGTCGGTGCCCAGCCAGAAGTCCGCGCCGGGCGCGACCAGCACGTGGTTCGACGTTCGCACCGGATTGCGGGTGGCGAGCACGTCGGCGAAGAGCGCGGCGACCAGCAGCAGGATCATCAGCACGCCGCCGGCCGCGCCGAGCGGGTTCTTACGCACGAAGCGCCACAGCGCGGAGCGCCGGGTCGGCGCCGCCGGCAGCGCGTCGGGCAGCGCAAGGTCGAGCGCCGGGATCGTCGCCATCAGGCCGATCCGTACTTGATGCGCGGGTCGAGCCAGGTGTAGAGCAGGTCCACCGCCAGGTTGGCCAGCACCACAACCACCGCGATCAGCATCGCGAGGTTCTGCACGATCGGGTAGTCGCGGAACTGGATGGCGTCCACCAGGTAGCGCGCCACCCCCGGCAGGTTGAAGACGGTCTCGGTGACGATGAGGCCGCCGATCAGGAACGCGAACTCGATGCCGATCAGCGTGACGACGGGCAGCGAGGCGTTCTTCAGGGCGTGGCGCCACACTACCAGCGTCTCCCGCTGGCCCTTGGCCCACGCCGTGCGGATGTAGTCCTCGCGCAGCACCTCCAGCATCGTCGAGCGCGTGATCCGCATGATCAGCGCCGAGCTGCGATAGCCGACGGCAAGCGCCGGCAGCAGGAACTGGAGGAGGTTGACGCGCAGGTCGTCGAACGGCGACACGTACGTCATCGACGGGATCCAGCCGAACGAGCGCACGAGCGTGAGGATGACGACCATGCCCAGCCAGAACGCCGGCATCGAGAGGCCGGCCAGCGAGAGGACGCGCAGGACGTAGTCCAGGAGCCGGCCGCGGCGGACCGCGCTGACGACGCCGGTGGGCACGCCGAGCAGGATCGCGAAGCTCATCGAGAGCACCGCCAGCTCGAGCGTGACCGGCAGCCGCGGCCGGATCACCTGCCACGCCGGCAGGTCGTAGCGGTACGACTTGCCGAGCTCGCCGCGCAGCAGATCGCCCAGCCACCGCCCGTACTGCACCACCAGCGGGCGGTCGATGCCGAGCTCGGCCTCCAGGCGATGGCGGTCGGCCTCGTCCACATACCCGGCCGACTCGAAGATGATGTCGGTGATGTTGCCGGGCGCCAGCCGCATGAGGACGAACAGCAGCAGCGACATCCCCAGCAGTGTGACGCCGGCGATCACCACCCGCTTGAAGATGTACGTCCGCACGGGGGCCGCCCTACTTGTCCAGCCAGACGTCCTGTCGGCGGCTCACGTTGTAGATCGAGTTCTCGTGCGTCGCCCACCCCTTCACGTACGGCCAGCGCACCTCGTACTGCTTGCCCCAGCCCAGCACCGGCCGAGCGCCGTCGGCCTGCAGCTTGCGGTCGATCTCGTTCACCAGCGCCAGCCGCTTGGCCCGGTCGAGCGTCTGCGACTGCTGGGTCATGAGCCGGTCGATCTCCTCCGAGCAGTAGCCGGAGAAGTTGCGCTGCGAGCCGCAGTGGTAGTTCTCCAGGAGCTGGGCGTCGGCATCGTCCACGCCGACGCCGGTGAGGTTCAGCGCCACCTGGTACTCGAGGCGGGTCATCTTGGGATGCCAGACGCCCGTCTCGATCTGCTCCAGCGTGGCCTCGATGCCGACCTGCTGCAGCTGGTCCACCATCCACGAGGCGGTGTCCACGTAGATGGCGAGCGCGCGGGTGGAGACGACGATCTTGAGCGGGTTCTTGGGGCCGAAGCCGGCCTCGGCGAGCAGCCGGGTGGCCTCGGCCTTCTGCTTCTTGGGGTCGCCCATGCCCGGAAGTCTGGCCACCTCCGTCGCCGGCAGCCCCCAGACGCCCGCCGGCCGGGGCAGCAGCGCGCCGCCGAACGAGGCGCCGCCCTGGCGCGGCCCCACCAGGTACGACTTGCGGTCGAGCGCCAGGTTGATGGCGCGCCGCACGCGCACGTCGGTGAACGGCGCCTTCTTGAAGTTGACGAGGACGTTGTCGTTCACGTTGGAGTCGGCCTCGGCCACCATCAGCTTGGGCGCGCCGTTCTTGGCGTTCTCCGCGTTGGTCTTGTTCCAGCCGCTGCCCGCCACGTCGAGCTGGCCCGCCTGCAGCGCGGCGATCTGCGTGGAGCGGTCGCGGATGACGACGAACTTGAGCCCGTCGAGATACGGCCGGCCCTTGACGAAGTAGTCCGGGTTGCGCACGTACTCGACCAGCTCGCCGGGCTTGTTCTCCTTGAGCTTGAACGGCCCGGTGCCGATGCACTTGTTCTTGAACTCGGTCACCGGCACGTGGGCCGGATACACCGGCGAGTACCCGGAGGCCAGCATGAGGAGCAGCGAGGGCTGCGGGTGCTTGAGCCGGAACACCACCGTGTGGGGATCGGGCGCCTCGATGGCCTCGACGTTCTCGTACCAGAGCTTGCGCGGGTTGACCTTCAGCCGCGCCTTCGCCTCCGGCGCGCCGCGCACCATGTCGAACGTGTACTTCACGTCCTGCGACGTGAACGGCTTGCCGTCGTGCCACTTCACGTCGTGGCGGAGGAAGAAGACGAGGTTACGGTAGCTGTCCTGCCACGACCATTTCTCGGCGAGCTCGGGGATGAGCGTGTCCACGCTCTCCTGCTTCTTGGCCGGATCGAAGTAGACGAGGTTGCTGAAGCACGGGCTCGCCTGCTGGACGGTCGCGATCGTGGACTCCTCGTGCGGCGACAGGCTCGGCGTCGCGCTGAGCGGCGACGTGACGAGGATCCCGCCCGTCTTGGGCGTCTGCGCCGTCACCGGGAGCACGAGCAGGAGCAGGACGAGCAGGCTGGCCGGCGCCAGGAGCGATCGGACCGGACGGGTTGCCGGCATGGGGGCACCTCCGCGAGCCGAAAGATTCGACGCCCGAGCGTGATGTGGCGCGGACTATAGCGGAAAGCCGGCGGCCCGGCAACCCGGTCGGCGCCGGGGTGCGCCGGCTTCGCCGCCGATCAGGCGCGCAGCACGCGCGCGCCGCCGCAGTCGGCGTGGCCGAAGCTCTTGGCCTCGGCCAGCAGCCCGACGTCCTGCATGCCGCGCACCGGCGTCTCGCACGCCGGGCAGCGCCGGCCCGTCTTCTCCCAGCTCGCGTAGCAGCCGTCGCACGCGCAGGCGCCCACCGCATCCTGTCCCCGGCGCGCCTCGCGCCGCCGCACCTGATTCCCGCACAGCACGCACGTCACCTTGCCGAGTCCGAACATGGGCGAGACCTCCCTCGTGGCCGGTCCGGCGCGCGGGCACCGGCCGGGCTCAGTCGTGCACGTGATCCCGTCAGCGATGACGAGGAACGACGGGGAGGCTAGACGCGGGGCGGCACGAAGGGCGGTCGAGCGGCGACGAGGGCCACCCGGAGCGCGGCGGGCGGCCACAGCCAGCCGTGGGCGGCCGGGGCGGGCAGCGGGGGGGCGACCGTGGCCGTGCCCGGCGTGGTTTTCCACGCCACCCGCGTCGTGTCGTCGTCGTGATAGGTGCCGCCGACGTGGCGGGGATGCTTGTTCCAAATGCGCAGCGCGGGCTCGCCCGCCGCGAACCCGAGGACGGGCGCGAGGGCGATGAGGACCGCGAGGCCGTAGACCCGCGCTGGAGACATCGGCGCCATATTTCGCCAATCGCGGGCGGGTGTCAACCCACTCGTCGCCAGCGGCGAACCGCTACCAGCGACCAGACCGCCTCGACTACCCCGAACGGCCAGGCCCCCTGCAGGAAGCCGTAGAGGGAGGCGAGCGCGCAGGCGCCGGCGAACGCCAGCACGAACCACGCGCTGCGCGCCTCCAGTGCGTAGCAGACGAGCATCGCCGTCACCGCGAGCAGGCCGAACAGCGTCAGCCCGTCCACCCGCACGCTCAGCGCTCGGCCTCGCCCCGCAGCGGCAGCGCGACCGCCAGCGGCCCGGCGCGCTGCAGCCACATGGCGGCCAGGCCGGCCAGCACCACCGCGGCGCCCAGCGTGTTCAGCGCGCCGAACCCCCAGGCGCCGAGGATCATGCCGCCGGTCACGCTGCCGAGCGCGCCCATCAGCCCCATCACGAGGTCGGCCAGCCCCTGGATGGACGTGCGCTCGCGCGCCGAGAGCACGTCGGTGAGCAGCGCGCTGCCCGCCACGAATGCCAGGTTCCACCCCACGCCGTTCAGGAACAGCCCCGCCATGACGAGGCCGCCCTCGCTGCCCGGCGCCAGCCCGGCGACGGCCACCGCCAGCAGCAGCCCGACGCCGCCGGCGCCGATGATCGGCACGCGGCCGAAGCGGTCGCACAGCCAGCCCGAGAGCGGCGAGGCGACGTACATGCCGCCCAGGTGCATCGAGACGGCGAGGCCGATCGTGCCGACGCTGTGCCCCTGGTCGTGCAGGTAGACCGGCGAGGTGGACGTCGTGCCGATCATGACGACCTGGCTCAGCATCAGCGTCCCGAAGGCGATGCGCGCGCGCGTCTCGCCGAGGATCTCGCGCAGCGTCCGCACCGGCTCGGGGGCGCGGCCGGCGGCCTGGGCCTGCTCCATGCGCCGGGCGATGTCCAGCGGGTCCGGGCGCAGCAGCAGCTCCACCAGCACCGCCGCCACGCTGTAGCCGGCCACGCTGATCAGGAACGCGCTGCCCACCGGCGAGAGGCCGAGCAGCGCGCCCGCGCGCACCGTCGGCCCCATGAGGTTGGGGCCGAGAATCGAGCCGATCGTGGAGCCCCAGACAATGAGCCCCATCGCGCGCCCGCGCTCGCGCGGCGGCGTGATGTCGGCGGCGGCGTAGCGCGCCAGCAGATTGGCGGTGTTGGCGACCCCGAAGAGCGCCATGCCGATCAGCAGCAGCGCGAAGCTCGAGACCAGCACCCCGGCCATGCCGAGTGCCGCGCCCACGACCGCCAGCGCGTAGCCCGTGGTGAGCCCCGGCCGCCGCCCGGCGCGCGCCATCAGCCGCGCCAGCGGCCAGGCCGCCAGCGCGGTGCCGAGCGCGCCGACCGCCACCGGCACCCCCGACCACGTGTTGGTGCCGGTGATGGCGGCGGCCATGATGCCGCCGACGGCCATGCCGATCGAATGGCCGGTGCTGCCCGCCACCTGGGCGGCGAACAGCGTCGCCATCAGCGCGCCCCGCGGCGCCGGCCGGTTGAGCCGGTCGTAGTACGCGTAGAACTCGCGGCGCACGTCGTCCTCGCTGCGGCCCTGGTCGTACGCCGGCGAGATCAGCGGCAGCGCGCGCGCGAGCGTGATGAGCACGACGCCGTTGAGCGGGTCGTTCACCCCCCGCTCGGCGAAGAACGCCACGATCCGGTCGTGCAGCGGCCCGGCGGTGAGCACCTCGCCCCGCCCCTTGAACCGGTAGCCCTTCCGGGCGACCGGATCGACGACGTTCACCTCCACCGCCGGGTTGCGCCGTAAGTTCTCGGCGGTGCGCGGCGAGCGGATGTCGGCGTAGACGAGGTGATCGTCGTCCCACACCGTGGTGGTGGCCTTGGGCGAGAGGTTGGGGGTGCCGTCGGCGTTGACGGTGGCGACGTACGCGAGCCGCTGCTCGCGCACGACGCGCTTCATGTCCTCGGTGAGGATCATCAGGGCCGCATCGGGTGGGCGGACGGGCCGGGCCGCCGCAGCGGCGCCGCCAGGTTCGCGAACTCGCACAGCAGCGGCCGCGTCTCACGCGGGTCGATGATCTCCTCGATCCAGAACGTCTCGGCCGAGCGGAAGGGCGAGCGCAGCTTGGTCAGCCGCTCCTCGATCTCGGCCATCTTCGCCGGCCGGTCGGGGGCGGCGTCGAGGTCGGCGCGGTAGGCCGCCTCGATGCCGCCCTCGAGCGGCAGCGAGCCCCACCGCCCCGACGGCCACGCGTAGCGCACGCAGTAGCGGCTGCCGTTGCGATGGGCGGCGCCCGCCACGCCGAAGACGTTGCGGATGATCACCGCGCACCACGGCACCGTCGTCTGCCAGACCGCCGACATCGCGCGCACGCCCTGCTTGATGGTGCCGGTCTTCTCGGCGTCCAGCCCGATGAGGAAGCCGGGACAGTCCACCAGGTAGACGATCGGCAGGTGGAACGTCTCGGCGATGTCCACGAACCGCTCGACCTTCTGGCAGGTGTCGGCCGTCCACGCGCCGCCGTAGAAGTATGGGTCGCTCGCCATCAGCGCCACCGGCCAGCCGTCCAGCCGCGCGTAGCCGGTGATGACGGCGCGGCCGTAGAGCGCGGCGGTCTCGAAGAACGAGCCGCGGTCCACCACCGCCTCGACGATCGCGCGCATCTTGTAGGGCTTGCGCACGTCGTGGGGGATCGCCTCGAACAGCCACGGCTCGCGCCGCTCGGTGTCGTCGGGAACCGGGCCGCGCGGCGGCAGCTCGTCGACGGACGGCGGCAGGTAGGACAGGAAGCGGCGCGCGCAGGCGAACGCCTCCTCCTCGGTATCCACCGCGTGATCGACGGCGCCCGCCTTGAGCTGGATCTCCCAGCCGCCCAGCTCGTTCTTCGTCAGCTTCTGGCCCAGCCGCGCGACGACGGGCGGGCCGGCGACGAAGAGCGCCGACTTGTCCTTGATCATCACCGAGTAGTGGGCGGCGGCCAGGTGGGCGGCGCCGAGGCCGGCGACCGAGCCGAGCCCGAGCGCCACGCGCGGGATCGTGCCGATGTTGGTCACGACCCACTCCCAGCCGTCCACCGCGGGGACGTTGGCGCGCCCGCTCGTCTCGATCGTCTTCACCGAGCCGCCGCCGCCCGACCCCTCCACCAGCCGGATGAGCGGCAGCCGCAGGTCGTGGGCCATCCGCTCGCACGTGTTGTGCTTGCCCTTGATCGTCGCGTCGGCGGAGCCGCCGCGCACCGTGAAGTCGTCGCCGCCGATGACGACCGGGCGGCCGTCGACCTTCGCGCGGCCGAAGACGAAGTTCGAGGGCGTGAACGCCTCGAGGTCGTTCGCCGCGTTGTAGGTGGCGCGGCCGGCGATCTTGCCCAGCTCGTGGAAGGTGCCGGGGTCGGCGAGGCGCGCGACGCGCTCGCGGATGGTGAGCCGGCCGCCGTCGTGCTGGCGCTTGACGCGCTCGGGGCCGCCCAGCTCCTCGGCGAGCTGCTCGCGCCGGCGCAGCTCGTCCATCTCCTTTTGCCAGTCCATCGGCCCTCGACTCTACCATCGGATGCCGTACTATGCTGCGCATGACCCGGCGCGTCGTGTCGCTCGCCCTCGCGCTCGTGCTGCTCGCCGCCTCCGCCGTCCCCGCCGCCGAGCCCATCCGCATTGGCTTTCTCGGTCCCCTCACCGGCATCTTCGCGCAGGCCGGCAAGGACATGCTGGAGGGGCTCAAGATGGGACTGGAGCCGGCCGGCGGCCAGGTGGCCGGGCGCAAGATCGAGCTGATCGAGGAGGACAACGAGGGCAATCCGGCGACGGCGCAGACGAAGTACCGCAAGCTCGTCCAGCAGGACAAGATCCACGTGCTGGCCGGCGTCCTGCTCGCCAACATCGGGTACGCGCTGGTGCCGCCGATCGAGCGCGACGAGCTCCCGGCGCTCTTCCTCACCACGCCCGACGACCTCACCAAGCGCCGGCCGCCCAGGTGGATCCTCCGCTCCAACTTCGCGGCCAGCCAGCCCATGCACGCGCTCGGCGACTATGCGGCGAAGATCCTCAAGTACAAGCGCGTGGCCGTGCTCGCCATGGACAATCCCTTCGGCCACGAGGGCATCGGCGGCTTCCAGCGGGTGTTCGAGGACGCCGGCGGCCGCGTCGTGCAGAAGACGTGGGTGCCCCTGAACGCCATGGACTTCGCGCCCTATCTCGGCCAGGTCCCGCGCGATGTGGACGCGGTCGTGCAGGTGTTCGTCGCCGGCCAGGCCGTGCGCTTCGCCCGGCAGTATGCCGAGAGCGGATTGAAGGACAGGCTCCCGCTGATCGGCACCGGCGTCTTCACCGACGAGTCGGCCCTGCGTTCGATGGGCGACGAGGCGATCGGCATCGTCGGCACCAACATCTGGGCGCCCACCCTGACCAACCCGGCCAATCAGGCTTTCATGAAGCTCGCCGAGGCGCGGCTCAAGCGGCCGCCCGCCTACTTCCACGCCGTCATGTACAGCGCCGGCCGCTGGATCACGGATGCCGCCAAGGCCGTGGACGGCAGGGTCGAGGACCGCCCCAAGTTCCTGGCCGCCATCCGCAAGGCGATCGAGACGACCGAGGACCCGCGGGGCCCGATCAAGCTGGACGAGTACAACAACCCGACGGAGAACGTCTACATCACCAGGGTCGAGAAGGTGAACGGCCGCCTGCAGACGACCGTCATCCACACCTACCCAATGGTCTCGCAGTTCTGGACGTACAAGCCGGAGGAGTTCCTCAAGACGCCGCCCTACGACCGGAACTATCCTCCCGTGCGGCCATGACGCTCTCCTCGCGAATGAGCGCCAGCACCTCGCGCTTGAGCTCGTTGAAGAAGGGCGAGGTCGTGACCTCCAGCGTGCGGGGGCGCGGCAGCCCGACGCTGAGCCGCTTCTTGATACGCCCGGGGCGGGCAGTCATCACCCACACGCTGTCCGCCAGCAGCAGCGCCTCCTCGATGTCGTGGGTGACGAAGAGCACCGTCTGCTGGTGACGCTCCCACACCGACAGCAGCAGCTCCTGCATGAGCGAGCGGGTCTGGGCGTCGAGGCTGCCGAACGGCTCGTCCATCAGCAGCACGTCGGGCTCCATCACCAGCACGCGCGCGATGCCCACCCGCTGCTTCATGCCGCCCGAGAGCTCGGCCGGATAGTGCGACTCGAAGCCGCGCAGCCCCACCTGCTCGACGAACGCCTCGACTTTCGCCCGCCACGTCTCGACCGGCAGCCGCCGCGTCCGCAGCCCGAAGGTGATGTTGTCGAGCACCGTGTACCAGGGAAACAGCGCCGGCTCCTGGAACACCACGCCCCGGCGCGGGTCGGGCGCGCGGACCGGCTCGCCGTTGAAGAGCACGGCGCCGCGCGTCGGCGCGTCGAAGCCCGCGACCATGTTGAGCAGCGTGGACTTGCCGCAGCCCGACGGGCCGAGGATCGCCGCGAACTCGTTGCGCGCGACGGCGAGGCTGACGCCCTGCAGGGCTTCCACGCGCCGGCTGCCGGTCGCGAACTCCTTGGAGACGTCGCTGAGCTCGACGACCGCGGGCCCGCTCATCCGTGGGCTTCCAGCGTCCGCCACTTCAGGACGACGCGGGCAACGAGCTGGAGGATCCGGTCGGAGAGGAAGCCGAGGAGGCCGACCGAGAACATCGTGGCCACGCAGATGTCCATCCGCCCGACGTAGTAGGCGTCCCACAGCACGTAGCCGAGGCCGGACTTGACGGCGATCATCTCGGCCACGATCACCGCGGTCCACGCGATGCCGATGCCCAGCCGCAGCCCCGTGAAGATGGACGGCAGCGCCGAGCGGAGCACCACCTTGGTGAGGATGGCCCCCTCGCCGGCGCCGAGCATGCGGGCGGCGCGCAGGAGCAGCAGATTGGTGTCGCGCACGCCGTGCGTCGTGTTGACGACGATCGGATAGAAGGCGCCGAGGCCGATCAGGAAGAGCGCGCTGGCGTCGTAGATGCCGAACACCGCGATGGCGAACGGCAGCCAGGCGGTGATCGGTACCGGCCGCAGGAGCTGCACCGAGGGATCGACGAGGCGGGCGACCAGCCGGTTCCAGCCGATGAAGAGCCCGAGCGGAATGCCGACGGCGGCCGCCATGAGGAAGCCCTCCAGCACGCGGCGGCCCGAGTACAGCACGTTGGCGAGCCAGGTGCCGGAGTAGGGCGAGAGCGAGCGCGTCGGCGCGCCGACGATCCACTGGTACCACGAGCGCGCGACCTGCGCGGGCGACGGGATGATGCCCTCCACAACCCAGCGCTGCTGCACGGCCGCCGCCCACAGCCCGAGCAGAGCCAGCGGCAGCAGCACCGACAGGGCGAGGCGCCGGGCCACGGATCCCGCGCCTACTGGTTGAGCCCGAGCTCCGCCGGTGTCTTGCCGGTCGCCTTGCTCAGGAACTCGTAGGTGTAGTGCTGCGCGATCTCGCCGGAGACGTCGCGGGTGATGACGCCGTTGTCGGAGAGGAACTTCGAGATGCGCTTGATTGACTCCAGCGGCAGCGTGGCGTCGAGCTGGGTGATGCGAATCGACTCCGCCGCGACGGGCTCGGGCAGGCCGGCCCGCTCGGCGTAGATCTTCGACCAGCGGTCGCGGTTGGCCTGCGCAAACTTCAGCACGTCCAGGTAGGCGACGACCAGCCGCTGGACGGCGTCGCGGTTCTTGTCCATGAAGCCCCGGTTGACGGCGAGCACGGCGATGAGGCCGCCGACGGCCTTGGACCGGTTGTGGTCGATGGACGGGTACTGCGCGAAGCCGTCGACGATGCCCTGGGCGCAGAAGGGCTGCCAGACGACCGCCATGTCGATCTCCTTGGCCTGGAGCGCTTTCAGGTAGTTGCCGCCGCCGCCCATGATGTTGACGATCTTCAGCCGGGGATAGTCGAGCCCGTGCTCCTGGGCCGAGGCGGCGAACTTCAGCCACGAGATGGACCCGGCGCCCACGCCGATCGCCTTCGTCGAGAGCGCCTTCCAGTCCTTGACGTCGTCGCCCTTGCGCACGATGAGGCAGTCGTTGCCGGAGCCGATGCCGGCGATGCCGACCAGCGACTTGGCGCCCTGCCCGAGCGCGAGCGTGATGTCCTGCGGCCCGAACGCGGTGATGTCGAGATCGCCGGCGGCCAGGGCGGTGCGCGCGTCGGCGAAGCGCTGGAACAGCACCGTCTCCATCTGCACGTTGTACTTGGCGGCGTACTCCGGCAGCAGCCAGAGCGGCGACAGCGCGGGGACGTTGGACATCCCCAGCCGGGCTTTCACCGGCGCCGGCAGCGGGCTGCGCACGTCGCTCTGGGCGCGCGCGGTGCCGGTCACGACCACGACGGCGAGGGCCAGGCCGGCCGCGACGGAGAGCGCTCGAGTCATGGAAGACTCCTTTGGGTATCGGATGCCGTAGTTTACTAGAATGCTGGCGTGACCGACGCGCCGATCGGCAGCGCCCGGAAGTGGGCGATCACCTTCTCGGTGATGATGGTCACCGTGATGCAGGTGCTCGACACCTCCATCACCAACGTCGCGCTGCCGCACATGCAGGGGTCGTTCTCGGCGAGCATCGACGAGATGTCGTGGGTGATCACCTCCTACCTCGCCGCCAACGCGGTGATCATCCCGGCCAGCGGCTGGCTCACCGCGGTCTTCGGCCGGCGCCGCTTCTACCTCATCTGCACCGTCACCTTCACCGCCAGCTCGTTCCTGTCCGGCATGGCGCCCAACCTCGAGTTCCTGGTGGCGATGCGCATCCTCCAGGGGCTCGGCGGCGGCCCCGTCATTCCGATGGCGCAGGCGATCATGTGGGAGATCTTCCCGCTCAAGGAGCGCGGCACCGCGATGGCGGTGTGGGGGTTCGGCATCATGCTGGCGCCGATCCTGGGGCCGACCCTGGGCGGCTTGATCGCCGACAACTGGTCGTGGCGCTGGATCTTCTACATCAACCTGCCGATCGGCATCGTCGCCTTCTTCATGGTGAGCGCGTTCCTGTTCGACGCCCCGTTCCACCGCAAGCCCCGGCGCGTGGACGTCTCCGGGATCGCGCTGATGATGCTGGGCTTCGGCTGCCTGCAGCTCGTCCTCGACCTCGGCGAGCGCCAGGACTGGTTCGACTCGACGATGATCGTCACGCTGGCCGTGCTCGCCGCCAGCATGCTGACCGGGTTCGTGATCCGCGAGGTCCTCGTGGAGGAGCCGATCCTCGACCTGTCGGTCTTCCGGGACCGCAACTTCTCGGTCGCCTCGATCGCGATCTTCCTGATCGGGCTGGGGTTCAACTCGAGCCTGCTGCTCGTCGCCCTCTACACGCAGAAGATCCTCGGCTACGACGCGTGGACCGCCGGGCTCACGCTGGCGCCGGGCGGGCTGGGCACGATGATCGCGCTCATGATCTCCGGCCGTCTCGTCTCGCGCGTGGACCAGCGGCTCATGCTGGCGTTCGGCTGTGTGCTGCAGGCGGTGGCGGTCAACCTCATGACCCACGTCACCGTCACGATGGACTTCTGGAGCCTGGCGTGGCCGAGGTTCATCCAGGGGTTCTCGTTCGGGTTCATCTTCGTCCCGCTGCAGGCCCTCGCCCTGGCCACCATCCGCACCGAGCGGCTGGCCAACGCGACGGCCGCCTACAACGTCGTCCGCAACATCGGCGGCAGCACGGGCGTGGCGATGGCGACGACGCTGCTGGCCCGGCGCAGCCAGAGCCACCAGGCGACGCTGATCGGCCACCTCGACCCCTGGAACCCCGCGATGGCCCAGCGACTACAAGATTGGACCGATCACTTCGCCACGCAGGGGGCGGATCACTTCACGGCGGCCCGCCAGGCGATGCTGATGCTCTACCGCGAGGCCCAGACGCAGGCCCAGGTGCTCTCCTACGCCGACGACTTCTGGCTGCTGCTGACGACGTTCGCCGGCGTCCTGCTCCTCATCCCGTTCATGCACCGCATCCGCGCCGAGGGACCGCGCGACAAGACGGCGCACGCCGAGCGCGATCCCGGCCTGCCCGCCGCCGCCGAATAGTCACGCGCGCGGCGGCGCGTGGGTGAACGAGACCTTCGTGTAGCGCACGCGCTCGGGCTCGATCACCAGCAGCATCTGGTCGGGCCAGCCGCGGTACGGGAAGGGCCGGCCGAGATAGCGCGCGGACATCGCGTCCTTGCCCCGGTAGTCGGCGTCGGGCCGCCGCTCGACGACGCGGCCGCGGATCTGCGCCATCTCGTACGGGTTGGCGAGCGCGGTGATCGACAGCGCCACGCGCGGATCGCGCCGGGTGTTCCTCCCCTTCAGCGAGCCGTCACGGACGCCGAGCAGGATCCGGTCACCCTCGCGGGCCACCCACACCACCGACACGTGGGGCGAGCCGTCGGGTAGCAGCGTCGCCACGTGGGCGTAGTTCGGCGCGTCGAGCAGCGCGCGGACCTCGGGCGAAAGCGGCTCAGCCGCCGTAGTACACCTTGTCGCCGAGCTCCTTGAGCCAGAGCGTCGCGTCCTCGGCCCGTCCCTCGGGGGTCCGGGCGAGGCCCACGTCCACCACGCGGCCGACGAAGAGCGAGTGATCGCCCTGCTCGACGGTCGCCTCCAGCGTGCACTCGATGAAGGCCGGCGTGCTGGCGAGGATCGGCGCGCCGGTCTGCCCCGCGCGGAACGGCTCGCCGGAGATCGTGTCGCCCTTGCGCTCGGCCGGCTTGAAGAACGTGAACGCCAGCGGCCCCTGCCCCTTGCCGAGCACGTTCAGCGCGAACGCCTTCGTCTCCTTGATGAGCGCGTGGGTGCCGGAGTCGGCCTTGACGCCCACCGCCACCAGCGGCGGTTCGAACGAGGCCTGGGTGACCCAGTTCACGGTCGCGGCGGCCACCCGGCCGTCCTTGTGCGCGGCGGTGAGCACGTACAGGCCGTAGGGGATCATGCGCAGCGCGGTCTTCTTCACGTTGGGGTCCATGCTGTCCTCCTCGACGGATCGCAATATACTAGCGCTCACCAGGAGGACGCCACCATGCCGGTGACCGAGCTCAACCACTACTTCGTGCGGGCCAACGACCTGGAAGCGACCAGGGCCTTCTACTGCGACGTGCTCGGCTTCGAGGTCATGCCGCGTCCGACGTTCCCCTTCCCGGGCTACTGGCTGGGCGTGAATGGCAAGATCCAGGTCCACATGGGGCCGGACGGCATCGACAACGCCCATCTCTACTATCTCGGCACGCCGAAGAACGCGGTGACCGACCACGCCGGCGTGGTGGACCACATCGCGTTCGTGGCCAGCGAGCCCGGCGGTTTCATCCGGCGCTTCAAGGAGCGCGGCCTCGACTTCCAGCCGCGCTCGCTGCCGGAATTCGACCTCTACCAGATCTTCGTCAAGGACCCCAACGGGCTCACCATCGAGCTGAACTTCTTCGGCCTCAAGGACGTCACGGACTGGGGCGGCGAGGACTATTCCAGGATGCCCCAGGTCTCCGGCATGCGCGCATGAGCGGTTTCGCGGGCGTCGGCTACGAGGAGGCGCTGACCCGCGCGCGGGCGCTCGTGCCCGCCCTGCGCGAGCGCGCCGAGGCGGCCGAGGGGCTGCGGCAGATGCCCAAGGAGACGCTCGAGGACCTGCATCGCACGGGACTGTTCCGGTTCCACCAGCCCCGGCGCTGGGGCGGGATGGAGCTGCCGTTCGTGGCGATCTTCGACATCCCCGCCGAGCTGGCGCGCGGCTGCGCCTCGACGGCGTGGAACGTCGGCAACCTCGGCATCCATCACTGGATGCTCGCCCTCTACGACGAGCGCGCCCAGCAGGAGGTGTGGGGGACGAGCCCCGACGCGCTCATCGCCTCCGGCATCGCCTACCCGCAGGGGCGCGCCCGCCGGGCGGACGGCGGCCTCGTGATCAGCGGCTTCTGGAACTTCTCGAGCGGCGTGGACGTGGCCGACTGGAACATGCTGGCCGTGATGGTGCGCGACGGCGAGCGCGTCGTGGACCACCGCATGTGCCTGGTGCCGCGCACCGAGTACGAGATCGTGGACGACTGGCAGGTGCTCGGCATGCGCAGCACCGGCTCCAAGTCCGTCAAGGCCAGCGACGTCTTCGTGCCCGAGCACCGGGCGCTCTCCATGTACCTGGTGCGCGGCGCCACCGAGTATCCCGGCTTTCGCGTGAATCAGAACCCCGTCTACCGCGTGCCGCTCGCCGCGCTCGGCTCGCACTGCCTGGCCGGCGCCGGCGTGGGCAACGCCCAGGCCGCCCTCGACCAGACGATCGCGGCGATCACGGAGCGCTCCACCAGCTACACGGCGATGCGCATGCGCGACTTCCAGGCGGTGCAGCTGCGCGTCGCGGCGGCCGGGGCGAAGGTGGACGCCGCCCGGCTGGTGATTCGCACCGACTGCGTGGACGCCGAGCGGATCGCGCACGAGGGGCGCGCGCCGACGCTTCAGGACAAGCTGCGCTTCAAGCGCAACGTGGCGTGGGCGATGGACCAGTGCACCGCGGCGGTGGACGAGCTGCACGCGCTGGCCGGCGCCAACGGCATCTACGACCGCTACCCGATCCAGCGCCTCTTCCGCGACCAGCACGCGCTCAGCGCCCACATCGGCTTCAGCTGGGACGCGCAGGGCGGGCCATGGGCGCTCGTCGCGATGGGCGGCGAGTTCGCGTCGCCCACCATCTGACGCCGTCGCACGCGGCGGCGGCGCGGGCGGCGGCGTGCGGTGGGGTCCCTGGCTACCACGAGGCCCGCGATCGTGTCGAACCCGCCTTGGCTGGGCTCCATCCGGAGGGGGGGGGGGCGCGCGGCGTGAGCGGGGAGGGAACGGGTACCAGGGACCCCACCGCACGCCGCCGCCCGTCCCGCCGGGCACGCGAGGCGAGCGTGGTCGGAGGCGCAGGCTACGGGAGGAGGTCGGCGACGGCGATGGCGGTGTTGGGCAGCGCCAGCGGCGCGATGGAGCCGCCGGGACCGAGGACGTCGACGTCGAGATAGCGCCAGCCGAATTCGGCGGACACATCGGCGCCCGGCCGTCGATAGACTTCGAGTCGTCGATCGACAAGGTTGACGATCCAGTAGTCGGCGAACCCGGCCCGCGCGTAGAGGCTGCCCTTGTGGCGACGGTCGAACACGAGGCTGGACTCGGCGACCTCCACCACGAGCACCGGATGCGACGGGTGTTGGCCGAGATAGTCCCGTGCGGTTCCGGGAACGACGATGACGTCCGGCTCCGGCTCCGAATCGTCATCGAAAACGACGGGGTCCTGCGTGCACACCAGCCAGCCATCACCAAAGATCAACCGGAGCGCGCTTTCCGTCAGGCGAACCGCCGTCGTATGCGGGGTGCCCTTGGGCTCGGCGACCATCAGTTGACCCGCGATGAGCTCCACAGGCTCGTCCTCGTGCAAGATGCCGAGCTCCCCGAGGCGCTCGTACTCCTTGCGAGTCCAGCGCCGCGTGCGGATCGGATACGTCGCCATCGCGTCGATCCTAGTCCCGCGTCCAGGCGGGATCAACGTCTCCGGATAGAGACATTACGCCGGCTTGGCCGCCCGGACGAGCGCCAGCGTCTCGTCGACCGTGTCCTTGCCGGTGATCGCGCGCAGCACGATCTCGTCCACCGCGCCCGTCCACTTCGCGAGGCCGGCGCGGATGTCGGCGGGCGTCTGGCCGCTGACCGCGGTGTCCACCGGCTTCACGCCCATGCGCTCGAAGTGGGCGGCGTAGGCGGGGATGCCGGCGTAGCGGCCGCCCTCCTCGCCCAGCCGGGCGAGGCCGGGGGCGCCCATCGCCAGCCGCACGTAGGCGTAGAGCGTCGGCGGCCGGCGCTTGGCCGCCGCCGCGCCCTCGCGCACAAGATCGGCCGAGCGCCGGGCGTACTCCGGCGTCAGCCAGTTGAAGAGCACGCCGTCGGCCACCTCGCCGGCCAGTCGACACATCTTGGGCCCCAGCGCGGCGACGACGATCCGGGTCTGGAGGTGCCTGCGAATCTCCGCCACGCCGTCGCGCACCCGCTCGAGCGATTTCGGGTTGGGGCTGCCGACGCCGAGCAGCAACCGGTCGAGCGGCAGCCGCGTGGCGCGGGCGCCCTCGACGATGCTGGCCGGCCCCCGCGTGTGGAGCGGGATCACCCCCACGCCGAGCGCGACCCGCGTCGTCACGCCGGCCGCCTGGGCCAGCGCGGCCAGCCCGTCGGTGGCGCCGGGGTGGTTCACCCAGAAGGAGCCGTAGCCGAGCGCCTCCGCCTCGCGCGCCGAGGCGTGAATGACGTCGGCCGCCGTGCCCGCGAACAGCGCGAATCCCGTCCCCATCGGTTTAGCCCTCCTCTCGCTGGAGCGTCACCGTACCACGACTTGCGCAACGCGCCCCGACACGATACACCGGGAACGGTCGCCGAACGCCGCACCCAGGAGAGAGCCGCTCATGACTGACAAGCTGCTGCTGCAGAAGGACGGGGCCATCGGCTGGATCGTCTTCAACCAGCCGGAGAAGCGCAACGCCGTGAGCCAGGAGATGTGGGAGGCGATGCCCGGCTACGTGGACGAGCTGAGCAACGACCCCGCCATCCGGGTCGTGATCCTGCGCGGGGCGGGCGACCACGCGTTCGTGTCGGGCGCCGACATCTCGCAGTTCAAGGACCGCCGCCGCAACGCCGCCGACGAGGAGGAGTACCGGCGGATCTCCACGCGCGGCTCGGACGCGCTCGCCCATCTGCAGAAGCCGCTGCTGGCGATGATCCACGGCTACTGCGTGGGCGGCGGGCTCAGCATCGCCATCGGCTGCGACCTGCGCATCTGCTCGGACGACGCGCGCTTCGGCGTGCCCGCCGCGCGGCTGGGGCTCGGCTATCACTACCACGGCATGGACAAGCTCATGCGGCTGGTGGGCCCCGCCTACACCAAGGAGATCTTCTTCACCGCGCGCACCGACTTCAGCGCGCAGGACGCCTGGCGCATGGGGCTGGTCAACCAGGTGGTGGCCAGGGGCGAGCTGGAGAGCTTCACGCGCACGTACGCGCTGACGATCTCGCAGAACGCGCCGCTCACGATCCGCTCGGCCAAGAACACGGTGGACCAGCTCGGCAAGGCACCCGCCGAGCGCGACCTGGTCCTGCTGGACAAGCTCATCACCGACTGCTTCAACAGCCAGGATTATCAAGAAGGCGTGAAGGCCTTCTCGGAGAAGCGTCGTCCTCAATTCCAGGGTCGCTGAGGATGAACCACGTTCGACTTGGTCGAACAGGTCTGCGCGTCTCCCCGCTCTGCCTGGGCACGATGACCTTCGGCCTGCAGTGCGACGAGGCGGCGTCGCGCGCGATCCTCGACCGCGCGGCGGCGGCCGGCATCACCTTCCTCGACACCTCCGACGTCTACCCGCTGGGCGGCACGCTGGAGACGGTGGGCCGCACCGAGGAGATCCTCGGCCGCTGGCTGCGCGGCCGCCGCCACGACGTCGTGCTCGCCACCAAGGGGTTCGGCGCCACCGGCCCGCGGCCGTGGGACCGCGGCAACTCGCGCAAGCACCTGCTCGACGCCATCGACGGATCGCTGCGCCGCCTCGGCACCGACTACGTGGACCTCTACCAGCTGCATCATCCGGACCCCGACACGCCGATCGACGAGACGCTGGGCGCGCTGGACGCCATCGTGCGCGCCGGCAAGGCGCGCTACGTCGGCTGCTCGAACTTTCCGGCCTGGCAGGTGGCGCGCGCGCTCGGCCGCAGCGACGCGCGGGGGCTCACGCGCTTCGTCACCGTGCAGCCGCGCTACAACCTGCTCTTCCGCCAGATCGAGCGCGAGCTGCTGCCGCTCTGCGAGGTCGAGGGGCTGGCCGTCATCCCCTACAACCCGCTGGCCGGCGGCTTCCTCTCCGGCAAGCACCGGCGCGACGCCGGGCCGACCGAGGGCACCCGCTTCACGCTCGGCACCGCCGCCCGGCGCTACCAGGAGCGGTACTGGCACCACCGCGAGTTCGACACGGTGGACGTGCTGCGCGGCCTCGCCGCCGAGGCCGGTATGTCGCTGGCGCAGATGGCGGTCGCGTGGACGCTGGCGAACCCGCTCGTCACCGCGCCGATCGTCGGCGCCAGCCGGCCCGAGCAGCTCGACGACGTCGTGGCGGCGGCCGGCAAGCCGCTCGATCCCGCGCTCCGGCGTCGGCTCGACGACCTCACCGCCGACTACCGCCTGGGCGACGACCCCCGCTGAGCGCCGCGCCCGTCCGCGCCGACCGCACGCGGATCCTCGTCTGGATCTGCGTCCTCATCGCCATCAACCAGCTCGGCTTCGGCGCGGTGGTGGCGGTGCTGGCGCTCTACGCGCGCTCCTTCGGCGTCAGCCAGCTCGCGATCGGCCTGGCCATCGCGGTCTACGGCCTCGCGCGATTCCTCGTCGCGATGCCCGCCGGGCAGCTCGCCGACCGCGCCGGCCGGCGCGCCGGGCTGGCGCTGGGCGGCCTCGTCACGGCGGGCGGCAACCTGCTCTGCGCCTACGCCCCGACCTACGCGACGTTCATCGCCGGCCGCTTCGTCGCGGGCGCCGGCGCCGCGCTGGTGCTCATCACCGGCACGGTGGTGCTGGCCGACATCACCACGCCGGCCGACCGCGGGCGCACGATGGCGATCTACCAGGGCGTCTTCCTGTTCGCCGTCGGCATCGGGCCGGTGCCGGGCGGCATCCTGGCCGAGCGGTTCGGGCTGATGGCCCCGTTCCTCGTCTACACGGTGGCCGGCGGGGTGGCGGGCGTGCTGGCGTGGCTGGTGATCCCGGAGACGCGCGGCCGCCACAGCGTGGACGCCGCCGGGCTCGCGACCGGGTTGCCCGCGTTCGGCGGCCAGGTGCGGCTGCTCACCGCGCAGGTCGGCTTCGTGCTGGTCAGCCTCATCAGCTTCGTGACCGCGTTCGCGCGCACCGGCGCGCTGTTCAACGTGATCCCGGTGCTCGCCCAGGACCGGCTGGCCCTCTCGGCCGAGCGGATCGGCGTCGGTCTCGGGCTGGCCAGCGTCGTCGGCCTGGTCCT
Organism: Methylomirabilia bacterium; assembly: GCA_041497115.1. Lineage (GTDB taxonomy): Bacteria > Methylomirabilota > Methylomirabilia > Rokubacteriales > CSP1-6 > AR5. Next base: position 24,568 of record JBGQFW010000050.1, read on the forward strand.
CATCTACCCGGCCGGCGCGCTCGCCGACCGTTACGGCCGCAAGATCCTCATCGTGCCGGCCACGCTCGTGTCCGGTCTGTCGCTGGTGGTCTTCCTGCTGATGCCGAGCTACGGGTGGTTCCTGGCGGCGTGCGTGGTGTGGTCCATCGCGGTCGGCGTGAGCGGCGCGGCGCCGGCGGCGTACGCGGCCGACGTCGCCCCGCCCGGAATGAACGCGGCGGCGATGAGCGCCTATCGCATGCTGGCCGACCTCGGCTACGTGATCGGCCCCATCGCGCTCGGCCTCATCACCGACGCCCTCGGCGCCAACGCCGCGCTGGCGACCGCCGCCGTGCTGCTGGTGGCCGTCGCCGCGCTCTTCGCGCGCTACGCGCCCGAGAGCAACCGCTTCTAAATAGTTCTAGATAGAGGAGCGCCCCGGGGAACCCGGGGCGCTCCGAACGTCGGGGGGTGTGGGGGCCATCTCGGGGCCCCCACTACTATTGCAGCGGCGACCACGCGGCGGGCAGCATGATCTTGTTCTGCTGGCTGAGCAGGCGGTCGCCGCCGCCGGGCGGCGGCCACACGCCCTTCTTGCGCGCCTCGTCGCGGATCTGCATGCGCTGGTCCATGCTCGAGTACGCCCACATGTGCACGAAGCCGTTGGCCTTGCCGAACTCGACGCCGCCCGCCAGCACCACCGGCGAGAGCTTCATGCGATCGGGCAGCTTGGCCTCCCACCCCTTGGCGGTGTCCGGCAGCGTGCCGCCCTTGAGCGTGTAGTAGCGCAGCTCGTAGATCGGCCCCATCTTCCCGGGGTGCGGCACGGGCACGAACGGGAACGCGTTGACGATCTCCGCGCGCATCTTGCGGATGAACTCGCTGATCTTGGGCGGCCAGTTGGCGTCCTTGGCGGCGTCGGCGCGCACGCGCGCCCGCTCGGCGAGGTCCTGGTAGCCCCAGATGTGGGTGATCTCGTTGAGCGGCCCGACTTCGGTGTGGAAGAAGCCGGTGATCGCCGAGTACTTCTTGCGGTACTCGTAGGCCTCCCCGAACCGCTTCTCGACCTCGGCCAAGCTTCCCGGTGCGATCTGATAGGTCCGGATCTCGTAAATCACGCTGGACTCCTTTCGACGACGTGGGCATTCGACCGCCGTAGTACTATGCCTGACGCTCGGCTCAGGTGCCACCCCCGGGAGGAAGTGATGCGTCGACTCGTGCTCCTCGCCGTCATGCTCGCGATCGCGGCCGCCGTGCCGGCCACCGCCCAGGCGCCCCGCCGCGGCGGGATCCTCAACGCCATGCTCGTGGAGACGCCGCCCGGCTTCTCGATCCACGAGTCGGCGACGATCTCCGGCGTGTGGCCGGTGATGCCGTGCTACTCGAACCTCGTCCTGTTCGACCCGCTCAAGCCCTACGAGACGGCCGACACGATCGTCCCCGAGCTGGCCGAGAGGTGGTCGTGGCAGGACAACTATCGCAACCTCGTCTTCTTCCTGCGCCGGGGCGTCAAGTGGCACGACGGCCGGCCGTTCACCGCGCGCGACGTCAAGTACACCTTCGACGTCGTGCGCGAGGCGCCCGACGCGCCCGCCAAGCTCCGGCTGAGCCCGCGCAAGGAGTGGTACGCCAACGTGGAGGCGATCGAGACGCCGGATCCGTACACGGTGATCTTCCGCCTGCACCGCCCGCAGCCCTCGCTGCTGCTGATGCTGGCCTCCGGCTACTCGCCGGTCTACCCGGCGCACGTGCCGCTCAACGACCTGCGCCAGACGTGCGTCGGGACGGGCCCCTTCCGGCTGAAGGACTACCAGCGCGGGACGATGATCGAGATGGAGCGCAACCCCGACTACTTCGTCCCCAACCGGCCGTACCTCGACGGCATCCGCTACCCGATCATCACCGAGCGCGGCACCCGGCTGGCCGCGCTGCAGACCGGGCGCCTCGACGTCTCGATGCCGCTCGAGATGACGAAGACCATGGCGGAGACCGTGCGGCAAGCCGCGCCGGCGCTGGTCGTCACCGAGATCGGCCAGAACGGCAGCGACAACATCGTCCTCAACCACAAGAAGCCGCCGTTCGACGATCTCGCCGTGCGCCGGGCGGTCAACCTCGCCATCGACCGCTTCGCTTACGTGCAGGGCGTCCGCCACAACGGCGCCGTCGTCGGCGCCGCGCTGATGCCGCGCCCGGCCGGCGCGTGGGGGCTGCTCGAGAAGGAGCTGCGGACGCTGCCCGGCTACCGCGGCTCCGCCCGCGACAAGGCCGAGGCGAAGCAGATCCTCGCGCAGGCCGGCTTCGGCCCCGGCAAGCCGCTGCGGCTCGAGCTGGTCACCCGCGCGTTCGCGATCTACGTGGACCTCGCCTCCTTCGTGGCCGACCAGCTCCGCCTGGTCGGCGTCGAGGCCGCCGTCAAGCAGGTCGAGACCGCGCAGTACTTCCCGATGCTCGCCCGCCGCGAGTTCCAGATCGGCGCCAACCTCACCGCCTCGGGCATCGACGATCCCGACGGCTACTTCTTCGAGAACTACAAGTGCGGCGCCTCGCGCAACTACACCGACTACTGCGACGAGCGGATGGACCGGGCGATCGACGCCCAGTCCGCCGAGCTCGACCGCGCCCGGCGCCTGAAGATGGTCTGGGACATCCAGCGCAAGCTGGAGGCCGACGTCGCGCGCCCGATGCTGGGGTGGCGCAACGAGTACTTCACCCGGGCGCCCTACGTGAAGAACCTGGTGCCCCACAACTCGCTGTACAACTACGGCCGCATGCAGGACGTCTGGCTGGACAAGTAGGCAACGCTCACATCCTGGGAGGTGTCGGACATGCGTCTTCGCTCCACGCTGATCGCGATTCTGCTCGGACTCGTCCTCCTCGTCCCCGCTCCGGCGCCGGCGGCGCCGCCGGCCGACACGGTGGTGATCGGCCTGCACGTGACGCTGGCCACCCGCTGGCTCGATCCCGGCGAGACCGAGGCCCTGATCACCCCGTTCATGATGCTCTACGCGATCCACGACGCGCTGACCAAGCCGATGCCGGGCGGGCTCAACACGCTGAGCCTGGCCGAGTCGTGGACGGCGTCGAAGGACGGCCTCAGCTACGATTTCATCATCCGCAAGGGTGTGAAGTTCCACAACGGCGACCCCGTCACTGCCGAGGACGTCAAGTTCACCTTCGAGCGCTACAAGGGCGCGTCGGCCGCGCTGCTGAAGAGCAAGGTCAAGGAGATCCAGACCGTCGCCCCCAACCACGTGCGCTTCGTCCTCAAGGAGCCGTGGCCGGACTTCATGGCGTTCTACGGCACCTCGGCCACCGGCGCCGCCTGGATCGTGCCCAAGAAGTACATCGAGAAGGTCGGCGAGGACGGCTTCCGCAAGGCGCCGATCGGCGCCGGCCCCTACAAGGTCGTCTCCATCAACCCGGGCATCGAGCTGAAGCTCGAGGCCTTCGCCGATTACTGGCGCAAGAAGCCCGCCGTGAAGTACCTGATCATGAAGAGCATCCCCGACGAGTCCACGCGAGCGGCCGCCGTGAAGACGGGCGAGGTGGACCTGGCCTACCTGTTCGGCGGGCCGATCGCCCAGGATCTCAAGCGCACGCCGGGGATCACCATCAAGGCGCCGCTGCTGTACGGCATGTACTGGCTGGACTTCCTCGACCAGTGGGACCCCAAGTCGCCCTGGCACGACCGCCGGGTGCGGCTGGCGGCGAGCCTCGCCATCGACCGCAACGCGATCAACCAGGCCGAGATGCTCGGCCTCGGTAAGGCCACCGGCGCGTTCGTGCCGCCGCAGTTCGACTTCGCGCTGCCGGTGGAGCCGCCGCCGTTCGATCCCAAGCACGCCAAGCAGCTCCTCGCCGAGGCCGGGTATCCCAACGGCTTCGAGGGCGGCGACCTCACGCCGCTGCCGCCCTACACCTCGCTGGCCGAGGAGGTCGGCAATTTCCTGGGCGAGATCGGCATCCGCGTGAGCGTGCGCAACATGGAGCGCGCCACGTTCCTGACCAACTGGCACGACAAGAAGCTCAAGGGGCTGCTGATCGGGGCGACCGGCGCCGGCGGCAACGCCGCCGCCCGCCTGGAACCGTTCCTGACCAAGGGCGGGCTGTACGCCTACGGCTCGCTGCCGGAGGTGGACGACCTCTTCCAGCGCCAGGCCAAGGAGCACGACCGCAAGACCCGCGAGGGGTTGCTGCACCAGATGCAGAAGATCGTCACCGACCAGGTGCTGGTCGCGCCGATCTTCCAGCAGGGGTTCCTCTGCGGCGTGGGGCCGCGGATCGGCGAATCGACGCTGGGCATGATCCAGGGATTTCCGTACGTCGGGCCGGTGGAGGATCTCAAGCTGAAGTAGCACGCGCCAATTCGCGCGGCGTCGGGCGGCGGGGGCGCGGTGGGGTGTGTGGTTACCACGAGGCGGCAGGTCGTGTTGGGGCCGCCTTGGCTGGGCTCCATCTGGGTGGTGGGCGCGCGGCTCGGGTGGGAGGGAACGGATTCCCCACGTCGAATCAAGAAGCGGCCGGCACGCGGCGACGGGCAGGATCGTAGAGCGTGCCAGCCGCGAGCATCGCGACGAGGACCCGCAGGAGGCGGTC
>JBGQFW010000051.1:0-28234 GCA_041497115.1 Methylomirabilia bacterium
GCCACTCCGGCCTCCCCCGGCGCCAGCCGCAGCCACTCGCGCCCGAGCCAGAACGCCGACCCCTCGTCGCCGATGAGCGCCCCGAGGCCGCCCGCGCGCGCCAGCCGCCGGCCCGCGTCGCGCCCGAGCACGATCGAGCCGGTGCCGGCGAGGATCAGCACGCCAGCCCGCCCGGCGAGCGCGCCCAGCAGCGCCGCCTCGACGTCGGCGATGACCTCCACGCGCGCCGCCGCGCGGCGCAGCCGCCGCGCGCTCGCGCGCCGCTCGGCGAGCGTCCACACCCCGCGCGAGGCGACGACGAGCGAGGCGATGGGCGCGCGGCGGCCGAGCAGCGCCGGCAGCAGCGTGGCGAGCCGCGCCAGCGGGACGGCGCGACGACGGTGGCGGATGACGCGGCCGTCGCGCAGGGCGACGAGACGCAGCCAGGTGCCGCCGAGGTCCACCCCGACGGCGACCGGGGACTGCCGCTGTCCGGTCTCAGACATGGCTGACGGTGCTGTCCATTATGCGTGGGGGTCTCCGCCTCCGCGAGGGGCGACAAATCGCTCCGTTAGCCGCGGGCCTGCCGTGGCACGGCCGATGCTGGGCTTCCCGCGGTCAGGAGGCGCTCGGCCATGGGCAAGACGCTGGTCGCGTGGATGCTCGTCGCGGGCGCGGTCGCGGCGCCCGCCGCCGGCCCGCGCGAGGTCGTGCAGGCCGCGGTGAGCCGCGTCGTGAGCGCGGTGCAGCGGGCGAACCGGCCGGAGATCCGCCGCGTGGCCGCCGACCTCTTCGACTTCGCCGAGATGGCCCGCCGCGCGCTCCCGCGCCACTGGGCGACGCGCACCGCCGAGGAGCAGGCCGAGTTCGTCCGGCTGTTCACCGACCTCATCGAGCGCAGCTACCTCGGCCGCGTCGAGGCGTACTCGGGCGAGAAGATCGTCTACCTGGGCGAGAGCGTGGACGGCGACTGGGCGGCCGTCCGCTCCAAGGTGATCACCAAGCGCAACACCGAGACGCCGCTCGACTACCGGCTGCGCCTGCGCGACGGCCGCTGGCGGGTCTACGACGTCCTCATCGACCACGTCAGCTTCGTCTCGACCTACCGGAGCGAGTTCACGCGGATCCTCCACAAGGAATCGTACGCGGCGCTGGTGGACCGATTGCGCCGCCAGAGCGTGGAGGCCGCCGCTGTAAGATGAGGCGTGCCTCTCGCGCCCTCGTCGCTGACCTGGCCCGACTACGCCGTCCTCGCCGTCGCCCTCGGCGTTCTCCTGACGATCGGTTTCGCGTTCAGCCGCGAGCAGCACGACACGGTGGACTTCTTCCTCGCCCGCCGTCGGGTGCCGTGGTGGGCGGCGTGCCTGTCCTTCCTCGCCACCGAGATCAGCGCGGTCACCATCATCTCGGTCCCGGCCACCGCCTACAGCGAGAACTGGGAGTACGCCCAGTTCTTCATCGGCTCCAGCCTGGCCAAGCTGGCGGTGGCGTTCCTGTTCATCCCGGCCTTCTACAAGTTCCAGGTCACGACGATCTACGAGTTCCTCCTCCACCGGTTCGGCCAGGCCACCCAGGTCACCGGGTCCCTCTTCTTCTTCGTCACCCGGCTGGCCGGCTCGGGCGTGCGGCTGATGGCCGCCGCGCTGGCGGTGTCGATCCTCATGGGCTGGCCGATGGTGCCGACGCTGGCCATCTTCACGATCGTGTCCATCCTCTACATCGTCACCGGCGGCGTGAAGGCGGTGGTGTGGACCAACGTCTTCCAGGCCCTCGCCTTCCTGCTGGCGGGGGGGGTGACCCTCGCCTACCTCGTCGCCCACATCGACGGCGGGGCGGCGGCGATCGTGCGCATGGCGGGCGAGGCGGGGCGGCTCAACGTGATCGACTGGGGCCCGTCCCCCGGCGCTCCCGACTTCTGGCGGCGCGTGCTGACCGAGCCGAACATCGTCTGGGTCGCCGTCCTCAACGGCCTCGTCGGCTCGATGGCCGCCTTCGGCACCGACCACGACCTCATGCAGCGGCTGCTCACGGTGGAGACGCGGGGCGAGAGCCAGCGCACGCTGGCGCTGACGCCGATCGGCACGCTGCTGACGCTGGCGATCTATCTCAGCCTGGGCGCCGCGCTCTTCACCTTCTACGCGCAGAACCCCGGGCTGGCCGTCTCGCGCCCCGACGAGATCCTGCCCCACTACGTGCAGCAGATGATGCCGCCGGTGCTGCGCGGCCTGATGCTGAGCGCGATCGTGCTGGCCTCGATCGACTCGCCGCTGGGGTCGCTGGCCGCCTCGTTCGTCACCGACATTTATCGCCCGCTGCTGGTGCGCGGGCGCGGCGAGCGGCACTACCTGTTCGTGTCGCGGGTCTCGGTGGTGGTGTTCGGCCTGCTGCTCGGCGCCATCGCCTACGCGTTTTCGTTCTTCGACAAGATCCTGTGGCTGGCGTTCAAGATCGCCGGGGTGACGTTCGGCTCGCTGCTCGGCGTCTTCCTGCTCGGGCTGCTGACCCGCCGGCCCGTCGCCGACGGGGCCAACGTGGCGGCGATGATCGTCATGGCGCTGGTGAACCTCGTGCTGCTGGTGCTGTCGGAGCGCGGGGTGCTGGACTTCGCGTGGTCGTGGCTGGTGATCGTCGGCACCGCGGGGACGATGGCCCTCGCGCTCGCGTTCAGCGCCGCCCTCACGCGTGGGTCAGGCGGGCCACCACCGCGTCGAGCTGACACGCCCGAAAGCCGTACGCCGTGAGGCCCCGCACGCCGCCGGCGAGCAGCGCGGCGTCGTAGGGGTCGCGCAGGAGCACGACCGCCAGCCGGCGCGCGCGCGCCTGCAGCGCCTCGAGCAGCGCGCGGTTCGACGCGTAGAGGTGCGCGTCGAAGAGGAACAGCACGGCGGCGTCGGCCGCCGCCGCGCGCGCGGCGGCCTCGGCGATCTCCGCCTCCGTGGGCTCGATGCCCACCACCACGGTCTCGGGCGCGATGCCGGCCGCCCCGAAGGCGCCCGCCACCCAGCCGCGCTCGTCCGCCACCGCGGGCTCGATCGTGATCCGCGGCGCCAGGTCGGAGAAGCGCGGGAAGACGACGGTCACGCGGCCGTTGAGCGCGCGCCGCAAGTCCGCCCCGCCGCGGCCGACCTCGGTGACGGCGCGCGCGGCGATCGCCCGGGCCAGCGGCGGCCCCTCGGGCTCGGCCGCCGGCGGGCCGCCCTCGCGGCGCGCGCCGCGCGCCAGCCGCAGCCGGCTCACGCGCGCGGCGGCCGCCTCGCCCTCCGCGAGGGCCAGGCGCCCCGCGCGATGGGCGTCGGCCAGCGCGGCGGCGGCGGCGCGCTGCGCGGGCTCCGTGTGACAGACCAGCAGCAGGTCGTGGCCGGCGGCGGCCGCGCGCACGGCCGCCTCGCCGATCGGGCACGTCTCGCTCACCGCGCCCATCTCCAGATCGTCGGAGACGATCACGCCGCCGAAGCCGAGCTCGCCGCGCAGCCAGTCGCCGACGAGCTTCCGCGAGAAGGTCGCGGGCCCGCCGCTGGGGTCGAGGTTCGGATAGACGGGATGCGAGGTCATCACCGCCTCGACGCCGGCGGCGATCGCCGCCACGAACGGCGGCAGGTGCGTGGCGCGCATGTCCTCGGGGGTGGAGTCGATCGTCGGCAGTTTGAGGTGGGCGTCGAGCGGCGAGTGGCCCTTGCCGGGGAAGTGCTTCGCGCACGCGGAGAGGCCGCCGCGGGCCATGCCGCGGATGCGCGCCACGCCGTAGCGGGCCACGAGGCGCGGGTCCTTGCCGTACGAGCGGATGCCGATGTTGGGGCTGTAGCGATCGGTGAGGACGTCGAGACACGGCCCGAGGTTGAGATCCACGCCGAGCCGTCGCAGCTCGCGCGCCTCGATCTGTCCCTGGCGGAACGCGAACGCCTCCTCGCCGGCGGTGCCGAGCGCGAGGTTGTCGGGGAAGATCGTGACGCCGCGCCCGAGCATCACGATGCGCCCGCCCTCGTGGTCGGTGGCGACGAGCAGCCGCCGGCCCAGCGCGCCCTCGAGCGCGTCGAGCAGCGCGGCCAGCTGCGCGGGGCTCTCGAAGTTGCGGCGATAGAGGATGAGGCCGGCCGCGCGCGTCTCGCGGAAGAGCCGCACGTCGGTCTCGGAGAGCGTCGCGCCGGCGAGTCCGATCATGAGTCGCTCGCCGACGAGGTCCTCGATCGTCACGCTCTCGATTCTAAGGTGTGAGCCGACGGCCCGTGTCAGGTTGGCGTGCAAATAGATGGGTGACCGTCCGCCCGCCGACGGTGCCACCGGTCGCTCCCCGGGCGCGTGTCGCCCCGCAAGTGGCCGCCGGATCGTCCGTTCCAGCGCTTTTCCACCGTCTGGCACGTCGGCTGCTGTTCTCCGGCCGGGGGGGGGCGATCCATCCAATGCTCAGGCGTGCGTGGCTGCTGGGGCTGCTGGCCGTCGTTGCGCTGGGCGGGCAGGGGTGCGCGGCGGTCGGGCTCACGCTGCTGGCCACCGGGGGCGGCGTCGCCGCCGGCCAGGGGGTCAACTACTCGCTCGACGGGATCGCCTATCGCACGTTCAACGCGCCGGTCGAGCAGATGCGCCGGGCCACGCTGGTCACATTGCGCCGCATGGACATGACGCTCAAGAGCGACGCGGCGAAGGACGAGAACCGGGAGCTGATCGCCGTCGCGGGCAAGTGGACGATCTACGTGGAGCTCGAGAAGCTGACCGCGCGCACCACGCGCATGCGCATCACCGCGAAGGACGGCTGGTTCTGGCGGGACCGCTCGACGGCGGGCGAGATCATCGCCCAGACCGAGCGCGCGCTCGACGACATGCCGGCCGTCTCGCGAGCCAGATAAGGGAGGCATCACATGGGTAACGCATCCGCGCTCGCGGGGCTGCTGCTGCTGTTCGGGGCGGCGTCCGCCTCGCCGGCCGGCGCCCAGACCGCCACGACGGTGGACGGCGCCTACGCGAGGCTGTCGACCGGCAACGCCAAGATCGCGCGGGCCCTGTTCGAGGCGCAGGTGACGAACACGATGCCGACGTCCGGTGGCGCCACGACCGGTGGCACGACGACGGCGCCCAAGCCGCTGACGCTCGATCAGATCGCCGCGCTGAGGCAGGGCGGGCAGGGGTGGGGGCAGGTCTTCCACTCGATGCAGGCGCAGGGGCTGGTGACCGACCGCAACCTCGGTCAGGTGGTGAGCCGCTACCAGCACCAGCAGCACGTCAACACCGGCGGCGTGGTCACCACGGCCGCCAACCGCACGATCAGCGGTGGCAACGGCGGCGCGGCCCGGGTGAAGGGCGACACCGGCGACGGCAGCTCGGCCGGCGGCGGTAACGGCAACGGCAACGGTGGAACGGTGTCGGCCGGCAATGGCTCGAACGGCGGCGGCAACGGCAACGCCTTCGGTCACGCGGGCGGCGGCGGCAATCCGGGTCGAGGCAAGTAGGGAGGACGTCGTGCGGAGCTTCGTCGTCACGCTGACCGTGTCGGCGCTGTGGGCCATCCTCGGCGCCCTGCTCGACGGCAGCCGCTGGCACGGCGCCAACGGCGGGGCCGCCGGCGGCGCCTGGTGGTGGGACACGTTCCATCGCCACGCGTGGCTGGCGCGGCCCGCCGCGTTGCCCGCGTCGCATCCGCTCGCGCGGCTCACGCGTTCGGCCTGAGCGCGCGTCACTCGCTGATACCATGGGAATCGTGAGCCCGGGCCGGCCGGGAGGAGGAGGCAACCACATGAAGCGCATCGCGCTCGCACTGAGCATCGTCGCCCTGCTGGCGTCGGCGGCGCCGACGTGGGCGGCCGACGAGTCCAAGGTCAAGGCGGCGACGGATCAGGTGGAGTCCGGCGCCAAGAAGATCGGGCAGGGCAAGGTCGGTGACGGCGTCGAGCAGACGGCCAAGGGCATCGGCAACACGGTCGTCGAGGGCGCCAAGTTCACCGGCGAGAAGCTGAAGGAATCCGGCAAGGCGGCCGAGCCGGAGGCCAAGAGCACGTGGACCAACCTGAAAGAGACCGCGAACTCCTTCGGCACCAGCGTCAAGACCTTCTTCACGAAGCTGTTCTCGAACTAGTCTCCGTTCACCGATAAACGAGGGAGCTGGCGCGGCGGCGGCGCCAGGTGGCGAGGTCGGCGCGCCAGCTCCGTTCGAGCGCTTGCAGCGTCGTGCCGCGTGACAGCGCGCGGCGGATCGTGTCGGTGCCCAGCAGGATGTCGATCGGCAGGCGGCGGCGCTCGAACTCGTAGGGCGGCCGCCGCCAGCGGAAATGCCCGGGCGCCAGCCGGCGCGCGACGGCGATCAGCGCCAGCCCCGTGACGAACGGCCGGAACCGCGCGCGGTCGGTGACGTGCAGTTGCACGCCGCCGCAGAGGCGGCCGGCGTACTTGTGGAACGTCGGCCGGAAGGTCGCGGGCCGGAAGACGACGCCGGGCAGCCGCGCGCGCGCCAGCGCGCCGGCGTACGCGGCGGCGTCGAGCCACGGCGCGCCCACCCACTCGAACGGCCGCGTCGTGCCGCGCCCCTCGGAGAGGTTCGTGCCCTCGACGAGGCAGCCGCCGGGATAGACGCGCGCCGTGTCCGGCGTGGGCATGTTGGGCGAGGGCGGCACCCACGGCAGCCCCGTGTCCTCCCAGAGCATCCCTCGCCGCCAGCCCCGCATGTCCACGACCTCGAGCGCGCAGACGAGACCGTGGTGGAGCCGCAGGTGGCGCGCGAGCTCGCCGAGGGTGAGGCCGGGGCGGGCGGGCAGCGGGTAGAGACCGACGAACGACGCGAACCGCGGATCGGGAAGGTTGCCCTCGACCTGCTCGCCGCCCAGCGGGTTGGGGCGGTCGAGGACCAGCACGCGCACGCCGGCCCGCGCGCACGCGCGCATGGCCAGCGCCAGCGTCCATTGAAAGGTGTAGTAGCGCGCGCCGACGTCCTGGAGGTCCACGACGAGGAGGTCGAGGCCGCGCAGCATCGCCTGCGTCGGCTCGCGCCGCGCGCCGTAGAGGCTGGTGACGGCGAGGCCGGTCACGGGATCGCGCGTGGTGGCGATGGCGGCGTGGTCCTGGGCGGCACCCCCCAGCCCGTGCTCGGGGGCGAAGAGCGCGGCGAGGCGGGCGCCCCGCACGTCGCTCAGCAGCGGGACGGCGTGCTCGATCCGCGCGGTGACCGAGGCCTGGTGGGCGAGAAGGCCGAAGCGGCGGCCGCGCAGCAGTCCGAGCCGGTGATGGACGAGGACGTCGAGGCCGGGCTGGACCATCGGCACCGCGGCCGAGTGTAGCGCAGCCGGTGCTACCATGCGCGCGATGCCGTCGCGCGTGCGCTACGAGCGGCTCGCCACCGAGCGCGTCAATCCGCGCAGCCGCGCCCTCGACCGCCTCGACGCGCGCGCGATCGCCAGGCTGATGAACCGCGAGGACCGCCGCGCCGTCGCCGCCGTCGGGCGCGTGGCGCCGGCGATCGCGGTCGCCGTCGAGGTGATCGTGGCCGCGCTGGCAGCGGGCGGCCGGCTGATCTTCGTCGGCGCCGGCACCAGCGGCCGCCTCGGCGTGCTGGAGGCGGCGGAGTGCCCGCCGACCTTCGGCACGCCGCGCACGCTGGTGCAGGCGATCATGGCCGGCGGCCGAAGCTCCGTCTTCAGCTCGCGCGAGGGGGCCGAGGACGACGCGCGCGCGGCGGCCCGCGCGGTGCGCGCGCGCGCGCGGCGCGGCGACGTCGTCGTCGGCGTGTCGGCCAGCGGGGTGACGCCGTTCGTGCGCGCGGCGCTGGCGGCGGCGCGGCGGCTGGGCGCCGCGACGATCCTGGTGCGGTGCAACCCGGCGCGCGCCCGCCGCGTCGCCGCCGACGTGGTGATCGCGCCCGCGCCGGGGCCGGAGGTGCTGGCCGGCTCCACGCGGCTCAAGGCCGGCACGGCCACCAAGCTCGTGCTGAACACGCTGACGACGGCGAGCATGGCGCGGCTGGGGCGCGTGTACGGCAACCGGATGGTGGACCTGCAGCCGCGCTCGGCGAAGCTGCGCGCGCGCGCGGAGCGGCTGGTGGCTGAGATCGCTGCGGTGCGGCCTGCGCGCGCGCGGCGCGCGCTGCGAGCGGCGCGCGGGCGGGTGCGGCTGGCGATCGTCATGGCGCGCAGGGGCCTGCCGGCCGATGCCGCTGCCCGCGCCCTGCGGGCGGCCGGCGGGTCCCTGCGCTCGGCCCTGGAACCACCGTCCCCCCGCTGACGTTCCCGCGCGCCCGAGCGCGCGTTCGAACGCGATCGGGTCGGGCGCGCCCGTTCCCGTTGGGGGGTCGGAGGGGGGAGCGGCGGTCGCTCCCCCCTCCCTACATATGACTCGGGCCGGCGGTGTCCTCGAGGCGCACGGGGGTGCGGCCGCGCAGGAAGTCGAAGTCGCAGCCTTCGTCGGCCTGCAGCACGTGGTCCAGGAAGAGACGCCCGTAGCCGCGCGTGAAGTGGGGCGGGCGCGGCGTCCACGCCGCCCGGCGCCGCGCCAGCTCGTCGTCGGCGACCTCGAGGGTGAGCGTGCGGCGGGGCACGTCGAGGGCGATCGCGTCGCCGTCGCGCACGAGGGCCAGCGGCCCGCCCGCCGCCGACTCCGGCGCCACGTGCAGCACCACGGTGCCGTACGACGTGCCGCTCATGCGCGCGTCGGAGATGCGCACCATGTCCTTCACACCTTTCTTGAGCAGTCGCGCCGGCACCGGGGCCGCGCCCCACTCCGGCATGCCCGGCGCGCCCTTGGGGCCGACGTGCTTGAGCACCAGCACCGAGGTCTCGTCGATCGGCACGCTCGGATCGTCGATGCGCCGGTGCAGATCGGCGTGGTCCTCGAACACCACCGCGCGTCCGCGATGCGTGAGCAGCTGCGGCGAGGCTGCCGACACCTTGATGACGGCGCCGCCCGGGCAGAGGTTGCCGTGCAGGATGGCCAGCCCGCCCTCGGCGGCCAGCGGCATGCCGAGCGGCCGGATGACGTCCTCGTTCCAGCACCGCACGTCGCTCACGGTGTCGGCCAGCGGGCGCCCGCTCACCGTCGGCGCTCCGCCGTTCAGCAGCGGCAGCAGCTCCTTCAGCACCACGGGCAGGCCGCCCGCGTAGAAGAAGTCCTCCATCAAATACTTGCCGGAGGGGCGCAGGTTGAGGAGGAACGGCGTCGTGCGCGACAGCTCGTCGAAGCGCGCCAGAGACAGCGGCACGCCGACGCGGCCGGCGAGCGCGAGGAGATGGATGACCGCGTTGGTGGAGCCGCCGATCGCCATCAGCGTGCGGATCGCGTTGTCGAACGCGGGCGCGGTGAGGATCTCGCCGGGCCGCGGACCGCCCGCCGCCGCCATCTCGACGGCGCGGCGGCCGGCCAGCTCGGCCATCTGCAGCCGCCGCGAGTCCGGCGCCGGGATCGCCGCGTTGCCGGGCAGCGTCATGCCGAGCGCCTCGGCCATCGAGGCCATCGTGGAGGCGGTGCCCATCACCATGCAGTGACCGGACGAGCGCGACATGCACGACTCCGCCTCGCACAGCTCCTCGTCGGTCAGGTTCCCGGCGCGTCGCTCGGACCACAGCCGCCAGAGATCGGTGCCGGAGCCGAGCTCCTCCTGCCGCCAGTTGCCGCGCAGCATGGGGCCGCCGGTGACCATGATCGCCGGCACGTCGGCGGAGGCCGCGCCCATGAGCATCGCCGGCGTCGTCTTGTCGCAGCCGGAGAGCAGCACGACGGCGTCGAGCGGGTAGGCGCGGATGCACTCCTCGACGTCCATCGCCATGAGATTGCGGAACATCATCGTGGTCGGCTTCATGAGGACCTCGCCGAGCGAGATCGTGGGGAACTCGAGCGGGAAGCCGCCCGCCGACCACACACCGCGCTTCACCGCCTCGGCCACCTGGCGCAGGTGCGCGTTGCAGTTGGTCAGCTCCGACCACGAGTTGGCGATGCCGATCACCGGGCGCCCGTCGAAGACGTGATCGCTGAACCCCTCGCTCTTGAGCCACGAGCGATGCGCGAACCCGTCGAGGTCCTGACGCCCGAACCAGTTGCGACTCCGCAGCGCCTGTGCTGTCATGTCCCCCTCCAGGAAGAACCAGAGTATAGGGCAACGACAGGACGCACCGGCCGACAGCGACCAGTGCAGCACCGATAGCAAGACGAAGCGCGAAGACAGCAGGCAGCGGAGCCGGGAACTTTCGCGGAGCCGGGGACCTTCTAAGACAGGTCACCCACGCTTCAAGGCGGCCTCGCGCACCCCCGCTCCAAAGGAGACTCTCATGCGGCTCGCGGGCAAAGTCGCCGTCGTGACGGGCGGAGGCAGCGGCATCGGTCGCGGCATCGTGCTGGCGATGGCACGCGAGGGCGCCGACATCGCGATCCCCGACATCCAGGTGCTCAACGCCGAGAAGACCGCCGACGAGGTGAAGGGGCTCGGGCGCAAGGCGCTCGCCATGAAGACCGACGTCACCAGCGCCGTCGACGTCAAGGCGATGGTGGACCGCGTCCGCGACGTGCTGGGCCGCATCGACATCCTGGTGAACAACGCCGGTATGGCGGCGCCGCCCGGCATGCCGTTCACGAACAACACTGAAGACGATTGGGACCGGGCGTTCGCGGTCAATACGAAATCGGTGTTTCTGACGTGCAAGGCCGTTGCGCCGTACTTCATCGAGAGAAAAGCTGGACGCATCATTAACATAGCGTCCATCGCCGGCCCGCTCGCGGCGACGACCATGCCGGCCTACAGCGTGGCCAAGCAGGGCGTGATCACCCTCACCCGGGTCGTGGCCAAGGAGCTGGCCGCCCACCGGATCACCGTGAACGCCATCTGCCCGGGCGTGCTCTACACCGACTTCTGGCAGAAGCTGGCCGCCCACATCGCCGAGACCAACCCGGCCTTCAAGGGCATGACGCCGCGCCAGGTGTTCGACAAGCGCGTGGCCGACATCGTCCCGATGAAGTGCGAGCAAACTCCGGAAGACATCGGCAACGCCGCCGTCTTCCTCGCCTCCGACGAGGCCCGCTACATCACCGGCCAGGCCCTCATGGTCGACGGTGGATGTGTCATGCAATGAACTTCGAGTTCAGCGAGAGCGAAGAGGCGTTCCGCAAGGAAGTCCGGGCGTGGCTCGAGCGGAACCTGCCCGACGACCTGCGCGGGCGGGCGTTCGCCTCGTCGCGCGCGGACGTGGAGGAGGTCCGGCGGCTGCGCGCCTGGCAGAAGACGATGGCCGAGGCGGGCTACGTCGGCATGGACTGGCCGCGCGAGTTCGGCGGCCGGGGCGCGCCGATCACCGAGATGGTCATCCTCTACCAGGAGATGGCCCGCGCGGAGTCGCCGCAGATCGTCAACCGCGGCGGCGTGTCGATGCTGGGGCCGACGCTGATGCGGCTGGGCACGCTCGCCCAGCAGCAGCGCTTCTTGAGGAAGATCCTGACGGCGGAGGAGCTCTGGTGTCAGGGGTTCTCCGAGCCCAACGCCGGCTCGGACCTGGCCAATCTGCAGACGCGCGCGGTGCTCGACGGCGATCACTTCGTCGTCAACGGCCAGAAGGTGTGGACCAGCATGGGCCACGTCGCCGACTGGTGCTTCCTGCTCGTGCGCACCGATCCCACCGCCGCCAGGCACAAGGGCATCTCGTTCCTGCTCGTGGACATGAAGACGCCCGGCATCACGCTGCGGCCGCTGCGGCAGATCACCGGCGAGGCGGAGTTCAACGAGACGTTCTTCGACAACGTGCGGGTGCCGAGAGAGAACCTGGTCGGCAAGCTGAACGAGGGGTGGAGCGTGGCCATCACCACCCTCGCCTACGAGCGGGATCTGCTGACGTTCGTCCGCCACATCTCGCTGCGCAACGCCCTGCACCGGCTCGTCAAGCTGGCGCAGAGCCGCCGGCGCAACACCGATCCGGTGATCCGCCAGAAGATCGCCGAGCTCTGGATCGGCGAGCAGGCGCTCGCGCTCAACGGCTATCGCAGCCTGACCAGAATTCTGCGCGGCGGCCAGCCCGGCCCCGAGGGGTCGACCTCCAAGCTCTACTGGAGCTGGCTCGACCAGGAGCTGGCGCTGACGGCGACGCAGGTGATCGGCCCCTACTCGCAGCTCACCGACGGCACGGCGTGGGCGCCCGACGAGGGCCAGTGGCAGTTCTACGAGCTGCTGGCGCGGGCCAGCGGCATCCGCGCCGGCACCACCGAAATCCTCAAGAACATCCTCGGCGAGCGCGTGCTCGGCCTGCCGAAGGACTGAGGCGGGAGGACCACGTCATGGCGGACCTGCTCTACGAGGTGAAGGACAAGGTCGCGACGATCACGCTCAACCGGCCCGACAAGCTCAACGCGTTCACCGGCGAGATGATCGACGGCTGGCAGAAGTCGCTCGCCGAGGCGCAGCGCGACGACGGCGTCAACGTCGTGATCGTGACCGGAAGCGGCCGCGCGTTCTGCTCGGGCGGCGACGTCGGCCGCATGCGCGGCGCCGACAGCGCGCCCTCGGCGCTGGACGGCAAGAACACGCTGTGGGAGGGGGTGCACCGCGTCCCCAAGCAGCTCGAGCAGATGGACAAGCCGGTGATCGCGATGGTCAACGGCCTCGCCGTCGGCGCCGGCATGGGCATGTGCGTGATGTGCGACATGCGCGTGGCCGCCGAGAGCGCGCGCTTCTCGACCGGCTACGTCAAGGTCGGCCTCGTCCCCGGCGACGGCGACACCTACTTCCTGCCGCGCCTCGTCGGCGCCGCCAAGGCGCTCGAGCTGCTGTGGACGGCCGACTTCATCGAGGCGGCGGAGGCGCACCGGCTCGGCATCGTGCAGCGCGTGGTGCCCGACGCGAAGCTGCAGGAGGAGACGTACGCGCTGGCGCGGCAGATCGCCGACGGCCCGCAGATCCCCATCCGCATGATCAAGCGGCTCGTCTACCAGAGCCTGCGCCTCGATCTGCGCACGCACCTGGACCTGGTCTCCTCGCACATGTCCATCGTGCGGCAGAGCGCCGATCACGCCGAGGGCGTGGCCGCCTTCAAGGAGAAGCGCCCGGCGAAGTTCCAGGGCCGCTAGGAGGGCAGAGGACGGCCACGGCTTTGCCGGGGCCGTCCGAACGTTGGGGGTCTTAGGGGGCCATGTCGGGGCCCCCTATGTAAACGACGCCCGCTTTGTGGCGCTGGGCGAGCATCTGGTAGGCCTCCGGGTTCACGCGCACCCAGCGCTCGCCCGGCGTGCCGGCGAGCGGCCCGCGCACCTTCGCGGGCGCGCCCATTGCCAGCATCCCGTCGGGCACCTCGGTGCCCGGCGTGACGAGCGCGCCGGCCGCCACCATCGCGCGCACGCCGATCCGGGCGCCGTCGAGCACCGTCGAGCCGTTGCCGACCAGGCATTCCTCGCCCAGCCACGCCGCGTGCACCGTGCAGTTGTGGCCGACGGTGGCGCCGGGGCCGACCTCCACACCCTGGGCGCCGTTGACGTGCAGCACCGCGCAGTCCTGCACGTTGGCGCCGCGGTGGATCACGATCGGCTGGAAGTCGGCGCGCACGACGGCGTTGTACCAGACCGAGGCGCGCTCCTCGATCGTCACGTCGCCGACGATGACCGCGGTCGGCGCGATGAAGGCGGTGGGATGCACGCGTGGAGACTTTCCCTCGAAGCTGAACAGTGGCATGGGGGTGGCCCTCGCAGTATGCTCGAAGTGCTCTCATTCTAAGCGCGGCGGGGCGCTCAGGAGATCGCAATGGATTTTCCGAGGATCGCGGCCGTGGCCACCGCCACGCCCGCCGAGCGCTTCACGCAGGCCGAATTGCTTCGCCTGGCCGGCTACGACGACACCCGCCGGCGGGGGTTCTTCGAGGCGAGCGACATCGCCGGCCGTCACCTCTACATCGACCGCGCGAGCTTCCGGCCCGACGAGTCGGTGGACGAGCTGAGCGCGCGCTTCCGGCGCGGCGCGCTGGAGCTGGGCGAGGCGGCCGCCCGCGCCACGCTGGAGCGGGCGGGCTGGCGGGCCGACCAGGTGGACTTCCTCGCCACCACCACCTGCACGGGACGGATGACGCCGAGCCTCGACGCCCACCTCGTCGCGCGCCTCGGCTGCCGGCCGGCGGTGCAGCGCGTGCACGTCGGCGACACCGGCTGCGCCTCGGCGGTGGTGGCGCTGCAGCAGGCGTGGAACCACGTGCGCGCGTTCCCCGGCCACCGCGCGCTGGTGGTGGCCGTCGAGATCTGCTCGGCCGCCTACTTCCTCGACGACCGGCTCGAGAGCGCGGTGGCCCACGCGATCTTCGCCGACGGCGCGGCCGGCCTCGCGCTGGCGGGCGAGGGCGAGGGGCCGGCCGTCCTCGAGCACCGCACGCTGTTCCGCTCCGAGCACCTCGACGCGATGGGGTTCGAGTACCCCGGCGGCCGCCCGCGCGTCGTCCTCTCCAAGGACGTCCGGCGCATCGGCGCCCAGATGATGGCGGAGATGGCCCGCGTGCTGATGGAGACGCAGGGGCTCAAGCGCGAGGACGTCCGCTACTACGTGCTGCACTCGGCCGGCCGTCGCGTGCTCGACCGCGCCCGCGCGCTGCTCGACCTCGACGAGTCCGCGCTGGCCCACGCGCGCGGCGTGCTCCAGGAGTTCGGCAACATGTCCTCGGCCACGATTCTCTTCGTCCTCGAGCGCGTGCTGCGGCGCGAGCGGCCGGTGCCCGGCGAGTGGGGACTCATGGTCGGCCTCGGCCCCGGCTTCGCCGCCGAGGGGGCATTGCTTAGATGGTAGTGCGAGCCGCAGCCGCAGGCGAGGCGAGCCTGAGATGCTAAGGAGCGCGTCATGACGCGCGACGAGCACGCGCGCGAGCGGCTCGACGGCCCGCTGGAGCCGGCCGAGCGGCGCGCGACGCTGGAGGACCTCGACCGCCTCAACGCGTGGTTCGGCGGCTACGCGCTGACGCTGCGCCGCGTCCGCCGCGCCGCCGCCGCGCTGCCGCCCGGGCGCCGGCTCGTCGTGGTGGACGTGGGCGGCGGCCGTGGCGACCGCGCCGTCGCCGGCGTGCGGTGGGCGCGCCGGGGCGGGCGGCGGGTGCGCGTGGGCGTGGTGGACGGCGTCGCCGCCACGCTGGCGCTGGCGCGGCGGCGCACCGCCGCGTGGCCGGAGGTCGCGCTGGTGCAGGCGGACGCCGCCGCGCTGCCCCTGCGCGCGGGCGCCGCCGACGTCGCGGTGGCGGCGCTGACGCTCCACCATCTCGACGGCGACGCGGCGGTCGCCTGCCTCGGCGAGATGGCGAGGGCGGCGCGGCTGGCGATCGTCAACGACCTGCTGCGCACGCCGCTGACGCTGGCGCTGGTGTGGCTCGCCACCCGCGTCCTGCGCGTGCACCCGGTGTCGCGCCACGACGGCCCCGTCTCGGTGCGCCGCGCGTGGGCCGCCGGCGAGCTCGTGGCGCTGGCCGAGAAGGCGGGTCGGCGCGCGCGGGTCGCGCGCTATCCGGGGCTGGGCCGATTGATCGCGGAGATCCGGTGAGCGCGCGGCGCGCGGATGTCGTCGTGGTGGGCGCGGGGCCGGCGGGGGCGGCCACCGCGATCCTGCTCGCCGAGCACGGCCTCGACGTCGTCGTGCTCGACCGCGCCGCGCTGCCGCGCCCGAAGATCTGCGGCGAGTACCTGAGCCCGGAGGCCGCGCGCCTGCTCGACCGCCTCGGCGTGCTGAAGGCGCTCGACGCCGCCGGCGCCGTGCCGCTGGCGGGCATGCGCATCACCGCGCCGGACGGCACGCGCGTGACCGGCCACTACCGGCCGCTCGGCCGGTGGCGCCCCTACCGGCAGCACGCGATGGGCGTGACGCGCGACACGCTCGACGGCGTGCTGGCCGAGCGGCTGCGCGGCGTGCCGGTGGACCTGCGCGAGGAGACGCGCGTGACCGACGTGCTCGTCGAGGGCGGGCAGGTGGTGGGCGTGCGCGCCGAGGACCGCGCGCAGGCGCCGCTCGAGGTGCGCGCGCGGGTCGTCGTCGGCGCCGACGGCCGCGCCTCGGTCGTGGCCGAGCGGCTGGGCTGTCGCCGCCCGCACCCGCTGCGCCGGATGGCGCTCGTCACCTACGTGCGCGGCGTGGCCGACTGCCGCGAGCTGGGCGAGATCTTCGTGGACCCCCCCGACTACGCGATCCTCAACCCGCTCGGCCCCGATCGCGTGAACCTCTCGCTGGTGGTGCCGCTCGACGACGCGGCGCCGTGGAGCCGCCGGCTGGACGACTTCATGGCGGCGCGCGTGCGGCAGCTGCCGCACCTGGCCGCCCGGCTGGCGGGCGCCGAGCGGGTGGCGCCCATCCGCGCGCTCGGCCCGCTCGCCCACCGCGTGGCGCCGCCGGACGCGGGCGGCGTGCTGCTGGTGGGCGACGCCGCCGGGTTTTTCGATCCGTTCACCGGCGAGGGCGTCTTCACCGCACTGCGCTCGGCCGAGCTGGCGGCGGAGACGATCGTGGGGGCGCTGCGGGAGGACGATGTATCGGCGGGCGCGCTGGCGGCCTACACGCGGGCGCGGCGCCGGGCGTTCGGCGGCAAGGAGCGCGTGACGCGCGCGCTGCAGCTCCTGATCGGCCGCCGCCGGCTGGCCACGTGGACGTGCCGCGTGCTCGCCCGGCGCCCGGCGCTGCTCGACGCGCTGCTCGGCGTGTTCGGCGACTACGTGCCGCCGCGCGCGCTGCCGGCCGCGCTCAGCGGCGCGCTCCGAACACCTCGCTGACCGGCGCCGCCCGGTAGCCGGCGGGCGGCGCGAACTCGCCGTCGGGGATCTCGCGCCGCTCCACCTTCGTCACGGTCGTCCCGGCGGCGGCGGTGGTGCCCTCGCCGTAGTAGACGACCTTGAGCGGCCACCCCTCGGCGTAGAGCTTGCGGAACTCGGCGCTGCCCTCCGGGCGCGCGCCGCCCGCGCCCATCCCGGCCATGCAGCCGGACATGCGCCCGAAGGTGTCGGGGGCGCGGGCGATCTCGAGCTCGCGCATCAGCGCAGCGTCGGAGGTCAGCCACAGCTCCTCGTAGAGGCGGCCGTTGCTGAGGACGCGGAACTTGCGCGTGGCCAGTCCCGCGATCGTCTGCGTCTCGCCGGTGCGCTCGATCGTCACCCGGGGCGGGAGCCCGGACGGCGCGCCGCCGCCCCCCATCTGCTTGAGCACTTGTTGCATCTGGTCGCGCTGGGCCGGCGGCATGTCCTTCATCGACTCGGTCATCTGCTTCTGCATCTGGGCCATCGCCCCGGTCATCGCGGTCCGCATGGCCTCGCAGTACTCCTCGACGGTGCCCTCCCAGTACGTGCGCCGCTCGCCGTCGGCGACCCACATGCGCGCGCGACCGATGTCCAGCGCCATCGACACGCTCTGCGCCTCGGGGGGCGCGATCTTGAGGCGGCCCTGGGAGAGCAGCGTCTGGTGGCCGCCCTCGTCCACGATCACCCAGCCGGCCTCGGCGGGCGCGACCAGGAGGAGCAGGGCCGCCGCGAGCCCCGCGAGGGCGAGCGCAGCGCGCACGCTCAGCGCCGCCTCAGGATCGAGGTCTCGCCCGGGTTGATCAGGTCGCCCGCCGTCCAGCCGTGCAGGTCGTACTCCGCCAGACAGCGGTCGGCGAAGGCCACCAGCTCCTGCGCCTTGCCCGAGGCCTGCGCGCCGAGGAGTGCGTAGCGGCGGATCTCCTCGTGGCTGCCCGCGTAGTTGATCTCGTAGAGCTCGTGGCGCCCGCCGAACTCGGTGCCGATCGCGTCCCACAGGAGCTTCATGAGCTTGACCCGCGCGACCGCGTCGACGCCGTTGGAGCCGCGCAGGTAGCGGTCCAGATAGGGGCGGAGCTCGGGGGTGAGGAAGTCGCTGGCGTGCGAGTTGAGGAAGATGAGCCCGCTCGCCACCGTCTTCTCGATCAGGTTCTTCACCTGCGCGTACACCTCCGGCGCCAGCACCTGGTAGGCGACGGCCGAGGCCGAGTTGGGCAGCACCGCGCCGTTCTTCCACGGCTCGGCCATGGCCGCCATCGAGTCCGAGAGCCCCCACAGCATGTTGCGCAGCGCGAGCACCTCGCCGATGTTCGCCTGTACCGAGCGGTAGTCCTTGCTGCCGGTGATCTCGACGGCCTTGAGCAGCAGGCCGCTGATGAAGTCCAGCTTCACCGCCAGCCGGGTGCAGCCCTGCATCATCGCGCGGGGCAGGAAGCCCGTCTGCGGGAAGAAGTTGTTGGCCTTGTCGACGTCGCGGTAGACGAAGACGTCCTCCCACGGCACCTCGACGTCGTCGAGGACGAGGATCGCGTCGTTCTCGTCGAGCCGGCTCGAGAGCGGGTAGTCGAAGGGGCCGCCGAGTACGGCGGCGCGGTACTCGTTGGAGCTGCGGCAGATCAGCTTGCAGCCGCGCGCGCCGGTCGGGATCATGAACACCACCGCGTAGGCGGGGTCCTGCACCGGGATCAGCCCGTGGTGGGCGACGAAGGTGTAGTTGGTCAGCGCCGAGCCGGTCGCCACGACCTTGGCCCCCGTCACGACGATGCCGCGATCGGTCTCCCGCACGACGTGGACGCAGACGTCGGAGGCCCCCGCCGGCGGCTTGCCGGGCGCCACGTGGCGGTCCACCGGCGGGTGGATGATCGCGTGGTTGACGAACGGCACCCGCGTCTCGCTGAGCCCGTACCAGCGGAGCGCGTTGGCCTGGTACGGCGCGTAGAAGTCGGCGTTGGCGCCGAGCGTGCCGAGGAACGCCGCCTTGTAGTCGGGCGAGCGGCCCATCCAGCCGTAGGTCACCCGCGCCCACGCCGCGATCGCGTCGCGCGCGCGGAGCTGCTCGGCCGCCGAGTACGGCACGCGGAACCAGGCGTGGGTGTAGCCGCCCGACTCGGTGGGCACCGTGAGGGTGTCCTTCGTCGCCGGGTCGTGCAGCGCGTCGTAGAGGCGGGCGAGCATGCGCGCCGAGTTGCGGAACGCGGGGTGCTCGGTGATCTTGCCCACGCGCTCGCCGTAGATCCAGACCTCGCGCCCGTCGTCCAGGCTCGCGAGGAATTCGTTGCCGGTCATCGGCAGCGTCGTCGGGGGCACGCCCAGACGCTAGCCGATCGGGGCAGGGGGGTCAACCGGCCGGCGCGCGCGGCGCGGCTTGTGCCGGTCGCGCCGGCCGGTGTAGGTGTAGAGGGCCGCGCTGACGCGGCAAGGGGGCGCGATGACCACGCGATCCGACAACCTCCCACGGCGCTTCGCCCGCATCTACACCGCGGCGATCACCGACGTCATGGACGGCCTGGGGCTGCTGCGCCAGACGCTGCCCCACACGATCCAGCCGCTGGTACCCGACATGCGCGTGGCCGGCTACGCGTTCACCGCGCGCGGGCGCGCCCACCGCGGCGCGCCGCGCGAGCGCGACGCCACGCTGCGCCGCTTCCTCGCCATGCTGGGCGCGGCGCCGCCCGACTCGGTGCTGGTGCTGGCCGCCAACGACAACGAGGCCGCGCACTTCGGCGAGCTCTCCGCCGAGTGGTTCCGCGCGCGCCGGGTGCGCGGCGCCGTCATCGACGGCAGCACGCGCGATGCCGCCACCATCGCGCGGCTGCGCTTTCCGACCTTCGTGCGCTACCGCAGCCCTCAAGATTCGGTGCCGCGCTGGCGGGTGAGCGACTGGGGGCAGCCGCTGACGATCGGCGGCGTGCGCGTCAACCTGGGCGACGTCATCGTGGGCGACCTCGACGGCGTGGTGGTGGTGCCGCGCCGCGCGGCGCACGAGGTGTTGCAGCGCTGCGAGCGGCTGGTGGGCACCGAGAGCCGGGTGCGCGCGGCGGTGAAGCGGGGGATGACGCCGCTCGCCGCCTACGAGAAGTTCGGGGCGTTCTGACGGCGCGGCGCGCCTCGATCAAGCCTTCCTGGGCGAGGCCGGCGTCGCCAGCTCGGCTTCGAGGCGCTGCACCTCGCGGATGAGCGCGGCGGTCTGCTCGCCACGCGGCCGGCGTCCCTCGTGGAAGAGCGCGTCGCGGAATCCCTTGAGGCGCTTCCACTCGCCGCGGCGGATCGGATCGACGGCGGGCGGGAACGCGTCGATGAGCTCGCCCAGCTTGATGAACGCCCGCGCGGAGACCACGCCGCGGCGCTCGGCGAGCGCCCGCAGCGCCAGCTCGAACGCGTAGCACGCGACCACGGCGGCCAGCTCGGGGTTCGAGGCCTCGAGCGCGTCGGCGAACTCGGCGTACGAGCGGCCGGCCAGCAGGTGGCCGACGAGGTTCTTCCCGCGCAGGCGCAGCATGAAGCGGTCGGCCGCCCACGCCGCGGCGATCTGGGGATCGCGCAGGGTGCCGAAGCAGCGCTCGTGCAGGACCCACAGCGCCATGTCGGCGTCGGCCGCCCGCGCGAACCGGTAGTGGCGCTGGATCTCGCGCAGATCGTCGAGATAGTTGCGGTAGGTCTCCCGCGCGTCGCTGCCGCGCCGCACGTCGAGCACCCGCTCGACCGGCGGGCTGATGATGCCGTAGGCGGCCGGCTTGACGAAGCGCAGCACGATCGAGACCAGCTCGATGGACTTGAAGACGTCGAGCAGACTGCCCAGCTCGCGCTCCTGGTTGCGGGGCAGGTTCCAGAAGTCGAACTTCGTCCGGGCCAGCGCGGGCGTCACCTTGTCCTCGGGCGGGAACACCCAGAACTTCTCGAACCACCAGTGCTCGGGCGCGACGAAGTAGGCCAGGTCCTTGTAGGTCAGCAGCCCGCGCCGCTGCAGGGGCGCCACCCGGCGCTCGATCGCCGCCAGGTCGAAGCGCGAGCCGTACAGCCGCTCGCTGACGTCCGGAAAGGACTGCAGACAGGTATGGAGGTAGCTGCTCACCGCTTCCGGCGGGCGGGCTTGGCGGGGCGGGCGGCCGGCTCGGCGTCCTTCACGTCGCCGACGCCGGCGATCTCGGGCAGGCCGGCGTCGTGCAGCGGCTTGCTCACCCGGTCGCGGATCCACTTGCCGTCCCACCACTCGACCGGCGTCACCGACACGCCCGACACCAGCACCTCGAAGTGCAGGTGGTCGCCGAGGGCCAGCCCGCTGGTGCCGGTGCGGCCCAGCTCCCGGCCCTTCTCGACGGCGTCGCCCGGCTTGACCTCGATGGACGAGAGGTGGCCGTAGAGCGTCTGCAGCCCCAGGCCGTGATCGACGATCACCGCGTTGCCGTAGATCGTGAGCGGACCGGTGAACGCCACCCGGCCGCTGTTGGCGGCGGGCACCGGCGACTGCTTGGTGGACGCGAGGTCGAAGCCGACGTGGACCTGGGTGTCCACCGTCCGCCCCTCGTAGACGTACGTGCGCGTCTCGGCGAAGTTCGAGTAGACCTTGGTGTTGCGCGGCTGCACGAACGGCCCGCTCCAGAGGGGCGTGTCGGCGGTCTGGGCCCCGATCCGGATCTTCTCGGCCTCGGCCTGGCGCCGCTGCTCGCGATTGATCGTCAGGAACCCCTCGAGGAGCGACTGGGCGGGCGGCCGCCGCGGCAGGAGCTCCGGCACCTTGGCGGCCAGGAACGCCTCGGTGAGCGTGATCGTGTCGTGAGGGAACGCGCGCGGCTTGACCTCGACGGGCACCGTGCGCGTCGCGGTGTTGTCGGCCTCGTCACGCGCGGTCACCGCCAGCGGCGTGCCGGCGGCGAAGTCCCAGGGCAGGGCGAGCAGCGCCACGCGGGCGCCGCGCTCGGGCGGCCCGTAGGGAAAGCTCGGAAACGCGCGCGCGCCGACGGTGACGTCCACGCGGGTGGCGTCGCCGGCCCGGAAGGCGACCAGCACGGCGCCGCCCGGCGAGACGTAGCGCGTGGCGGCCAGGATCTCCAGCCGCGGCGGCGTGAGGTCGATCGTCACCGGCTGGGAGGCCAGCGCGCGCTCGTGCGGGCGCAGCGGGCGCCAGAAGTCGTCGGCGCCCCACACCTCGAGGGTGGCGGCGCCCTCCTTGAGCCCCAGCGCCGCGCTCTCGGCGGTGACCGGCAGCTGCAGGCGCGGGCCCAGCGCCCCCTCGGCCCGGACCAGCGTGATCGGCCGGCCGCCCTGGACCACGCGCACCTCGGCGCGCGTGAGGTGGCCGCGCGCCGCCTCCAGCACGACGGTGAACGACGTGTTGTGACCGAGGAACCGCGGCGCTTTCAGGCTGGCCCGCACGCCGGGCACCGACTGGCGCCAGCCGAGATAGGAGACCGAGCCGACCACCGCGAGGAGGAGCAGGAGAACGACGAGCACCCACGTCTTGGTACGGGACCGCTGAGGCACGACGGCGATGATAACACCGGCACCCGCACCTTGCTTGACACCCCCGGGGCCGGCGACTAGATTGCTGCGGTGTCCACCGTCTGGCTGGTGCCCGCCTTCCCGCTTGCCGGCGCCCTCGCCAACATGTTTTTCGGGCGTCTGACGGGGCGCCGCGCCCACTGGATCGCGGTGCCGGCGCTGGCGGGGGCGTTCCTGGCCTCCTGCGCGGTCGCCGCCCGCGTGTTCGCCACCGGGCCCTTCACCACGACGCTGGCCCCGTGGATCGTCGCCGGCGACTTCGAGACCGGCATCACCGCCTGGGTGGACCACCTCAGCGCGGTCATGCTGCTGGTCGTCACCGGCGTCGGCTTCCTCATCCATCTCTACTCGACCGGCTACATGCACGACGATCCCGGCTTCGCCCGCTACTTCGCCTACCTCAACCTGTTCGTGTTCTCGATGACGATGCTGGTCCTGAGCGGCAACTTCCTCCTGCTCTACGTGTTCTGGGAGGCGGTCGGCCTCTGCTCGTATCTGTTGATCGGCTTCTGGTACACGCGCGACTCCGCCGCCAATGCCGGCAAGAAGGCGTTCATCGTCAACCGCGTCGGCGACCTCGGCTTCGGGCTGGGGGTCATGTGGCTGTGGAGCGCGCTGGGCACGCTCGACTACGCCGCCGTCTTCAAGGGCGCCGAGACGCTGTCACCGGCCACCGCCACCGGCATCTCCCTGCTGCTGTTCATGGGCGCGTGCGGCAAGTCGGCCCAGCTCCCGCTGCACACCTGGCTGCCCGACGCGATGGAGGGGCCCACGCCGGTGTCGGCGCTGATCCACGCCGCCACCATGGTGACGGCGGGCGTCTACATGGTCGCGCGCAGCCACGCGCTGTTCGAGCGCTCGGGCACCGCGCTGGAGGTGGTGGCCATCGTCGGCACGCTCACCGCGGTGTTCGCCGCCACCATCGGCCTCGTGCAGACCGACATCAAGCGCGTGCTGGCGTACTCCACGATCAGCCAGCTCGGCTACATGTTCGCCGCCGTCGGCGTCGGCGCCTACGTGGCCGGCATCTTCCACCTGGTGACGCACGCGTTCTTCAAGGCGCTGCTCTTCCTCGGCGCCGGCAGCGTCATCCACGGCCTGCACGGCGAGCAGGATCTGCGGAAGATGGGCGGCCTCGCCTACAAGATGCCGATCACCGCCACCACCATGTGGATCGGCGGCCTCGGCCTGTCGGGGGCGCCGCTGCTCGCCGGCTTCTTCTCCAAGGACGAGATCCTCGCCGCCGCGCTGGGCACCGAGCACCGGCTGCTCTTCGCGCTGCTGATCGCCGGCGCGTTCATGACGGCCTTCTACACCTTCCGCCTGCTCTTCCTGGCGTTCAGCGGCTCGCCGCGGATGTCCAAGGACGTGCTGCACCACGCTCACGAGTCGCCGTGGACGATGACGCTGCCGCTGCTGGTGCTGGCGCTGCTCACCGTGGTGGCCGGCTTCGCGCTGGGGCTGCCGACCGACGAGCCGAACATGGCGCGCGTGCTCGCCCCGGTGTTCGCCCCGCACGAGGGCGGCCACGCCGGTGTCGTGGTGCTGCTGTCGGTCATCGTCTTCGCGGCCGGCTACGCGCTGGCCCACTACATGTACAAGTCCACCACGGTGCGGCCGGAGACGATCGGGCAGGGGCGCACGCCCCTGCAGGCGCTGCTGCTGAACGCCTGGTACGTGGACCGGATCTACGACCGGCTCATCGTGCAGCCGCTCTACACGCTGTCGTCGGTGCTGGCCCGGGTGTTCGACCTCGGCGTCATCGACGGGATCGTCAACGGCGTCGGCCGGGCCGTCATCGCGTGGGGGACCGGGCTGCGCCGCCTGCAGAGCGGCTTCGTCGCGAACTATGCGCTCACGATGCTGGTCGGCGCCGTGGTCGTGATCGCCTTCCTCCTCGTGCGGTGAGGCGATGACCTGCCTGCTCAGCGCGGTCACGTTCCTGCCGGCCGCCGGCGGGCTGGCGCTCGCGCTGCTGCCGCGCCGCCTGGCCACCGCCCATCGCGTGGGCGGGCTCGTCGTCTCGCTGCTCACGTTTGCGCTCTCGCTGCCGCTGTGGTTCGGCTTCGACAGCGACAGCGCGGACATGCAGTTCGAGGAGCTCTACCGCTGGATGCCCACCCTCGGGGCGGGCTTTCACATCGGAATCGACGGCATCAGCCTCCTGCTGGTGCTGCTGACGACGTTCCTGACGCCGATCGTGCTCGTCTCCGCCTGGCACGCCATCGAGGACCGGACCAAGGAGTTCGTGATCACGATGCTGCTGCTGGAGACGGGGATGCTCGGGGTCTTCGTCAGCCTCGACCTCTTCCTCTTCTTCATGTTCTGGGAGGCGATGCTGATCCCGATGTACCTCATCATCGGCGTGTGGGGCGGCGCCAACCGCATCTACGCCGCCGTGAAGTTCGTCCTCTACACGATGGTGGGCTCGGCCCTCATGCTGGTCGCCATCCTCGCCCTCTACTACCAGCACGGCGCCGCCACCGGCACCTACACCTTCGACCTGCTGACGCTGACCCGGTGGGTGATCCCGCCGGGGACCGCGCAGAGCCTCATGTTCCTGGCGTTCGCGCTGGCGTTCGCCATCAAGGTGCCGCTGTTCCCGTTCCACACGTGGCTGCCCGACGCGCACGTGGAGGCGCCGACGGCGGGCTCGGTGATCCTCGCCGGCGTGCTGCTCAAGATGGGCACCTACGGCTTCCTGCGCTTCTGCCTGCCGCTGTTCCCCGACGCCACCATGCAGTTCGCGCCGCTGGTGTTCGCGCTGGCGCTGATCGGCATCGTGTACGGCGCCTGGGTGTCCACCGTGCAGCCCGATCTCAAGAAGCTCGTCGCCTACTCGAGCGTCAGCCACCTCGGCTTCGTCATGCTCGGCTTGTTCACGCTCAACCAGCAGGGCGTGGTGGGCGGCGTGATCCAGATGATCAACCACGGCCTGTCCACCGGCGCGCTGTTCCTCATGGTCGGCATGATCTACGAGCGCCGCCACACCCGGCTCATCGCCGAGTTCGGCGGCCTCTGGAAGGTGATCCCGGCCTTCTCGGCGCTGTTCCTGGTGGTCTCGCTCTCGTCGCTGGGGCTGCCCGGCCTCAACGGGTTCGTCGGCGAGTTCCTGGTGCTGCTGGGCGCCTTCCAGGTCAACCTGTGGCTGGCCGCCGTCGCCACCACCGGCATCATCTTCGCGGCCGTCTACCTGCTGTGGATGTACCAGCGCGTCGTGTTCGGCGAGATCACCCACGAGGAGAACCGCCGCCTCCCCGACCTGAGCCCGCGCGAGTGGTCGGTGCTGGTCCCGGTGCTCGTGTTCATCGTGTGGATCGGCGTCTACCCGACCGTCTTCACCGGCAAGACGGAGGCGACGATCTCCGCCCTGCTCGCGCAGGTCGAGAGCAAGGCCTCGGTGGCGCTGGCGCGATGAGCCCCCTGGTGCCCGCCCCCGCCGTCGTGCTCACCGTGCTGCTGCCGGTGCTGGTGGTGCTGGCCGCCGCCGCGGTCGTGCTGCTGCTCGACATCCTGCCGCCACGCGGAAGCAAGACGCACCTGGGCGGGGTGGCCCTGCTCGGGATCGTCGGGGCCCTGCTCACGATCCTGTGGCAGTGGGGGACGGAGGGGCGCGCCTTCCGCGACATGGTCCTGCTCGACGGCTACGCGCTCTTCTTCGACTTCATCATCTGCAACGCCGCCGCGCTGATCGTCATGCTGTCCATGGACTACCTGGGCCGCACCGGCGGCGAGTCGGGCGAGTACTACGCCCTCGTCCTCTTCGCCACCGCCGGCATGATGCTGATGGCCTCGGCGGGCGACCTGATCGTCGTCTTCCTCTCGCTGGAGCTCATGTCGCTCTCGCTGTACGTGCTGGCGGGGATGTTCAAGACCCGCCTCACCTCGGGCGAGGCGTCCATGAAGTACTTCCTGCTCGGCGCCTTCGCGTCCTCGTTCCTGCTGTACGGCATCGCGCTGATCTTCGGCGCCACCGGCTCCACCAACCTCGACCGCATCGGCGCTGCCGCCGCCGCCCGCGGCGCCGAGCCGATGGTGATGGTCGGCCTCGGCATGCTGCTGGTCGGCTTCGGCTTCAAGATCTCGTCGGTGCCGTTCCATATGTGGGCGCCTGACGTGTACGAGGGCGCCCCGACCACGATCACCGCGCTCATCGCCACCGGCTCCAAGGCGGGGGCGTTCGCCGCGCTGATCCGCGTGCTCGTGGTGGCGCTGCGCGGCGCCCAGCCGGACTGGAGCGCGCTGCTGTGGGCGGTCGCCGCGCTGTCGATGACGGTCGGCAACGTGGTCGCGCTCGCCCAGTCGAACCTCAAGCGGATGCTGGCCTACTCCTCGATCGCCCACGTCGGCTACATGCTCATGGGGCTGGTGGCGGGCGGCTCGGCCGGCGCCGGCGCCATCCTCTTCTATCTGCTCGCCTACACGTTCACGACGATCGGCGCCTTCGGCGCGATCAGCCTGTGCGCGCGGGCGGGGGAGGAGGCGGTGGAGGTGGGCGACTACGCGGGGCTGAACCGGCGCCATCCGGTGGCGGCCGCCACGCTGGCCCTCTTCCTGCTCTCGCTGATCGGTCTGCCACCCTTCGCCGGGTTCGTCGCGAAGTTCTACGTCTTCGGCTCGGCGGTGCGCGCCGGCTACGTGTGGCTCACCGTGCTGGCCGTGCTCAACTCGGCGATCGCCGCCTACTACTACCTGCGCGTGATCGTCTACATGTACATGCGCGAGCCCGAGGGCGAGGGGCTCACGGTGGCGCCGTCGCTGGCCGGCGGCCTCGCGCTGACGATCGCCGTCGTCGGCATCGTCGTCCTCGGCCTCATCCCGGCGCCGTTCGCCGACCTCGCCCAGGCCGCGGTGGCGCCGCTGCTCCGGTGAGGCGCCCGGCCTGGCCTTCCCGCTTCCCCACCGCGGCTGGCTGCTCGACCTCGACGGGACCGTCTATCGCGGCGAGACGCTGATCCCCGGCGCGGCGGCGACGATCGCCGCGCTGCGCGCCGACGGTCGGCGCGTCGCGTTCCTGTCCAACAAGCCGCTCGCCACGCGCGCGGACTACGCCGGGAAGCTGACGCGGCTGGGGGTGCCCACGCGGCCCGACGAGGTCGTCACCTCCTCCCTCGTGCTGGCCCGCCACCTGCGCCGGCTCGATCCCGGCGCGCCGGTGTTCGTCATCGGCGAGCCGCCGCTGCTCGCCGAGCTGGCCGCCCACGGCTTCGAGGTGCGCGGCGACGCGCGCGTGCGCTGGGTCGTCATCGCCTTCGACCGCACCTTCGACTACGCCAAGCTCGACACCGCGCTGCAGGCGGTGCGCGGGGGCGCCCGCCTCATCGCGACCAACCCCGACCGCACCTGCCCGACCGAGGACGGCGAGATCCCCGACTGCGCGGGCATGACCGCCGCCGTCGAGGCGGTGACCGGCAAGACGGTGGAGGCGATCGTCGGCAAGCCCTCGCCGATCATGCTGGAGGTGGCGCTGGAGACGCTCGGCGTCGGTGCCGCCGACTGCGTGATCGTCGGCGACCGCATCGAGACGGACATCGTCATGGGCAAGCGGCTGGGGCTGGCCACCGTGCTCGTCCTCACCGGCGTCACGCGCGCCGACGACCCGCGCATCGCCGAGCTCCGCCCCGACCTCGTGCTGCCGGGACTCGGCGCGCTCCTCGGCTAGCAGGCTGCTGAAAAAGGCCCATCTGCTTCGTTGGCGCCCTTGGCCGCACGCTCAACGTACAGGCAGTACGCCTCGCGTGCGGCTGGCGGGCGCCGCCTCGCATCTGGACCTTTTTGAGCAGCCTGCGGCCTTTTTCAGCAGCCGGCTAGTGCGCGGCGAGGCCGGGGATCGACATCACCAAGTGCAGGTAGCCGCCGAGCTCGTTGATCCGCCGCATGTCGCGGGCCACGAAGGCCGCCCGCTCGGCGTCCGAGAGATCGGCGTCGGCGACCGCGGCGGCCGCGTCGCCGGCGAAGCGGGCGCGAAACGCGGAGTCCTTCTTCAGCCGGTACAGCAGGCTGTTGACGGCGTAACGGCTCACGACAGCCTCCATTCCACCGCCGCCATGTTGATGCGCGGCAGCTCGCCGAA
>JBGQFW010000052.1:0-27919 GCA_041497115.1 Methylomirabilia bacterium
CCGGAGACTGCGAGAGCCCCCGGAGCGAGTCCGGAGGCTCTCAATTTTGGTCGGGGCGACAGGATTTGAACCTGCGACCACCGGACCCCCAGTCCGGTGCGCTACCGGGCTGCGCTACGCCCCGAGGTGAGCGATGACGCTCGTTTATACCACGGCGGATGATTGGCGTCGCTGCGGACGTGCCCGAAAACGTTCTCACGAACTTCGCGCTCGCTTCGCGCAGATCCCAATCGCTGACGATCGCGTAGCGTCGGTACACCGCCTCGGTCCACACCAACCTTCCCGCAATCGGTCCGCCATGGCTTGTAGTCTATGCGTGGCTCAGCGTGGCCAGCGTGGCGCGAACTGGAGCGTTCGATTTCGCGACGCCGCCATGGCTCCCACGTCGCCACTTGCAGCACCGCACATATCGTCGAGGAACGCGAGCCTGCGTCCTCGACTCGCTGACGGACCCGGGCGTCACTTCTTCGGCGGAGGCGGGGGCGGCGGTGGAGGCGGCGGGGGGGGAGGTGGCGGGGGGGGAGGTGGCGGCGGTGGCGGGACCGGTGGGTACTGCGCGCGCTTATCGGCGAGTCTCACGTAGTAGCAGTGGCGTAGGCCGTGCTCTGCTTGACCTGCTGGTACCAGTAGAGGATCCTGCGCTGCTTGTTCGGGTACGCCGTGCCAGCCTTCGAGACTTCGGCGCGACGCATCTCAAGTTCATCGAGGCGAGCGCGCGCTACTTCGGCGTACTGATCGCTCCAGAGTGAGCGGTAGTCGTTCGCGAGTCGCGCCCACCGAAAATGCATATCGGCGCAGTCAATCGCCCGCTGAGTGTTAGCCGTCGCGACCGAGTACGCGCTCAAGCCGGCCGCTGCAACGATCAGCAGCGGTACCAGCCAGGAGTACTCGCGCGGCAACTGCGCAATGGCGGACGCGAACGCGCCGGAGGACGCGACCAGGGTCGCCCAAGTCGCGACTGTCTGCCGTCGCCGATACACGCCGGACAATTCGGCGAAGTAGAGCGCGCAGACATCCGAGCTGAACCAGCCGTCCCACGCGATCCGGCGCTGCATCTCATTCAGCATCTTGCCTCTAACTATACCTGCGGCGGTCGGACTACAAGTGTAGACAAGAACGTACACTCTTCCGAGGAGGATCGTGACGTGAGGTCCGCGACGCCTCGAGGTGACAAGAAAGCGGCGTCAAGGAGTCAGCCGCGCGCGCAGCGCGGCGAGCCGGTCGCGGATCCGCCGGAGCGCGTCGGCGTAGACGGTCTCGCGCAGCCCGAGCTCGAGCTGCTCGTTGCCGCGGCGGGACTCCGCCAGCAGCCGCTTCTTGGCCCCCTCCAGCGTGAGGCGCTCGTCGTAGAGCAGCGTCTTGATCCGCTGCACGAGCTCGAGGTCGCGCGGGCGATAGAGGCGCTGGCCGGCGGGGTTCTTCTTGGGCCGGAGCAGCTTGAACTCGGACTCCCAGTAGCGCAGGACGTACGCCGGCACGCCCGTGATCTGCTCGACTTCGCCGATACGGTAGTAGAGCTTCTCGGCGGCGTCGGACGCGACGGGGGTCAATGGGCGCCGGCGTTGATCCGCTGCTTCAGCCCCTTGCTGGGCTTGAAGGTGAGCACCTTGCGCGCGGTGATCTCGATGCTGTCGCCCGTCTGGGGGTTGCGCCCGCGGCGGGACGCCTTGCGCCGGATGCGGAAGTGACCGAAGCCGACGATCTTGACGTCCTCGCCCTTCTCGAAGCAGCGGAAGATGATGTCGAAGACCGACTCGACCACCGACGACGACTGCCGCTTGGACAGGCCGTGATTCGCGACCGCGTTGACCAGATCGTTCTTGGTCACGGTGAACTGTCACCTCCCCCGGGATGCCAGCATCACTGGTCGCCCCGCGCGATGTACGGCTTGTAGCCCTTCGCCTGGAGCTCCTTGACCGCCGCCTGCGCCGTCGCGCGGTCCGGGAACGCGCCGACCCGCACGCGGTGCAGCGCCTCGCCGCCGCCCCGGGCCGGCGCCGGCGCGCTCGGCGCCGCGACGGCCGAGGACATCGGGCCGCCCGCGCGTTTCACCTGGACCTTGAACCCCTCGACGGCCAGGTCCTTGGACAGCGCGACTGCGTCGCGCAGCGGCAGACTGGGCTTGACGACCATGCCGGCGCCGGAGGGCTCCGCCGCAAGCCCCTTGCCCGCGAGCCGCTTGTTCAGCTCCTCGGGCGTCTGGCCGGTGACGAAGACGTCGTACTGATCGGCGCCGATGTCGCCGCTCGGCGCCCGGGCGGCCGGGGCCGCGGGCTTCGGCGCGCTCGGCGCCGGCGCACCGCCGGACTGGACGACCGACTCCTCGACTTTGAAGTTCTCCGCGCGCAGCTTGGCGGCGACGCGCCGCGCGGTCTCGGCATCCTTGAAGGCGCCCACCTGCACCCAGTACGACCCGTTCGCCGACCCCGTCGCGGCCGCCTTGGCCGCCACGCGCTTGGGCGCCGCCGGCTTCGTCTCGGCCTTCGCCGCGGCGGCCTTGGACGGCGTCTCCGACGACGTCACGCCGGGCACGGGCCGCTCGGCGGGGACCGGCGCGGGCTTGGGCTCGGCCTTGGGCGGGGCCGACGGGGCGGGCTTGGGCGCGGCGGGCTTCGGCTCGACGGGCTTCGCCGTCGCGACCCGCGGCTCGGCCTTCGGCTCCGGGCGCGCTGTCGGCACCGTCGGCGCCGGGGCCGGGATCAGCGTCGAGTCCTTCCGCTCCTTGTCGGCCGCCGGCGCGGGCCCGGCGGGCGTGGGTGTCGCGGGCGCCGAGGACGCCGGTGTCGCGGGCGCGGGCGTCTTCGAGGCCGAGCGGGAGGGCGGCGGGTTCATCCAGTCCAGCACGTACGGGAAGGCGACGGCGCCGATCACGCCCAGCACGATCACGACCAGGAGGACGCGGAACCAGGTCGCGGCGAAGATGGACCGTGGCGGGATTTCCTCGTACAGGTCTTGCTCTTCGGTCGGGTCGTCGCGCTCGGGCATGCGGTTTATCGTAGCATGGAGACAGGGTTTTTCGAGAAGGTCAGCGCGCTGAAGAGGACTTCCGCCGCGCTCTTGGTGTCGTTGCTGTCGGTCATGAGCGCCACCTTGCCCACCCGTGGCGGCTGCCGCCCGAACAGGGCCTGATAGTCCTCGGCCACGTTGCGCGTCTCGCGCACCCAGCTGTCCAGCCGTCCGGCGCCCGACTCGACGACGATGATCCGCACGTTGGCCGCGCGCGGGTGGCGCAGCGTCGTCCCGGCGGGCGCGCGACTGTCCCACACGTAGCCGATGACGTCGCTCGTCGTGATCGGCGACGGCCAGCGCGGGAAGATGACGTAGACCTGCGCGGCCTGATCGTCGCGGGCGGGATCGCGCACGTCGCCGCTCGGCGGCAGCTTCAGCACCCGCCACGACCACGTCAGCACCGGGTACTGCCGGACGTCGAGCACCACGTCGCGGTACAGGGCGAAGGAGGCGCGCTCGCTGCGCAGCCGCATGGCCACACGCCCGTCGTTACGCACGACCTCGACCGAGGCGTCGCCGGCGAACTCCTTGACCTCCCACCCCAGCGGCGTGCCGGCGGCCGGCAGGTGCGCGGACGCGTCATCGGTCACCGGCACCCGCACGCGTCCCTGGTCGTCGGGCTCGGGCACGTGCACGGTCGGCACCGCCAGGGCGATCACGCGCGCGCCGGCCTTGGCGATGGGCGCGGGGCCGGCGCCACCGGCCGGCGCCGGCCGCGGCAGGGCCCGCGGTGAGGGCACCACGGCCGTCGCCTCGCCCGGCAGGCCGAAATAGAACGCGCGATGGCGCGGGCTCGCCAGCAGCACGCCGGCGCCGGCCCCGAGCAGGAGGAGCCCGATCAGCGCGATCGTGAGCCCCGGCCGCCCCGCGCGGCGGCGGCGCTTCAGCGGCGGGCTCCGCGCCGGGCGCGGCGCAGCGGCGCGTGGCGGAGCGAGAGGCGGATGGGCGAGCCCGTGAAGCCGAAGGCCAGCCGCAGCGAGCGCATCAGGTAGCGCGCGTAGGAGGCATGGACCTCGTCGGGGTGGTTCACGCGCAGCGCGAACGTCGGCGGCCCCACGGCGACCTGGCTGGCCGACTGGAGCGTGAGCGGCTCGCCACGCACGGACACGGGACGCCGCTCGATCGCCTTGCGCAGCGCGGCGGTCGCCTCGTCCGCGCTCACGCGGCGCCGCGCCCCGGCCGCCACCTGGTCCACGACGTCGAACAGCTCGTGCACACCCTCGCCGGTGGTGGCCGAGGTGAAGCACGTCGGCGCCCAGTCGAGGAACGGCAGCCGCTCGCTCAGCTGCTCGACGACCTCGGCCCGGCGCACCATGCCGTGCGGCACGAGATCCCACTTGTTGACGACGAGGACGAGGCCGCGCCCGGCCTCGTCGGCGTAGCCGGCGATGTGCGCGTCCTGCGCGGTGATCCCCTCGGAGGCGTCGAGCACGAGCAGCGCCACCTGGCAGCGCTCGAGGCTGCGCAGCGCCATCACCACGGACAGCTTCTCGAGCGCCTCGCTCACCCGCCCCTTGCGCCGGATGCCGGCGGTGTCCACCAGCACGTAGGGGCGGCCGTCGTACTCGAAGGCCGTGTCCACGGCATCGCGCGTCGTCCCCGGCACCTCGTCCACCAGGACGCGCTCGGCGCCGAGCATGGCATTGACCAGCGAGGACTTGCCGACGTTGGGACGTCCGATGACGGCCAGGTGCACGGCGCCCGCCGCCGTGGCGCCCGGCCCCGCCTCGGGGGTGCGCGCGCGCAGCACCTCGAGCAGCTCGGCGACGCCGCGGCCGTGCTCGGCGGACACCGGCATCGGCTCGCCGAAGCCGACGCGGTAGAGGTCGCCGAGCGCGCTCTCCTGCCCGGGGCCGTCCACCTTGTTGGCGGCGACCACGACCGGCCGGCCGCTGCGTCGCAGCACCCCCGCGATCTCGGCGTCGAGCCCGGTCACGCCGGCGCGGGCGTCCACGACGAAGACGACGAGGTCCGCCTCCTCCACCGCGGTCAGCACCTGGCGGCGGACACCCTCGATCAGCGGCTCCTCGGACGAGGGATCGAACCCCCCGG
This sequence comes from Methylomirabilia bacterium, assembly GCA_041497115.1. Lineage (GTDB taxonomy): Bacteria > Methylomirabilota > Methylomirabilia > Rokubacteriales > CSP1-6 > AR5. The sequence goes on from JBGQFW010000052.1 coordinate 5,062, forward strand.
TGTCGATCACCGTGGCCTGCCAGCGCTCGAACGCGACACGGCCGTACAGCCGGTCGCGGGTCACTCCCGGCACGTCGCGCACGAGCGCCCGGCGCTGGCCGACCAGCCGATTGAACAACGTGGACTTGCCGACGTTGGGCCGCCCCACGATCGCGATGATCGGGTGCGCCAGCGGGATGGCGCTGGGGCCGGTCACGGGCGCGGTCACGGCGTCACCGGCCACGCAGGGCCTTCAAGAGCGCGCGCGGCTCGGGCGCGACGGCGACGACCGGCGTGTCGAGGGCGCGGGCCAGGTCGGCCGGCGTGAGATCGTCGAGGAAGACGCCCTCGCCGTCGCGCAGCGCGACGGCCGGGATCAGGACGGCCTCGCCCAGGTCGCCGAGCGTCGCCAGGTGGCGCTGGATGTCCTGCCCGGTGAGGAGCCCCGCCACCGACACGCTGCCGCCGAAGAACTCGTTGGGCACCGCCGCCACGCGCGCCTGCACCCCCGCCACCGGCCGCTCGGCCAGCAGGCGCGCCAGCCGCGGGCCGTACAGGGCGCCGGTGACCACCGTGACCGCGCGGCGCGCGCGCGCGGCGCCCGGCCGCGTCCGCGCCAGGCCGTCCTCGAAGCGCCGCACGAGGCCGATGCCGTCCTCGGCGATCGCGAACCCCTCGTAGGCCGCGGCCGGCGGCAGCGAGGCCCCCGCCTGCAGATAGACCTCGTCGCCGAGGAACACGAAGCGGCTGCCGAGGGTGTCGAGGAAGCGCGCCTGCCACTCCTGGACCGTCGCCACCAGCGCGCGCGCCTCGGCGTCCTCGAGCGTGCGCAGCGCGGGCAGCCGCTCGCGGTGGCGCGTGAGCCCCACCGGCACCACCGCGGTGGTCGCCACGTGGGGGTGCAGCGGCGCCAGCTCGCGCACCGTGCGCTCGAGGTGCGCGCCGTCGTTGAGCCCCGGACAGAGGACGATCTGGGCGTGGACGCGGATGCCGGCCTTGGCCAGCCGCTCCAGACGCGGCACGATCTCGACCGTGTGGCGCGGCCGGCCCAGCAGCTCCCAGCGCAGCGCCGGATCGGTGGCGTGCACGGAGACGTAGAGGGGCGACAGCCGCTGCTCCAGGATGCGCTCGAACGAGGGCTCGTCGAGGTCGCTCAGCGTGATGTAGTTGCCGTGCAGGAACGACAGCCGGAAGTCGTCGTCCTTCACGTAGAGGCTGCGCCGCATGCCGCGCGGCAGCTGGTGGATGAAGCAGAACACGCACTTGTTCGCGCAGGTGGCGATCTCGCCCGGCCGCGGCGGCTCGAGCTCGAGGCCGAGATCGGCGCCGGCGCGGCGGCGCAGGCCGAGCGCGCGCCGGCGCCCGTCGCGCTCCAGCGTGAGCTCCAGCCGCGCCTCGGCCCCGTAGAACTGGAAGTCGATGGCGTCGCGCAGCGCGCGGCCGTTGATGGCCAGGATCCGGTCCCCCGCCGCCACTCCGGCCCGCGCGGCCGCCGTGCGGGGCCGCACCGCCGCCACCACGACCCCCTCAGCGGAAGAGTGCGGTTTCATCCCGCTCGCGGTCCTCGTCGGCGTGCGTGGCGTTGAGAAAGCGCATGCCCTGCACGATGTACTGCAGCCCCGAGACGACCGTGAACGTGGCGGCCAGCCACACGACGACCTTGAGGCCGCCGGGCATCTTATAGAAGCGGGAGAGCAGGCCGACGAGCACCGTCAGCACCTGGAAGAACGTGGCGATCTTGCCGGCCCGCGTCGGCCGCGGCGTGATCCGTCCCCCCGCCATGTGGATCACCAGCGCCCCGATGACCAGGATGAGGTCGCGGCTGATCACCACCGCCGCGATCCAGAAGGGCAGCGCCTTGAGCCAGGTGAGGGTGACGAACGAGGACACCAGGAGCAGCTTGTCGGCCATGGGATCGAGGAACGCCCCCAGCCGGCTCTGGCTGCCCCGGTGCCGGGCCACGTAGCCGTCGAGCAGGTCGGTCAGGGCCGCCCCCAGAAAGACCGCCAGCGCCGGTCCCCGCTGCTTGTAGACGAGCAACGAGATGAAGACCGGAATGAGCAAAATACGAAGGACGGTCAGCCAGTTTGCAAGACCCATGAAGACGTTAGTTTAACACCCGGTAGGCGGCCAGCGACCCCAACCGGGCGGCCGGCAGCTCGACGTCCAGGACCACGTGCTGGGGCTCGTCCACCCGCCCCACCACCCGCCCCTGCGCGTAGCAGAGCGCCAGCGCGGCGCCATCGCCGTGGGGAATGCGCAGGGTCACGGCGCCGGCCACCGGCAGGGCGGCGTCGATCGCCTTGAGCAGGTCGCCGAGTCCCTCGCCGGTGACGGCCGAGATCCCGACCCCCTCGCGGCGGGCGACCAGCATGTCCACGGGACGGCCCCGCTCCATGCGGTCCACCTTGTTGAGCGCCAGCACGGTCGGGCGGTGGCCCACGCCGAGCTCCTCCAGGAGAGCGTCCACCGCCGCCATGTGCTCCTCGAGCGCCGGGTGGCTGGCGTCCACCACGTGCATCAGCACGTCGGCGTCCTTGAGCTCCTCCAGCGTGGCCCGGAACGCGGCCACCAGCTCGTGCGGGAGCTTGCGGATGAAGCCGACGGTGTCGGTGAGGATGAACGGCCGCGCCCCCTGGTCGACGAGCCGGGCGGCCGGGTCGAGGGTGACGAAGAGCTTGTCGGCCGTGGTGAGGCGGGCGCCGCTCAGCCGGTTGAGGAGCGTCGTCTTGCCGGCGTTGGTGTAGCCGACCAGCGCGACCACCGGCAGGCCGGCGCGCCGCCGGTTCTCGCGCTGCAGCCGGCGGTGCGTCTGCACGTGCTCGAGCTCGCGCTGGACCTGCATCACGCGACGGCGGATCACGCGACGGTCGGACTCGAGCTGGGTCTCGCCCGGCCCCCGGGTGCCGATGCCGCCGCCGAGGCGCTCGAGGTGGCGCCACTGGCCGACCAGCCGCGGCAGCATGTAGTTGAGCTGGGCGAGCTCGACCTGCAGCTTGCCCTCGGCCGTGCGCGCACGCTGGGCGAAGATGTCGAGGATCAGCGCGGTGCGATCGACGACCTTCACGCCGAGCGCCTCGGAGATGTTGCGCTCCTGGATCGGCGACAGCGTGTCGTCGGAGATGAACAGGTTGGCGCCGAGGTCCTTGGCGGCTTCCCCGATCTCGGCGACCTTGCCACGCCCGAAGTAGAGCGAGGGCGAGGGCGACTCGCGCTCCTGGGTGATGCGGGTCAGGACGGTGGCACCGGCGGCGGCGGCCAGCCCCGCCAGCTCGTCCAGCGACTCCTCGACGTCCACGCGTCGCTGGCGCGGCAGCCGCACCGCCGCGATCACGGCCTTCTCGGGGCCCCGCCGCGTGCCGTGCGCGTTGGCGCTGCTCTTGCGCCGCGATCGGCTCATGCGCTTGCCCCCTCTCGGGTCAGCCGCTCCTCGATCGCGGCGGCCACGCCGTCGGCGCCGCCGGCGGCGGCCACGTCGATCCACGCCACCCCCGGCTCACGCGCGAACCACGTCACCTGCCGCTTGGCGTAGCGCACGGTCTCGCGCTGCATGACCTCGAGCGCGCGGGCCGGGTCGAGCCGGTCGTGAGCGACCTCCACGAACTGGCGATAGCCGATGCCCTGCATGGCCGGCACCGAGGCGTCCCAGCCGCGGGCCAGCAGCCCGCGCACTTCGTCGAGCAGCCCCGCCTTCACCATGGCCTCCGCCCGTGCCGCCAGCCGCTGCGCCAGCGCCTGCCGCTCGAGCGTCAGCCCCACGTAGACGACCCGCCGTGGCGTGTCGGCCCGCCGCCAGCTCACCAGCGCGTCGCCGACGGCGCTGCCCGCGCGCAGCCGCTCGAGGGCGCGCACGACGCGCACCTCGTCGTTGGGGTGCAGCCGCCGGGCCAGCGCGGGCTCGGCGGTGGCCAGGCGCGCGTGCAGCGCGGCGCGCCCCTCGCGCGCGGCGATGCCGGCCAGCTCGCGCCGGAACTCGGGATCGGCGGCGGGCGCCGGATCGAGCCCGCGCAGCAGCGCGCGGACGTAGAGGCCGGTGCCACCGACGACGGCCGGCAGCCGGCCGCGGTCGCGGATCGCCGCGATCGCGGTCTCGGCGTCCGCGCGGAACCGGGCGGCGTGGTACCGGTCGTCGGGATCCACGACGTCGATCAGGTGGTGCGTCACCGCAGCCCGCTCGGCGGCGGTCGGCTTGCCGGTCGCCAGATCCATGCCGCGGTAGACCTGGCGCGAGTCGGCGCTGATCACCTCGAGCGGCACGTGGCGCGCGAGCGCGACCGCCGCCGCAGTCTTGCCGACCCCGGTCGCGCCCACGATCACCAGCAGCGGCTCCGCGCCACACCTCATCGTGTCGAGTGTACGCCCGCGCACATTCTCTCGTTCACAGGCTCGCCTCGCCGCCGGCTTCGGCTCGCACGGTCTTGTTCACAGGCTCGCCTCGCCGCCGGCTTCGGCTCGCACGATCTCATTCACAGGCTCGCCTCGCCTCCGGCTTCGGCTCGCACGATCTCATTCACAGGCTCGCCTCGCCTCCGGCTTCGGCTCGCACTACCATGTCCGCTTCAGCTCCCGCCGGATATCCACCATCGATACGCGGCTGACGATCGGGCGGCCGTGCGGACAGAAGAACGGGGTCGCGGTCGCCTCGAGGTCGGCGACGAGGCGCTCCATCTCCTCGGGGGCGAGCGGCGTGTTGGCCTTGATCGCGGCGCGGCAGGCGACGAACGCGAGCGCGCGGTCCAGCGCCGGCTCGCCGGCCTTGGGGTCGGCGAGCTCCTCCACCACCGCCTCGATCAGACGCTTGGGCTCGTCGCCCTTGAGCAGCGTCGGCACCGCGCGCAGCATGATCGCGTCGCCGCCGAACGGCTCGAAGGCGAAGCCGAGCCGCTCCAGGGGAAGCTGCCAGCGGCCGAGGAGCGCGCGCGAGGCGGGGCCAAGCTCGAGCGTCTCCGGGAACAGCAGCGACTGCGAGGCGAGCGGGCCCGCGTCGAGCTGGGCGCGGACCTGCTCGAAGATGATCCGCTCGTGCACCACGTGCTGATCGAGGAAGAACACCTCGTCGTCGGTCGTCGCCACGATGAAGGTCTCCTGCACCTGGCCGAGCACCCGCCCGAAGCGCACCGCCGCGTAGGGCGCGGTCGCCTCCTGGAAGAGCGCGGGCTGCTCGCCGCCGCCGGGCGCCGCCGGAAGCGCGTCCGTCCCGGCGGGCGGCGCGGCGCCGCCGAGGGCGGGCACGACCGCGGGGCGACGCAGCGCCTCGTGCAGCGCCGCCACCAGCATCTCCTGCACGACGCGCGGCTGGCGGAAGCGCACCCACGCCTTGGTCGGGTGCACGTTGGCGTCCACGTCCTGCGGCGCCAGGGTCACCGCCAGCACGACCAGCGGGAACCGGTCGCGGGGCAGCAGCGGCCGATAGGCGGCGAGCACCGACTGGCTCAGCGCCGGGTCGCGCACCGGACGGCCGTTGACGATGATCACGATGTCGTCGCGGCCCCCGCGCGTGACGTCGGGCGGGCTCGCCCACCCCGCCACCCGCACGCCGTGCTCGCTGCGCTCCACCGCCAGCAGCCGTCCGGCCGTCTCCCACCCCCAGAGCGCGCCGATCCGCTGGCGCAGGTCGGCGGCGGCCGGCGCCGTGAGCACCGCCCGGCCGTCGTTGGTGACCCGGAGCTGCACGGCCGGATGCGCGAGGGCCAGCTGGCCGACGACGCGCACGCTGGCGGCCAGCTCGGTGGCGGGCGCCTTGAGGAATTTCAGCCGCGCCGGCGTGTTGAAGAAGAGGTCGTGGACCTCGACGGTCGTGCCGGCCTGGGCCGGGACCTCCAGCCGCTGGCTCACCGCGCCGCCCTCGCCGCCCAGCCGCAGCCCGCCCGCCGCCTCGCGCGCACGGCTGGTGACCGTGAAGCGCGAGACGGCGCAGATCGCCGCCAGCGCCTCGCCGCGAAAGCCGAGGGTCGCGACCGCGTCGAGGTCCTCGTCGCGGGTGAGCTTGGACGTGGCGTGGCGCTCGAGGGCCACCGGCAGCTCCTCGGCCGTCATGCCGCACCCGTCGTCAGCCACGCGGATCAGCGCGGCGCCGCCGTCGCGCAGGTCCACGCCGACGACCGCGGCGCCGGCGTCGAGCGCGTTCTCGACCAGCTCCTTCACCGCCGAGGCGGGCCGCTCGACGACCTCGCCCGCCGCGATCTTGTTGACAAGACTGTCCGGCAACCGGTGGATCCGCATCACGGAGCCCCGGTCTTCTCGTTCGGGCCACCTGCGGAGCGAGCCGGCCTCGCGGCACCCGCTCCAATGGCCTGTTGCCATTTGACGAGCAGATTCAGCGCCTCGATCGGCGTGAGGTGCGCCAGGTCCAGGCGCGCCAGCTCCTCGGTGAGCGGATCGGCAGCGCCCGCGAAGAGGCCGAGCTGCACGGCGTCGCCGGCGTCGGTCGTGGCCTGCCCCTGCTCCTCGAGGCGCGCCAGCAGCGCCTTGGCCCGCGCGATGACCGCCACCGGCAGCCCGGCCAGCCGCGCGACCTGGATGCCGTAGGAGCGGTCGGTGCCGCCCGCCTGCACCTTGTGCAGGAAGACGATCTCGTCGTTCCACTCGCGCACCGCCACGTGGAAGTTGCGCACGCCGTGAAGGCGCCCGGCCAGCTGGGTCAGCTCGTGGAAGTGCGTCGCGAACAGCACCTTGGGGCGACTCGCGCGATCGTGGAGCTCCTCCACCACCGACCACGCGATGGCGAGGCCGTCGAAGGTGGAGGTCCCGCGGCCGACCTCGTCGAGCAGGACCAGGCTGCGCGGCGTCAGGTTGTTGAGGATAGAGGCGGTCTCGACCATCTCGACGAGGAACGTGGACTGGCCCCGGGCGAGATTGTCCTGGGCGCCCACGCGCGTGAACACGCGATCCACCAGGCCGAGGCGGGCCGAGCGGGCGGGGACGAAGGCGCCCATCTGCGCCAGCACCACGATGTGCCCGGTCTGCCGCAGGTAGACCGACTTGCCCGCCATGTTGGGGCCGGTGAGGATCACCACGCGCGCCTCGTCGTCGAGAGCCAGGTCGTTGGGCGTCACCGGCAGCCCCGAGCGCGCCTCCAGCACCGGATGGCGCCCCTCGACGATCTCGAGCGTGCCACCCTCCTCCACCAGCGGGCGCACGTGGCCGCGCGTGTGGGCGACCTCGGCCAGCGCCGCCGTCACGTCGAGCAGCGCCAGGGCGCGCGCGGTGGCCAGCAGGTCGGCGGCGCGGGCGGCGACCCGGCCACGCAGCTCGTCGAACAGCTCGTGCTCGAGCCGGCGCCGGCGCTCCTCGGCGCCGAGCACCCGGGCCTCGTACTCCTTCAGCTCGGGCGTCACGTAGCGCTCGGCGCCGGTCAGCGTCTGGCGGCGGATATAGTCGTCGGGGACGCGACCGGCCTGCGCGTGGGTCACCTCGATGCCGTAGCCGAAGACCCGGTTGAAGCGCACGCGCAGGCTCGTGATGCCGGTGCGCGCCCGCTCGCGCTCCTCGAGGCCGGCGATCCAGCGCCGCGCCTCGGCGGCGTCGCTCACGATCGCCCGCAGCCCCTCGTTCCAGGACTCGCGGATGACGCCCCCGTCCGCCAGCGTGGCCGGCGGCTCGTCCACGAGGGCGGCCTCCAGCGTCGCGCGCAGGTCGGCGAGATCGGCCAGCGCCGCCCGCGCCTCGGCCAGGAGCGGGGCCGGCGCCGGGGCGGCCGCGTCGCGGATCGCCTCGAGCGGCCCGAGACACGCGCGCAGGCCGACCAGGTCGCGCGCGTGGGCGACACCGAGCGTGGCCCGGCTGGTCAGCCGCGCGAGGTCGCCGACCGGCTTGAGCAGCCGCCGCAGCGCCGCGCGCGTGTCGGGCCCCTCCACCAGCGCCTCGATCGCGTCCTGGCGCGCGCCGATCCCCGCCCGGTCGAGCAGCGGCTGGAGCAGCCACTGGCGCAGCAGCCGGGCGCCCATCGGCGTCACCGTCTCGTCGAGCACGCCGAGCAGCGAGCTGCGCGCCGTGCCGTCGCTGGCCTCCAGCAGCTCGAGGGTACGCACCGCCGTCTCGTCGAGCGTCATGCAGTCGGCCGGCCGCAGCCGTCCCAGCCGCACGATGTGGCCGAGCCGGTCGCCCTGGGTCGCGCGCACGTAGGCGAGCGCGGCGGCGGCGGTGGGCAACCCCGCCGCGAGGTCGCCCACGCCGAAGGCGTCGAGCGCGGTCACGCCGAAATGCGCGCAGAGGTCGGCGGCGGCGCGGCGGCCGCTCCAGAGGCCGGGGTCGGCGAAGGTCAGCGCCGCGCCGGTCGCCTGCAGCCGCGCGAGCAGATCACCGCCGGCCCGCTGGCTCTCGGGCAGCAGGACCTCGGTCGGGCGGCGCAGCAGCGCGGCCGCCAGCACGGCGTCCTCGCCCGGACCGTCCTCGCCGGCCCAGAACTCGCCGGTGGAGACGTCGAGCAGCGCCACGCCGGTGGCCGCGCCCGTGCGGCCCACCGCCAGGAGGAAGTTGTTGGCGGCGCCGGCCAGGTACGCGGTGTCGGTGAGCGTCCCCGGCGTGATGACGCGCACGACGTCGCGGCGCAGGAGCTTCTTGCCCTTGGCGGCGCCCTCCATCTGCTCGCAGATCGCGATCTTCTGGCCGACCCCGACGAGGCGGGCGATGTAGCCGTCGGCCGCGTGGTGCGGGATGCCCGCCATCGGCACCCCCTGCCGCGCCGTGAGCGTGATGGACAGCAGCCGGGCGCCCAGCTCGGCGTCCTCCGCGAAGAGCTCGTAGAAGTCGCCGAGCCGGAAGAGCAGCAGGTGGTCGGGGAACCGGCGCTTCAGCTCCCGGTACTGCGTCATCATCGGGGTGGCGCCGGCGTCAGTCACCGAGGCGTCCCCGCAGCCGCGCCCAGGTCGTGTCGAGCAGCTCCGGCAGCACGCGCGTCTCGCCGATCACGTTGACGAAGTTCGCGTCGCCGTTCCAGCGCGGGACCACGTGCAGGTGCAGGTGGTCCTCGATGCCGGCGCCCGCCGCCTTCCCGAGATTCAGCCCCACGTTGAAGCCGTCCGGCCGGTACTCGGCGCCGAGCGCCGCCACGCCCCGCTGGGCCAGCCGCATCAGGTCGGCGAGCTCGGCCGGCCGGGCCTCGGTCAGCACGGCCAGGTGGCGATTGACGACCGCCATCAGGTGGCCGGAGGCGTAGGGATAGAGGTTGAGGATCAGGAAGGCGTGCTCACCGCGCTCGAGGACGAAGCTCGCCCGGTCGTCGCCGCCGTCGCGCGCGTTGCAGAAGACACAGCCGGCAGGAGCCTGGGACGCGCCGATCCAGGCCATACGCCAGGGCGCCCACAGCCGCCTCACCTGGTCGGCAGCCGCCTCACGTGTTGACGAGCTCGCGCAGTCGCTTGCCGACCTTGAAGAAAGGAACGCGCTTCTGGGGGACGTCCACCGCGCTGCCGGTCTTCGGGTTGCGGCCCTTGCGCGAGTTGCGATGGCGGATGCGGAAGCTGCCGAAGCCGCGCAACTCCACCTTGTCGCCCTTGGCGAGGGCGTCGGTGATGTTGTCGAAGACCGTGTTGACGATCGTCTCGGTCTCCTTCTTCGTGAGGTTCGAGAGCTTCGAAACCTCGTCGATCAGCTCGGCTTTCGTCATCGTCGTCCACCCTCGGCTCATCGCCGCCCCGTCGGGGGCCCGCTGCCGCGATACCGCGGCCACCGGGCACGCTAGCACGCTGCGCGCGAGAATGTCAACCGTCATGGGGAGTTAGCAAGCACTCCCCCGAGGCACGCGGGATCAGTCCATCAAATAGAGCGGCGTCTTGAACGCGGGCAGCCCCGGGCGCAGCAGCAGCGCCCCCGCCGGGCCGCCGCCGAACTGGTTACGCAGCAGATTCATGAAGGAGAAGTGGCGCCGCGGCGGGAGCACCGCCGGCGGCGACGGCAGCCCGGCCAGCTTGCCGGCCGCGAGCACCGCGTCCTCCAGCCCGCCGAGCGCGTCCACCATCTTGAGGTCCTTGGCCTGCATCCCCGAGAACACGCGGCCGTCGGCGAACCGGACGACCTCGTCGCGATCGAGCTTGCGGCCCGTCGCCACCGCGGTGATGAACTGGGCGTGCACGTCGTCCAGGAGCGCCTGCAGCACGCGCCGCTCCTCCGGCGTCATCGCGCGGCCGATGTTGCCCACGTCCTTGAACTGGCCAGCCTTCACCACGATGTAGTCCACGCCGACCTTCTTCATGAGCTGCTCGACGTTGGCCAGCTGCATGATCACGCCGATGGAGCCGGTGAGCGTGCCGGGATTGGCATAGATCTGGTCACAGGCCACCGCCGCGTAGTAGCCGCCGGAGGCGGCGATCGCGCCGAGCGAGGCCACCACCGGCTTGCCCGCCTTGCGCACCTTCACGATCGCGTCGTGCAGTTCCTGGGTGGGCCCGACGACGCCGCCCGGGCTGTTGATGCGCACCACCACCGCGCGCACCGCCGGGTTCTCGCGATCGGCCTTCAACTCGGCGACGAGGTCGTCCACGTCGGTGATGATGCCTTCGAGCTCGACGATGGCCACGCGGGGGCCGAAGAGCGGCGCCGCGCCGCCCCCGCCCCGCGCCATCCCGCCGACCACGACCACGAACAGGCCGGCCACCACCAAGAAGACGAGCGCGGCGGTGGCCAGGACTCTCAGCCGTCCCCCCACGCTAGTTCTCGTCTTCGTAGTCGTATTCGCGCTGCTTGCCCTTGCGCCGGCGCCCGCCGCCGCCGCGGTTGGGGTCCTCGGCGACGTCCGGCGGCGCCACCGCGTGGGCGAGCTCCTTGAGGCTGAGGCCGATGCGGCGCTCGTTGGGATCCACGCGAATCACCATGAGCGTCAGCTCGTCGCCGACGTTGACGATCTCGTCGGGCCGCGTCACCACGCGGCTGGACATCTGCGAGATGTGGAGCAGCCCGTCCACGCCCGGCTCGAGCTCCACGAAGGCGCCGAAGTCGGTCAGGCGAACCACCTTGCCGGTCACGCGCGAGCCCATCGGATAGCGCGAGGCCACCGTCGACCACGGATCCGGCTGGACCTGCTTGAGCCCCAGCGAGATCCGCTTGTTGTCCTTGTCGATGTTCAGGATCTGGGTCTCGAGCTCCTGCCCCTTCTTGAGCGCCTCCGACGGGTGGCCGACGTTGCGCGTCCACGACATGTCGGAGATGTGCAGCAGGCCGTCCACCCCGGGCTCCAGCTCGATGAACGCGCCGAAGTCGGTGAGGTTGCGCACCTTGCCCATCACGCGGCTGCCCACCCGGTAACGCTCGTCGATGGTGGCCCACGGGTCGGGCTCGACCTGCTTCATGCCCAGCGAGATGCGCTTGGCCGCCCGGTTGACGTCGAGCACGATCACGTCCACCTCGTCGCCCACGTTGACGATCTTGCTGGGGTGGCGCACCCGCCGCGTCCACGACATCTCGGAGACGTGCACGAGCCCTTCCACCCCGGCCTCCAGCTCGACGAAGGCGCCGTAGTTGGTCAGGCTCACGACCCGGCCGCGCACCTTGGTGCCCGGCGCGAAGGTCTGCTCGACGCGCTCCCACGGATCGGACGACTTCTGCTTGTAGCCGAGCGACACCCGGCCGTTCTCGCGGTCGAAGTGCAGGACAACGACTTCGACCTGGTCGCCGACCTGGAAGATCTCGGAAGGATGGCCGACGCGCCCCCAGCTCATATCAGTTACATGGAGAAGGCCGTCGATCCCGCCGAGGTCGATGAACGCTCCATAGTCCGTGATGTTCTTCACGGTGCCGGTGAGGACCATGCCCTCGGCGAGCACCTCGAGCGTGTGCTTCTTCTTCTCCTCGCGCTCCTCTTCCAGCACGGCCCGGCGGGAGAGGACCACGTTGCCGCGGCGGCGGTTGAGCTTGATCACCCGGGCGCGGATGGGCTGCCCGATCATCGAGGCGAGGTTCTTCACCGGACGCAGGTCCACCTGCGAGCCGGGCAGGAACGCCTTGACCCCGACGTCCACGCTGAGGCCGCCCTTGACGACCTCCACGACGCGCCCCTCCACGGGTGACCCCTTCTCGTAGGCCTGGGTGACCGCGTCCCAGACCTTGATCTTGTCGGCCTTGTCCTTGGAGAGGACGATGAGCCCTTCGGCGTCCTCCTTGGCCTCGAGGTAGACCTCGATCTCGTCGCCCACCTTGGGCAGCGAGCCGTGCCGGTGGAACTCCTCGATCGGGATCGCGCCCTCGCTCTTGTACCCGACGTCCACCAGCACCTCGCTGGTGCCCACGTGGACGACGCGGCCGCGGACGACCTCGCCCTCCTCGAATTCGCTGGTGGCCGACCCCTCCTTGAACCAGTCCTCCATGCGCTCCTCGGGCCCCTCGCCCTCCGTACGGGGTGCGCCGAGATTCTTACCCGTTTCGTCCATCGCCATGCTGCCAGTTCCTCCGTTCAGTGAATTTGAAGCGGGCGCCGGGCGCCGGCAACGCCTGCCTCACGTACCGCCGCGTCCCTCTGCTCCGCGATCGCGGCCATCATCCGACGTCCTGCCGCCTCGTACTGCGCCTTGCGCTCGGCGCCCGTCGGCCGGGCGAACACGAGCGGGGCGCCGAAGGTCACCCACACCTTAGCAGGCCGGGGAAGTCGCCGCCCGCGCGGCCACGCCCGCCCGCTTCCTCTTATATAGGCCGGCACCACCGGCACCCCGGTCTGCATCGCCAGGAGCGCCGCCCCCAGCTTGGCCGGCCGGAGCGTCCCCTCCTCGCCGCGGGTGCCTTCCGGGAAGACCAGCAGCGCACCGCCCTGCTCGAGCACCCGCTGCGCCGTGCGCAGCGCCGAGGGATCGGCGCCCTCGCGCCGCAGCGGCTGGGCGCCCAGCCGGCGGATCAGCGCGCCGAAGCCGGGCACCCGGAACAGCTCCGCCTTGGCCAGGAACGTCAGCCGGCGCGGCGCGACGCCGCCGACCAGCGGCGGATCGAGCACGCTGGAATGGTTGGCCACGATCAGCACCGGGCCGGTGGCCGGCAGGTGCTCGGTGCCCCGCGCCTCCAGGCGGAAGAGCAGCCGCATGATGAGCACGGCGATCGGCTTGCAGATCGCGTAGAGCATCTATCGGAGCGCCTCGCGCCGCCGCCGCTCGACCGTCTCCGCCAGCACCGCCACGACCTGCTCGATCGTGAGGCCGGTGGTGTCCACCTCGATCGCGTCGGGCGCCTTGCGTAGCGGGGCCAGCGCCCGCCTCGAGTCCTGGTCGTCGCGGGCGGCGATCTCGCGCCGGGCCGCCTCGGGGTCCACCTCGACGCCGCGCGCCCGCAGCTCGAGCTGGCGCCGGCGCGCGCGCTCGGCCAGCGAGGCGTCGAGATAGAACTTCACCTCGGCGTCGGGGCACACCACGGTGCCGGTGTCGCGCCCCTCCAGCACCACGCCGCCCCCCGCCGCCATGCGGCGCTGCACCGGCGTGAGCTTGTCGCGCACGACAGCCAGCGTCGAGAGGTTGGAGGTCAGCGCGGCGATCTCGGGCGAGCGGATCTCGTCGGTCACGTCGCGGCCGTCCACGATCACGCGGTCGCCGTCCACGTCGATCTGCACGCGCTCGACGTGGCGCCGCAGCGCCGGCGTGTCCTCCAGCTCGAGCCCCGCCCGCCCCACCGACCACGCCAGCGCCCGGTACATGGCGCCGGTGTCGAGCAGCTGGTAGCCCAGCCGCGCGGCGAGCCGGCGCGCCACGGTGCCCTTGCCGGCGCCGGCCGGACCGTCGATGGCGATGACCGGCTCGCGTCCGCCCACCGTCAGGGCTCCACCGTGATCGCGTCGGCGCCGGCGAGAATGTTGACGATGTCGGCGAACAGCGGGAACGAGGTCGCGACGCAGTCGACGTCGTCGATCACCGTCTCGCCCTCGGCCACCAGCCCGGCCACCGCGAGCGCCATCGCCATGCGGTGGTCGCCGCCGCTCGACACCGCGGCGCCGCGCAGCCGCCGGCCGCCGCTGATGGCCATCCCGTCCGGGCGCTCCTCGACGGCGGCGCCCAGCCGGCCGAGCTCGCGGGCGATCATGGCGATCCGGTCGGATTCCTTCACCCGCAGCTCGCGCGCGTCGCGCACGACCGTGACGCCGGAGGCGAGCGCACCGGCGACCGCGAGGATCGGCACCTCGTCGATCAGCCGCGGGATGAGGCGCGCGCCGCCGATCTCGGCCGCCCGCAGCGCGCTCGACGTCACCGTGAGCGAGGCGGTCGGCTCACCCTCGTCGGCCGCCCGGTCGGCGGTCACGCGGGCGCCCATCGCCTCCAGCACGTCGAGCACGCCGGTACGCGTGGGGTTCGTGCCGACCCGGTGCAGCGTGACCCGCGCGTCGCCGACGACGGCGCCGGCGACCAGGAGAAACGCGGCCGACGAGATGTCGCCCGGCACCACCACCGACGTCGCCGACAGCGGTCCGGGGGTCAGCGTCACCGTCAGCCCGCCGCTCTCCACGCGGGCGCCGAAGCGGCGCAGCATGCGCTCGGAGTGGTCGCGGGAGGGCGCCGGCTCGGTCACCGTGACGGGCCCGTCGGCGGCCAGCCCCGCCAGCAGCACCGCCGATTTGATCTGCGCGGAGGCGACCGGGGTGGTGTAGTCGATCGCCTTGAGCGTGGCGGCGCCGCGGATCGCCAGCGGCAGCCGCGTGCCGTCCGCACGCCCCACGATGGTCGCGCCCATCGCCGTCAGCGGCCGCGCGATGCGGTCCATGGGCCGCCGGCGCAGCGAGGCGTCGCCGGTCATCAGGGTCCAGAACGGCTGGCCGGCCAGGACGCCGGGCAGCAGCCGCGCCATCGTGCCGGAGTTGCCGCAGTCGATCACGTCGGCGGGCTCGCTGAGCCCGCGCCGGCCCCCGCCCGCGATGCGGTAGTGGCCCGACCCCTTGCGCGTCACCTCGGCGCCCAGCGCCTGGACCGCGGCGAGCGTGTGCAGGCAGTCCTCCGCCTCAAGGAAGCCCTGGACCTCGCTCACCCCCTCGGCCAGCGCGCCCAGCAGCGCGGCCCGGTGGGAGACGGACTTGTCGCCGGGCACCTCGGCCTCGCCGTGCAGGCGCCGCACCGGCCGCACGCGGAACTTCACGACAGCCGCTCCCGCACGGTCTTCAGCCGCGCCAGCGTCGCGGTGAGCGCGGCGCCGTCCTCGGCGGCCACCAGCCGCTCCAGCTCGTCGAGCGATTGCCGGAACGCCGCCAGGCTGTCGAGCACCGCGCGCCGATTGCCGGCGAGGATCTCGCGCCACATCGCCGGATCGGACGCGGCGATCCGCGTCGTGTCCTTGAAGCCCCGCGCGGCCACCGCGAGCGCGTCGGGCTCGAAGCGCACGACGGCGTCCACCAGCGCCCACGCCACCACGTGCGGCAGGTGGCTGATCGCCGCCACCGCGCGGTCGTGCGTGTCCGGATCGAGCGTCACCACCCGCGCGCCCAGCCCCGCCCAGAACTCGCTCACGCTCTTGACGGCGGCCGGCTCGTTGCGCTCGGTCGGCGTCACGACGACGGTGGCGCCCTCGAAGAGATCGGCGCGCGCCACCGCGTAGCCGCTCTTCTCGGAGCCGGCCATCGGGTGGCTGCCCACGAACTGCACGTCGTCCCGCGCGGCGGCCAGCCGCTCGGCGGCGGCGACGATGCCGCCCTTGGTGGAGCCGACGTCGGTGAGCAGCGCGCCGGGCGAGGCCGCCCGCCAGACGGCGGCCAGCAGCGTCTCGTTGGCCAGCACGGGCGCGGCCAGCACGATCCGGTCGGCGCCGCCCACGCCCTCGGCGAGATCGGTGGTGACCCGGTCCAGCGTGCCGTCGCTCAGCGCCGGCCGCAGCCGGCCGGCATCGCGGCCGACCCCCACGATCTCGCGGGCGATCGCCCGGGCGCGCGCGGCCCGGGCGACCGAGCCGCCCAGGAGCCCGACGCCGACGATCGCCAGCCGCTCGATCACGCCGAGCTCTTCCCCAGCACCGTGCGCAGCGCCTTGACGAGGCGGCGATTCTCCTGCGGCGTACCGACCGTCACGCGCAGGGCGGACTCCATCCCGAACGGCGTCAGCGGCCGCACGATCACGCCTTCCTTGAGCAGCCGCTGGTAGATGTCGGAGGCGCTGCGCCCGACGTCCACCAGGATGAAGTTCGCCCGCGAGGGGACGTACTTGACACCCAGCGCGTTGAACTCGTCGTAGAGGTAGTGGCGGCCGGCCTCGATCATCCGCACGCACTCGAGGATGTGGGAGTCGTCCTCCAGCGCGGCGAGCGCGGCCACCTGCGCCAGCGAGTTGACGTTGAAGGGCTGGCGGATGCGGTTCATGAGCGAGATCGCGTCGGCGTCGGCCACGCCGTAGCCGACCCGCAGGCCGGCCAGGCTGGCCGCCTTGGAGAACGTCCGCAGCACGACCACCTTGCGCCCCTGCTTGATGTACTGCAGCGCGTCGGGGAAGTCCGGCCCCAGCGCGAACTCGACGTAGGCCTCGTCGAAGACGACGATCGTCCGCTCGGGCAGCTTGGACATGAAGTGGGCGACCTCGTCGGCGGTGACGAGCGTGGCGGTCGGGTTGTTGGGGTTGGCGATGAAGACGATCTTCGTCATCGGCGTGATCGCCCGCGCCATCGCCTCGAGGTCGAGCCGGTAGTCCTTGAGCATGACCATCACGCGGATGCCGCCGGCCGCCTGGACAATCATCGGATAGACGACGAACGACGGGTGCGGCACCACCGCCTCGTCGCCCGGCTTGAGGAACGTGCGGACGACCAGCTCGATCAGCTCGTTGGAGCCGTTGCCGAGGACGACCTGGTCGGGCGTGACGTCGTGCTTCTTGGCCAGCGCCTGGCGCAGGTAGTGGCCGCTGCCGTCCGGATAGCGGTTGAGGCTCGTCAGCGCGGCCGCGATCGCCTTCTGCACGCGGTCGGACGGCGCCAGCGGATTCTCGTTGGAGGCCAGCTTGATCGCGTCGTGGATGCCGAGCTCGCGCTCGAGCTCCTCGACGGGCTTGCCGGGCTCGTAGGGAGCGATCCCGAGGATGTGCTCGTTGGCCAGGGACTCCCACTGCGTGTGCATACGCTCTCCTTATGCGGCGGGGTACGAGCCCAGGATCTTGAGATACCGGGTTCGCTCCGCGATCTCGCTCAGCACGGTGGCCACCGTCGGCGTGTCCTGGTGGCCCTCGAAATCGACGAACATCACGAAGTCCCACGGCAACCGCTTGGCCGGCCGGGACTCGATCTTGGTCAGGTTGAGGCCGGTGCGCGCGAACGGCTCGAGGATCCGGTAGAGCGCGCCCGGCTGGTTCGGCATGGCGAAGAGGATCGTGGTCTTGTCGCGGCCGCTGGGGCCGGCGGCCTGCCGTCCGATGACGAGGAAGCGCGTGGTGTTCTGCCGGTTGTCCTCGATGCGCTCGCGCAGGACGGGCACGCCGTAGAGGCGGCCGGCGAGGGCGGAGGCGATGGCGGCCAGCGTCGCGTCGCCGGCGGCCAGCTCGGCGGCGGCCGCGGTGGAGGTCGTCTCCTCCACCGGCACGTCCGGCAGGTTGGCGGTGAGCCAGCCGCGGCACTGCGCCAGCCCCTGCGGGTGCGAGAGCACGCGCTTGATCTCGCGCAGCTCGCCGGCCCGGGAGAGCAGGCACTGCCCGATCTCCAGCGTGAGCTCGCCGCAGATGCGCAGGTCGGAGTCGACCAGCCGGTCCAGCGTGACGTTGACGGCGCCCTCGATGGAGTTCTCCACCGGCACCACGCCGAACTGGGCCCGGCCCCGCTCGACGTCCTCGAAGATGTCGGCGATCGAGCGCGAGGGATGGTAGCTCACCGACTCGCCGAACCGCTCGCGGGCCGCCTGGTGCGTGAACGTGGCGGGCGGCGCCAGGTAGGCGACCGTCACCGACCCCTCCAGCGCGCGGCACGCCGAGAGGATCTCCCGCCAGACGGCCTGCACCGCCTCACCCGGTAGCGGCCCGCGGTTGGCGGCGGTCAAACCGCGCACCACCGCCGCCTCGCGCTCCGGGACATACGACGGCGCTTCCTGCCGTCGTTTGAGGTCTCCGATCTGGAGGGCGGCCTCGGCGCGCTGGTTGAGGAGGTTGAGGATCTGGTTGTCGAGTTCGCTGATCCTGGAGCGCCAATCGCCCAGGTCCATAGGGACTCCTGCCCACGCTCTCTACTGAGTACCGGGCATTATAGGCGAACGTTTGCGCGCAGCGCAAGCAATCCACGGCGTGGTACAAGGACCCCGGATGGCCGCCCGGCAGACGATCCTGCTCGCGCTTCTCGCCGTCGTCCTGGCGTTCATGGCGTCCAGCGGCCTGACCTCCAGCGCCTCCGGCGTGCAGCTGGACCGGCTCGCCGACGACATCCGCCTCGACGCGGTCCGTGCCGAGATCCGCTGGAGCGGAACCCAGGCCGCGCGCTATCAGCGCCTGCGCGGCGGTCCACCCGTCACGCTCGCCGCTCTCAACGAGGCGTTACCGGAGGCCGCCATCTCCGCCGAGGACCCGTGGGGCCGGGCGTGGGTCGTCACGGCCGAGCGCGGGAGGCTCGCCCTCTGCAGCCGCGGCCCTCGCGGCGACTGGCCGTGTCCGTCCACCCGCGCGGCCGAGTCGTTGCGCGCATCGCCGCTCGAGCAGCTGCCGTTCGGCGGTTTCGTCGTCGCGGCGCTCCTCGTCGTGGCGATCCCGCTCTATCGGCTCGGGCGCCGCGCCGCCGGCCGCGGGCGGGCGGGCTCATGGTCCGGGTGGCTCTGGCTCGTGTGCGTCGGAGTCCTCGCGGGAACGCTGCTCAGCGGCGGGATGTGCTGCGTGGCGAGCCGTGCGCTCCTCGCGAGCGTTCGGGCCGATCGCGACCGGCTCACCACCGCCGCCGAGCGCTACGCCGCCCACACCGGCGCGCCGCCGCCGGCCCTGACCGATCTCACGAGCGGGGCGAGCAACGCGCGGGGCGAGAAGGCGGGGCCGTTCATCGAGCGCCTGCCCGATCCCCGCCCCTGGACGTACCGCTATCGCCGCTCCGACGACGGAGCCTTCGTGATCACCGCCGAGGCGGCGCGCCCGCGCTGAGGCGCCGCGCTCGCCGCCGCCCGCAGCGCGTCGATTTCGCGCGGGGTGAGCGGACGGCAGGCGCCGACCGGCAGCGACCCCAGCACGAGCGGCCCGAAGGCGACGCGGCGCAGGCGCCGCACGGGATGGCCGAGCGCCTCGCAGTAGCGCTTGACCTCGTGCTTGCGCCCCTCGGCGAACGTCAGCTGCAGCCGGCTCGACGCCCCGCCGCCCGCCAGCAGCGTGACGCCGAGGGGCGCCGCCGGGCCGTCGGCGAGGGTGACGCCGCGCCGCCAGCGCGGCAGATCGGCCGGCGTCACCGCGCCCGTCACGTCCGCCTCGTACACGCGGGGCAGCTCGTAGCGCGGGTGCAGCAGCCGGTGGGTGAGCGCGCCGTCGTTGGTGAGCAGCAGCAGCCCCTCGACGTCGGCGTCGAGGCGGCCGACCGGATAGACGCGCTCGCGCACGTCGCGGGGCAGCAGGTCGGTGACCACCGGGCGTCCCTGCGGATCGCGCACGGTGGTCACGACGCCGGCCGGCTTGTGGAGCATCAGGTATTGCGGGACCTCGGCCGACGGCACCGGGCGGCCGTCCACCGCGATCGTGTCGTGGGCGGGATCGGCGACCGTGCCCGGCTCGCGGATCACGGCGCCGTTGACGGCGACGCGACCCTCGAGGATGAGCTGGTCAGCCCCGCGACGAGACGTCAGCCCCGCCTGCGCCAGGATCTTGTTGAGTCTCAGCTTCGCCATGGCCGTCGGTGGCCGCCGCGACGTCGGGCGCGAGCTCGGGAATGACGAGCTCGCCCTCGACCTTCGGCAGGTCGTTGAGATCGCGCAGTCCGAACGCCACCATGAACTCGCGGGTGGTCTCGTACAGGAACGGCCGCCCGGGGGCCTCCTTGCGGCCGCCGATCCGGATCAGCCGCCGCTCGAGGAGATTGTCGAGCACGGCCTCGGAGTTGACGCCGCGCACGGCGTCGAGCTCGGGGCGCGACACCGGCTGCTTGTAGGCGACGATCGCCAGCGTCTCGAGCGCCGGGCGCGAGAGACGCACGCGCGTGCGGGCGCGCGCCAGCCGCACGAGCCACGGCGCCAGCTCCGGCCGCGTCACCATCCGGTAGCCGCCGCCGACCTCGACGATGGCCAGACCGCGCGGCGGCGCGTCGTAGCGGGCGATCAGCTCGCCGACCAGCTCGCGGGCGACCGCCGCGTTCTCGAGATCCAGCACCTCCCGGATCCGCTCGGCCTCGAGCGGCACGTCGGAGGCGAAGAGCAGGGCCTCGACCACGTCAACTGGGTTCGGCACTCGAAGTCTCCTCCGGGGTTGCGGGCTGGCGTTCGATCACGATGTCGCCGAAGAGCTCGGTCTGCTGGGTGCGGATCTTGCCCTGGCGGCAGAGCTCGAGCACCGCCAGCAGCGTGACGACGATCTCCGAGCGGCGGCGCTCGCCGCCCGTCATCGAGCTGAACAGGAGCGACCAGGTGTCGCGCAGGAGCGAGAGGATCTCACTCATGCGCTCCAGCACCGACGGCGGATTGGGCTCGATCTCGCGCGGGCGCAGCCGCTGCTGCTCCTCGATCAGCCGCCGCAGCGTCCGCTCGAGCCAGTGGACCGAGAGGTCCTCGAGCGGCACGTCCTCCAGCGCGGGCAGCGTGCTCGACGGCCGCCCCCAGATCAGCAGCTGCTCGGCCTCGCGCCGGCCGAGCCACACGCCCTGCGTCTTCACGCGGGCGTACTCGCGCAGCCGCTCCTCCAGCTCCAGCTTGAGGGCCAGCGCCTCCTCGTCGAGGGGTTCGTCGACCGTCTCGTCGGGAGGCACGAGCAGCTTCGACTTCAGATAGATGAGCGTCGCCGCCATGACCAGGTAGGCGCCGGCCGTCTCGAGGTCGCGGAACTCCAGCGCTTCCAGGTGGCCGAGGTACTGGTCGGTGATCGCGCGGACCGGCAGCGCGGCCAGGTCGATCTCGTTGGTACGGCAGAGGTGCAGGAGCAGGTCGAGCGGCCCCTCGAAGTCGCCGACGCGCAGCTGGAGCTCGCCGGTGGCCGCCCCGTCGGGCGTGAGCCCGATGCCGCTCATGGGGTCAGCTTCACGGCGCCACGGACCTCGGCCATCGTCTGCTGGGCGATCACGCGCGCCCGGCGCGAGCCGTCCACGAGGATCTCGCGGATCGTGTCCGGCTTCTCGGCGAAGGCCTGGCGCCGCTCGCGGATCTTCTCGAGCGGTGGCAGCATGTGCCGGAGCAGCACGTCCTTGCAGTCCAGGCAGCCGATGCCGGCGGTGCGGCAGCCCGTCGCGCACGCCTCCCGGTCGGCGGGCGGCGTGAAGATCCGGTGCAGGTCGAAGACCGGGCAGATGTCGGGGTTGCCCGGGTCGGTCCGCCGCTTGCGGGCGGGGTCGGTCATCATCGGCCGGATCTTGGCCCGGATCGTCTCGGCGCTGTCGGCCAGCTCGATGTCGTTGCCGTACGACTTGGACATCTTGCGGCCGTCGGTGCCGGGCACCTTGGGGATCTGGGTCAGCTTGGCGTCCGGCTCGGGGAACACCGGGCCGAACGCGGCGTTGAAGCGCCGGGCCACCTCGCGCGTGAGCTCGACGTGCGGCACCTGGTCGATGCCGACCGGCACCCACCGCGCCTTGTACATCAGGATGTCGGCCGACTGCAGCAGCGGGTAGCCGAGCAGGCCGTACGACGGCGAGGCGATCCCCTGCTGCTCGATGCGCTCCTTGTAGGTCGGCACGCGCTCGAGCCAGCCGACCGGCGTCACCATCGAGAAGAGCAGGTGGAGCTCGGCGTGCTCCGGCACCATCGACTGGATGAAGAGCGTCGAGCGCCCGGGATCGAGGCCGGCGCCGAGCCAGTCGGCGGCCATCTCGATCGTGCTGGCGGGGACGTCGCTGATGTCGGACCGGTCGGTGAGCACGTGCCAGTCGGCGGAGAAATAGAAGCAATCGTAGTCATCTTGAAGGCTGACCCAGTTGGCCAGCGCGCCCAGGTAGTTGCCCAGGTGGAGCCGGCCGCTCGGGCGCATCCCCGACAGCACGCGTTCCCGTCCCGCCATCACCGCCTCGTTCTCTCCCAGATCTTGGCCGAGCGCATGAGGACATAGTACGCATAGAGCGTCGCCAAGAGGAATCCCCTCCAGCCGTCGAGGAACCCGGCGCGCGCCACGTACATGGCCAGGAAGCGGCCGGCCGGGCGCGCGACCAGATCCAGCAGCGGGCGCACCGGCCGCCCCGCCGCCACCCACTCCTCCGCCGCCAGCGACGTGTAGCGGTCGGCGCGGGCCAGGAAGTCCGCAACGTCCCGGTACGAGCGATGGTCGAGGGGTGCGCGCAGCCGCTCGACCCGGCCGTCGATCGTGACGGACTCGTGCACCGCGCGCTCGACGAACCGGCCGCGGCCGCGACGGAAGAGGCGCACCTGCCAGTCGGGATAGAGGCCGCCGTGGCGGACCCAGCGGCCCCAGAAGACGTTCCGCCGCGGCACCGCGTACCCCTCGGCGCCCCCTTCCTCGAGGACGGCGGCGATCTCGGCGCGCAGCGCCGGCGACACCCTCTCGTCGGCATCGAGCGAGAGGATCCACTCCCCGCCCGCCTGCGCGAGCCCGAAGTTCTTCTGCGCGGCGAACCCCGCCCACGGGCGGACGATCACATGGTCGGTGAGCTCGCCGGCGATCGCCGCGGTCTTGTCGTGTGACTCGGCGTCCACGACGATCAGCTCATCGGCCCACGCGACCGACTCCAGGCACTCGCGGATCCGCTCCTCCTCGTTCAGCGTGACGACGACTACCGACAACCGCGCGCGCGTCATCCGTCCACCCACCCGGCCCCCCCCCCCCGTGTAATCGGCTCCCCTCGCCGGCGGCCCCGGCGGCACGCCCCCTCAGCACGCACTCCCCCCACCCAACGCGCGAGCCTA
>JBGQFW010000053.1:0-27742 GCA_041497115.1 Methylomirabilia bacterium
ATATCTACGAGCTGACCTACTTCCGCAAGGACGGGAGCCGGTTCCCGGCGGTGGTGTCGGTCACGGCGCTGCGCGACGCTCAGGGCGTCATCATCGGCTACCTGTTGATCGGCACCGACAATACCGTGCGCAAGCAGGTCGAAGCCGAGCAGAAGAAGCTCGATCAGCGCCTGCGCGACCAGCAGTTCTACACGCGCTCGCTCATCGAATCCAACATCGACGCGCTGATGACCACCGATCCGGCCGGGATCATCACCGACGTCAACAAGCAGATGGAGGCGCTCACCGGGTGCACGCGCGACGAGCTGATCGGCGCGCCGTTCAAGAACTACTTCACCGATCCGCCGCTGGCCGAAGCGGGCATCAAGAAGGTGTTGCGCGAGAAAAAGGTCAACGACTACGAGCTCACGGCGCGCGCCCGGGACGGCAAGACCACCGTGGTCTCCTACAATGCGACCACCTTCTATGACCGCGACCGGACGCTGCAGGGTGTGTTCGTGGCGGCGCGCGACGTCACCGAGCGCAAACGCATCGAGCAGATGCTGCAGGAGAAAAACGTCGAGCTGGAGAGCGCGGTCGAGCGGCTCCAGGAAGTCGACCGGCTCAAGCAGGGGTTCCTCTCGACGGTGAGCCACGAGCTGCGAACGCCGCTGACGTCGATCCGAGGGTCGCTCGGCCTCCTGGCGTCGGGGGCGGTGGGCGATCTGTCCGGCGAGGTCCTCGAGGTCGTGGCCATCGCCGAGCGCAACGCGGTCCGGCTGGTCGCGCTCATCAACGACATCCTCGATCTGGAGCGGCTCGAGACCGGCAAGATCGAGCTGCAGTTCGGGCAGGTCCCTGTCGAGTCGGTCCTGCGCCGCGCCATCGACTCATTGGCGACGTTCGGGCAGGAGCACGGCGTCACCGTCGAGGCGCCCGAGGTCTCCTCGACGATCTGGGCCGACGCCGATCGGATCGTGCAGGTGCTCGTCAATCTGCTGTCCAACGCCGTGAAGTTCTCGCCGCCGGCCGGGGTGGTGACGATCGGCGTCCGGCCGGCAGAGGGCTGGGTCGAGTTCAGGGTCACGGACCGCGGCCGAGGCGTTCCCGCGGCCTACCGTCGGGCCATCTTCGAGCGCTTCCGGCAAGTCGAGACGTCCGACGCGCGTGAGAAGGGTGGCACCGGCCTGGGGCTCGCGATCTGCAAGTCGATCATCGAGCAGCATGGCGGCATGATCGGTGTCGAGGGCGAGGAAGGGTGCGGCAGCACCTTCTGGTTCCGGATCGCGACCGCGCCCAGGCCGATCGCGCCACGGCTCGGACGCGCGATCCTGGTCTGCAGCGACGACGCGGAGCGCCGAGGGTTCTTCGAAGACGTGATCAGGCAGGCCGGCTATACCGTCGTCACGGTGCCGGACGCGGACGCCGCGTGGGAGGTGCTCCAGGGGGGCGACGTCGCCGTCGTCCTGCTGAAGTGCGACTCGGAGCTGATCGCGCGCATCAGGAAGGACCCGACCTTCGAGGCGGTGCCGGTGATTCTGTTCGGCAGCCCGGTCGTGGTGTCGCCGGGGGCGTCGTCGGACAACCTGGTGCTCTTCCTTCCTGAGCGCGTCGACAGTCGCCAGCTGCTGGCGGCGATCCGCGATGGCCTGGAGCGGGGTCGGGTGGTCGCGCAGGCCCGCTACGTCCTGCTCGTGGAGGACGACCTGACACTGCTCGACGTCATGGCGCGGCAGCTCGCGCGGGAAGGGATCACGGTCCGAAACGCGACAACCGGCAAGGAGGCGATTCGAATCGCCGAGGCCGAGCCCCCCGCGCTCATGGTGCTCGACGTCGGGCTCCCCGAACACGACGGCTTCGATGTCGTGGACGCCATGCGTCAGCGACCCGAGCTGAGGGACATTCCGGTGCTCGTCTACACGGGTCGCGACCTCACGGAGGAACAGCGCGGGCGGCTTCGCCTGGGCCCGACGCGCTTTCTCACCAAGTCCAAGGCCTCCGACGAGGACTTCCGGCGGCTGGTGGTGGAGCTGCGGAAGGTTCCACCGGCGCGCGGCGCCGAGACGGTCACGGGATCATGAAGGTCTTGATCATCGACGACGACGCGGACATCCGGTCGATCGTGCGGCTGAGCCTCGGTCGCCTGGGTGGCATGGAGGTCGTCGAGGCGGCCAGCGGCGCCGAGGGTGTGCGCAAAGCCCAGGACGAGAAGCCTGACGCGATCCTGCTCGACATGATGATGCCGGCGATGGACGGCTCGGCGACACTGGCGGCGCTGCGCGCGCAGCCGGCCACCGCCACGACGCCGGTGATCTTCCTCACGGCCAAGGCCATGCGGGACGAGATCGATCGCCTGGGGGCTCTTGGGGCCGCGGGCGTCTTGATCAAGCCGTTCGATCCTCGCACGCTGCCGGGAGAGGTGCGAGCGCTCCTCGAATCGCAGCTCAACGCCTAGGGCGGTCGCTGCTATATTGCTGTCGCTTTGAAGCGGATCGGGGTCCTCGGCGGCATGAGCGCGCAGGCCACGATGGACTTCGAGGCCCGCGTGCACCGGCTCTCCCAGCAGCTGGTGGCCCCGCACTGGAACGGCGGCTATCCCCCGATGGTCGTCTGGTATCACCGCCGCCTGCCCATGCGCCGCGGGGAGGACGACCGCCCGATCGTGCCGGCGGAGGTGGACCCGCAGCTCGTCGAGGCCGCCGCGTGGCTCGGCAAGGGCGTGGACTTCCTCGTCATCCCGTGCAACGCCGCGCACATCGGCCTGCGCGCCATCACGGAGGCCGCCGGCTGTCCGGTCGTCAGCATGATCGAGGTCACGCTGGAGGAGGTCGCGCGCCGCGGCTGGCAGCGCGTCGGCGTGCTGGGCTTCGCCGGCGCGCCCCCGATGTACGTCGAGCCGCTGCGCGGGCGCGGCGTGCGCTGCGAGACGATCGACGCCCCCCGGCAGGCGCGCCTGGACGCGGCGATCCGCGCCGTCATGGAGGGCCGGGAGGGCGCGGCGGAGCGGGACGCCGCGCGCGCCGCGGTCGCCGCCCTTCGCGCCGCGCGCGCCGACGGCATCGTGCTGGGCTGCACGGAGATTCCGCTGCTGCTGGGGGCCGAGGGCGAGGGGAAGGATCTCGTCAACCCGGCGGCCCTGCTGGCCGAGGCGGCCGTGCGTCGCGCGATCAGCGCCGAGTGCTGACCCACCGGTCGCGGCGGGAGATCCGCCGCCACCTGCTGATCTACACCGCGCTCGCGCCGTTCCTCCTGGTCGCCCTGTTCCCCGTCTTCTGGATCGCGATCACCGCCTTCAAGAAGGAGGCGGACCTCTACCGGATGGACCAGATCCCGTTCTGGTTCCATCTGCCGCCGACGCTCGAGCACTTCGAGACGCTGTTCGCGCGGACGTTCTTCGGCACGCTGATGCTCAATACCGCGCTCCTGATGGTGCTGGTCGTTTTGATCACGCTGCTCACCGCGGTGCCGGCCGGCTATGTGCTCGCGCGCCTGCGCCTGCCGGGATCGCAAGCCCTCGGCACCGCCATCTTCGTCACCTATCTCGTGCCGCCCATCATCCTGTTCCTGCCGCTCGCGCGGGTGGTCGGCATCCTCGGGCTCTTCGATTCGTGGTGGGCGCTGGTCGTCGTCTACCCGACCTTCACCATCCCCTTCTGCACGTGGCTGCTGGCGGGGTTCTTCAAGACGCTGCCCCCCGCCATCGAGGAGGCGGCCTGGGTGGACGGCTGCGGCCTGGTCGGCGGGATCGTGCGCGTCGTCGTCCCGCTGAGCTGGCCGGGCATCGTGATCGCGACGATCTTCGCGTGCACGCTGTCCCTGAACGAGGTCCTCTACGCGGTCGTCTACGTGGGCGTTCGGGAGGAGAAGACGATCACGGCCGGCCTCTCGGCCCTGCTGATCCGCGGGGACATCTTCGACTGGGGCGCGCTGATGGCGGCCGCGCTGCTGGTGGGGTTGCCCGCCGCCCTCATGTACCAGTTCTTCATCGATCACTTCATCAAGAGCATCACCGGCACGGTGAACGACTAGCGCGCCCGCAGCAGCAGGTTGCCGTGCTCGTCGACGGCGGCGTGCCATCCGGGATGTACGAGGGTGCTCGCGTCGTGCTCCTCCACGATGGCGGGGCCGGCGATGACGTTGCCGCGTAGCAGCTTGGTGCGATCCAGCACGTCCGTCCGCTGCCAGCCGCGCGTTTCCACGAACCACACCTCGCGGTGGCCCTTGAGCGCGGCGGCGGCGTCGCGCGACCCCTCGGGCAGCGGCGCGCGGCGCGGGCGGGGCGTCACGCCGATCGCGGCCAGCCGGATGTTGACCAGCTCCACCGCGTCGTCCGGCGCCGCGTAGCCGTAGGCGCGCTCGTGGGCGGCGTCGAAGTCGGCACGCAGGCGGCCGACGTCGGCGACGGTGAGCGGGCCCGCCGCCACGAGGATCGGCAGCTCGAACGACTGGCCGTGGTAGCGGAGATCGACGCTGCGCAGCACGCGCCGGTCGGCCGCCGGCACGCCATCGCGGTCCAGGCGGGCCGCGCCCTCGACCTGGAAATCCGCGAACAGCGCCTCCAGCGTGGCCGGCGTCAGCGTGTCCAGCCCCATGCGGCGCGTGGTGACGAACTCGTGGCGGATGTCCGTCATCAGCATGCCGATGGCCGACGCGATGCCCGGGTTCGGCGGGACGAGCACGGCGGGAATGCCGAGCTCGCGCGCCAGCGCGTTGGCGTGCAGCGGGCCGGCGCCCCCGAAGGCCACCAGCACGAAGTCGCGCGGATCGTAGCCGCGCTGCACGGAGACGAGACGCATGGCGCCGATCATGTGCGCGTTGGCGATCTCCACGATGCCGGCGGCGGCGGCGAGGGGGTCGAGCGCCAGCGGCGCCGCGACGCCATCGGCGATCGCCCGGCGCGCCGCCTCGGCGTCGAGCGCCATCTCGCCGCCGAGGAAGAACGCGGGGTTGAGCCGCCCCAGCGCGAGGTTGGCGTCGGTGATGGTCGGCGTGACGCCGCCGCGCCCGTAGCAGGCGGGCCCCGGCCGGGCGCCCGCGCTGCGCGGGCCCACGCGCAGGGCGCCGCCGGCGTCGATCCACGCCTCGCTGCCGCCCCCGGCGCCCACCTCGACGAGGTCGATCACCGGCGTGCGCACGGGATAGCCGCCGCCGCGGCCCTCGCCCAGCGGCGTCACCGCTTGCGCGCCGACCTCGATCTCGGTGGCCAGCCGCAGCCGCCCGTCCTGGATGAGGCCGACCTTGGCGGTCGTCCCGCCCATGTCGAACGACATCACGTTGCGGTGGCCGTACGGCGCGGCGATGGCGCCGGCCGCGATGACGCCGGCCGCCGGCCCGGACTCCACCATGTAGACCGGGCGCGCCTTCGCGGAGGCGGAGGTCATCACGCCGCCGTTGGACTGCATCACGTAGAAGGGCGCGTCGGCGCCGAGCGCCTGCAGCCGGGACTCGAGCGCGTCCACGTAGCGGGAGACGATGGGCATCACGGCGGCGTTCACCGCCGCGGTGCTCGCGCGCAGGTACTCGCGATATTCCGGGCACACCTCGGACGACACGGACAGATGGACGCCGGGCATCTCCTCGCGCACGATCGCCGCCACCGCGCGCTCGTGAGCGGGGTTGAGATAGGAGTGCAGAAGGCAGACGACGACGGCCTCCACGCCGTCCGCGCGCAGACGGCGCACCGCCCGGCGGACCTCGTCCAGGTCGAGCGGCTGCAGCACGCGCCCCTCGTGATCGAGGCGCTCGCCCACCTCGAGGCTGAAGCGGCGCGCCACCAGCGGCGCGGGCTTCTGGAGATGGACGTCGTAAAGGCGCGAGCGGATCTGGCGGCCGATCTCCAGGATGTCGCGGAAGCCGCGCGTCACCAGCATGCCGACGCGCGCCGTCCGGCCCTCGATGATCGCGTTGGTGGCCACCGTGGTGGCGTGCACGACCACGGCCACGTCGCCGCCGCCCGCCTGCCCCTCGGCCAGCCCGCGCTCGAGCGCGGCGATGAACCCCTGCGCGGGGTCCTCCGGCGTCGTCAGCACCTTCACGACCCGGATCGCGCCGGTCTCGCCGTCCACCAGTGCGGCGTCGGTGAAGGTGCCGCCGATGTCGATGCCGATGCGAAGGGCGCGCATCAGCCCCGCCGCGCGCGCTCGGCGGCGGTGGCGGCCGCGTCCAGCGCCAGCGTCGCCGGGTCCACGACCACGCCGTACGCGGCCCGGGCGCGCGCGGCCGAGATCTTGCCGAGGGCGACGTCGAGCGCGACGGCCTCGGCGGGGCGCTCGAGCGGCGACTGCGTGCCCCCGCCGCCCGGCGTCTGCACGCTCACCACGTCGCCGGGTGCCAGCTGGAGGGTGATCTTCGAGGGCAGCTCGCGGGCCTGCGGCGTCTCGGGGTTCAGGATGTACTTGGCCGGTCGCGCGGCCTCGCCGCCGAACAGCCCCCAGGGCGCGAAGCGCGCCTTGTCCGACAGGATCGAGAAGCTCGGCGCGTGGCCGGGGAAGGTGTAGTCGCGCCGCACGCCGAGACCGCCGCGGTGGCGCCCGGCGCCCTCGGAGTCGCCGATCATCTCGTAGCGCAGGATGCGCACGGGGTAGTTCGCCTCGGTCTCCTCGACGGGCGCGTTCTCGGTGTTCTGGAAGTGCGCCTGCACGGCGTCCATGCCGTCGGTGGTGAGCGTGGCGCCGTAGCCGCCGGCGATCGTCTCGTAGTAGGTGAAGTACTCGCCGTTGCCGGGACCGACACCGCCGAAGGCGATGTTGCACACGCACCCCTTGGTGCCCGCCACCACGCGATCGGGTAGCGCCTCGGCGAGCGCGCGGAACAGGAGGTCGCAGATCTGCATCGCGACCTCCCAGCCGGCCGCCACTGCCGCGGGGTGCTGGGCGTGGACGACCGAGCCGGGGCGGCTGCGGATGTCGATCAGCCGGTAGAAGCCGTCGTTGACGGGAATGTCCGGGTCGATGAGGCACTTGAGCACGTACACGACGCCCGAGTACGTCTGCGAGGTCGTGGCGTTGGTGGGGGACTTTCGCTGGTCGTCGCACCCGGTCAGATCGACCGACAGGCGGCCGCCCTCGATGGTCACCGTCGCGGCCAGCTTCACCGGCTCGTCGCTGACGCCGTCGCTGTCCATGAACATCTCGGCGCTGAAGCGCCCGTCGGGGAACTCGGCGAACGCCGCCCGCGTTCGCCGCTCGGTGTAGCGCAGCAGCTCGTCGAGATAGCGGGTGAGGGTGGCGGCGCCGTACTGGGTCACGAGCTCGCCGATCCGCTGGGCGCCGAGGCGGTTGGCCGCGGTCTGGGCCCGGAAGTCGCCCGAGATCTCGCGCGTGCCGCGGAAGTTGGAGCGGATCACCGCGAAGAGATCGCCGTCGATCTGACCGCCCTTCACGAAGCGCACCGGCGGGATGACGAGCCCCTCCTGGTAGATCTCGCTCGACACGCCGATACTGCCCGGCGCGCCGCCGCCGACGTCCACGTGATGCGCGATGTTGGCCACGTAGCCGAGCAGCGCGCCCTCGTGGAAGACCGGCGTGATGAGCGTGATGTCGTTGAGGTGCACGCCGCCCAGGTAGGGATCGTTGATGAGGATCCCGTCCCCCGGCGC
The DNA here is from genome assembly GCA_041497115.1 of Methylomirabilia bacterium. Lineage (GTDB taxonomy): Bacteria > Methylomirabilota > Methylomirabilia > Rokubacteriales > CSP1-6 > AR5. The sequence goes on from JBGQFW010000053.1 coordinate 7,577, forward strand.
CAGCCGCTCGGCGCCGTAGGCGCGGATGGCGCGCGGCACGATGTGGGCGAGCGAGCCCAGGTGCGCGGGCTGGGCGAACGCCTGGGCGATCGTGCGCAGGTCGCGGTCGAAGAACGCGCACGAGAAGTCGCCGCGCGTCTTGATGTTGGTGGAGTACGCCGCGCGCCGGAGCGTGGCGCCCATCTCCTCGGTGATGGCCAGCAGCGCGCTGCGGATCACCTCGAAGCGGACCGGATCGACGTCGGGGGCCAGCGTGCGTTGGGGGGAGATCATGGGCCGTATCATCGCATGGTAGGATACCGGCCACTGGAGGCCCCGCATGCGACGTCACCTCGTCCGCCTCACCGTCTTCGCCGTGCTCGTCGTCGCCGCCCTCGGCCTGTCCCGCACGGCGCCCGCGCAGCCGAAGGTCACCGAGGTCCTCATCGGCTCGGTGCTGCCGCTGACGGGCACCTTCGCCAGCTACGGGCAGCAATACCTCTGGTCGGCGCAGACGGCCGAGGACATCGTCAACAACGACTACCCGGACCTCCAGGTCCCGCTCGGGCCGGGCAAGGGGTTCCCGGGGCTCGGCGGCGCGCCCATCAAGTTCATCGTGCGCGACGACCAGAGCCGCGGCGAGCAGGCGCGCACGATCGTCGAGCAATTGATCTCGGTCAACAAGGTCCACTGGATCAACGGCGAGGGGACGAGCGGCATCACCTCGCTCATCCAGCCGGTGGTGGACGGCGCGGGCCTGCCCATGACGTGCCACGCCTGCGCCTCGCCGACGCTGACGGAGAAGGGCTTCAAGTGGTTCTTCCGCACGGGCCCCAACGACAAGACGATGGTGGCCAGCGTCTTCTCCTTCCTCAAGGAGTGGCGCGACAAGGGCGGCCCCACGAATCTGAAGACCATCGCGTTCTTCACGTGCGACAACCTGTTCTGCCAGGACAACCGCAAGGTGGCCGGCGAGCTGGCGCCCAAGGCGGGCTACCAGGTGGTGCTCGATCTCACGTCGAAGACCGGCACCACCACGCTTGCTTCAGAGGTGCAACGACTGCAGGCCGCCGACCCGGACGTGCTGTTCCTCGTGCAGTACACCGCCGACGCCACGGTGTTCCAGAACGACGCCAAGCGGGCCGGGTGGTCGCCGAAGGTGATTGCCACCAGCAACGGCGCCTACTCCGACGAGACGTGGCTGCAGGCGCAGAAGAAGTCCAACGGCGGCGCCGGCTGGCTCGGGCGCGACCCCACGGCCATCGACCTCGTGCACGACCGCCCGAGCTGGAAGAAGGTCAACGAGATCTACAAGAAGTACAGCCGTGGCCAGAACATGGGCGAGCTGGCGATGCGCGAGATCACCGGCCTGCTGTGGATGGCCGAGGTCATCAACCGCGCGAAGTCGGTGGACCCGGCCGCGCTGCAGAAGGCCGCCAACGAGACCAACATGGGGCCCGAGCAGCTCATCATCGACTACAAGGGCATCCGGTTCGAGAACGGCCAGAACGTCCTGGCGACGGGCGTGGTCACGCAGGTCGGCTGGGACGGCGAGAAGCACACGGTGTGGCCGTGGGACCTGGCGGCCAAGGCCAACTTCAAGCCGCTCTTCCCGAACCCGGGCTGGCAGGAGCGCGACAGCAAGCCGAAGCCCGCCAACTGAGCGATCCTGACGCATGACCGAGCTCGCCCAGGCCGTCGTCAACGGCCTGCAGATGGGGTTTCTCTACGCCCTCGTGGCCGTGGGGCTGACGATCATCTGGGGCCTCATGGAGATGATCAACTTCGCCCACGGCGAGTTCCTCATGCTCGGCATGTTCGGCGCCTGGGGGCTCAGCGCCGGCGTCGGGCTCGACCCGCTGCTGGCCATCGTCCCCATCGCGCTCGCGATGTACGTGTTCGGGATGCTGATCTACCAGCAGCTCATGCGCCGCGTGCAGGGCGGCGATCCGTTCACGCAGATCTTCGCCACCATCGGGCTGCTCTTCCTGCTCCAGAACGGGGTGGTCGCCGCGTTCACCAGCGACTACCGCTTCGTGAACGACAGCCTGCTCGCGCGGCTCAGCGGCGCCAGGCTGACGCTGCTCGGCCTCACGTTCGCGGTGCCGCTGCTGCTCGCCGCCGGGCTCGCGCTGCTGATCTTCCTCGCCCTCTACCTGCTCATCGAGCGCACGGAGTTCGGCCTGGCCCTGCAGGCCACCAGCGAGGACCGCGACGCCGCGCGCCTGGTGGGCATCCGGCCGCAGCGCATGTTCGCGGTGGCCTGGGGGCTGGGCGCCGCGCTGGTCGCCGTCGCGGGCGCCATCCTCGTCAACTTCTTCGCCGTCTACCCTCAAGTCGGCCTGCAGTTCACCGTGCTGGCGTACGCGATCGTCGCGCTCGGCGGCTTCGGCAGCATCCTGGGCACGCTGCTGGCCGCGCTGCTGGTCGGCGTCATCCAGAGCGTGACCGTCGTCTACCTGCCGCCCGCCTTCAAGGACGCCTTCGTGTTCGGCTCGTATCTGCTGATCGGACTCTTCCGGCCACAGGGCCTGTTCGGGCGGTTCTAGCGTGGCGCGGATCGCGCTGGTGATCGGGGCGCTGGCCGCCATCGTCTATCCGATCCCGCTCCAGATCCAGGGCACCACGTACTACCAGACGGTCGGCTTCCTGGTGCTCGTCAACGCGATGCTCGGCTCTGGGTGGAACGTCATCGGCGGCTGGGCGGGCCAGTTCGACTTCGGCCCCCAGGTGTTCTTCGGCGTCGGCGCCTACACCGCCGCGCTGCTCTACGTGAAGGGCGGCGTGGAGGCGTGGCTCGGCCTGCTGGCCGCGGTGGCCGTCGCCGCCGTGCTGTGCGCCGTCCTGACCTATCCGCTCACGCGCCTGCGCGGCCACTACTTCGCCATCGCCACCGTGGCCCTCTGGATGATCGCCCAGCCCATCGGCGCCACCTGGGAGTACATCGGCGGCAGCCAGGGGCTGTTCATTCCGGTGAAGCCGCACGGCGGCGTGCTGCGCTCGGCGCTGGCGCTGCAGTTCTCGGGGCCGGCCAAGGCGCTGGGCTACTACTACGCCGCGCTCGCGCTCTTCGCCGTCACGCTGGCCCTCCTGGCGCTGGTGGAGCGCTCCAAGCTCGGCTACTACTTCCGCGCCATCCGCGACGACCAGGAGGCGGCCGAGGGCATCGGCATCGACAGCCGGCGCTACAAGGTGATCGCGCGCAGCATCACCGCCGCCGTCTTCGCCGCCGCCGGCGTGCTCTACGCGTTCTGGGCGCTGTCGGTCTTTCCCGAGCAGGTGCTGGAGCTCAACTGGGGCACGCTGCCGATCATGGCCACCGTGGTGGGCGGGATCGGGCGGCTGTGGGGCCCGGTGCTCGGCGCCGTCATCCTCATCCCGATCTCGCAGATCATGAGCACCACGCTGGGCACCGGCCCGCTGGCCGGCCGCGGCATCGACCTGATCGTGTACGGCCTCATCATCATCGTCATCGCCGCGTTCCGCCCCACCGGCCTGCTCTCGCTGCCGTGGGGGCGCTGGCTGCGCCGCCTACGGCCGGCGGCAGCGTAGCGCGATGGCCCCGTTGCTCAGCGTCGAGTCCTCCACCAGGCGTTTCGGCGGCCTGCTTGCCAACCGCGACGTGTCGCTGGCCATCGAGGCAGGCGAGATCGTCGGCCTCATCGGCCCCAACGGCGCCGGCAAGACGACGCTCTTCAACTGCATCACCGGCTACATGCATCCCGACGCCGGCCGCATCGTGTTCGACGGAAGCGACATCACCCACACGCGGCCCGAGCGCATCTGCCGCCTGGGCGTGGCGCGCACGTGGCAGGTGGTGCGCGCCTTCGGCCGCATGACCGCGCTGGACAACATCGTGTGCGGCGCGCTCCAGCGGACCAATCGCGTGGCCGAGGCCCGCGTGCGCGCCGGTGCGTTGCTCGAATTCACCGAGCTGAGCGGCAAGGGCGACGCGCCCGCCGCCACCCTGACGCTGGCCGACAAGAAGCGGCTGGAGATCGCCCGCGCCCTGGCCACACGCCCCCGGCTCCTGCTGCTCGACGAGGCCATGTCGGGCCTCACCCCCATCGAGAGCGCCGCCGCCGTGACGCTGGTGCGACGCATCCACGAGGAGCTGAAGGTGACGATCTGCGTGGTGGAGCACGTCATGGAGGTCGTCATGCCGCTCTCTCACCGCGTGATCGTGCTGGACTACGGCGTCAAGATCGCCGACGGCGTCCCTCGAGAAGTAGTCCGCGACGCGCAGGTGATCCGCGCGTATCTGGGGGAGCGCCGTGCCGCCCGCTAGCCTCCTGGAGGTCCGCGACGTCCACGTGGCCTACGGCGCCGGCGTGCGCGCGCTGCAGGGCGTGTCGCTGCGCGTGCAGCCGGGCGAGGTGGTGGCCCTCATCGGCGCCAACGGCGCCGGCAAGACCACGCTGCTCAAGGCCATCGCGGGGCTGGTGGAGCCGCAGGCGGGCGAGGTCACCTTCGACGGCCGGGTCATCAGCGCCGTGGACGCCGCCGATCGCGTCAAGCTCGGCGTGGCGCTCGTGCCCGAGGGCCGCCGCCTGTTCAGCCGCCTGAGCGTCGCTGACAACTTGAGGCTGGGCAGCTACAGCAACGCCGACCCCGCCCATCGCCGCGAGATGCTCGAGCGCATCCACGCCCTCTTCCCCGTGCTGAGCGAGCGTGCGCGGCAGCGGGCGGGGACGCTGAGCGGCGGCGAGGCGCAGATGCTGGCCATCGCCCGCGCGCTCATGTCGCGCCCGCGGTTCCTCATGCTGGACGAGCCGAGCCTGGGAATCATGCCTAGGTTAGTCGACGAGGTCATGGACTCGCTGCGCCGCCTGCACGACGCGGAGGGGCTCACGATGTTCCTCGTCGAGCAGAACGTGGCGGCCGCGCTGGACCTGGCCGATCGTGGGTACGTGCTGCAGACCGGGCGGGTGGTGCTGGAGGGCCGGAGCGAGGAGCTGCGCGGCAGCGACCTCGTGCGCCGGGCCTACCTGGGCATGTGATGCGCTTCGGCATCTGCGTCATGGCCGACGTGGACGAGATCGGCTTCTTCAGTCACGCCGAGAGCCTCGGCTACGACTCCGTCTGGGTCACCGACAGCCAGATGATCTTCTCGGACTGCTACGCCGTGCTGGCGCTGGCCGCCCGCCAGACGCGCCGGATCCGGCTGGGGCCGGGCACGGCCATCGGCGGCACGCGCATCCCGCCCGTGCAGGCGGCGGCGATGGCGACGCTGAACCGGCTGGCGCCCGGCCGCGTGCACCTGGGCATCGGCACCGGCAACACCGCGATGCGCACGATGGGCCAGCGCCCCATGCGCCTGGCCGAGTACGACGAGTACCTGCGCGTGCTGGCCGCCCTGCTGCGCGGCGAGACGGTGGACTATCGCTACCACGACCGCGTCCGCCCCATCCGGATGCTGACGGACAACAAGAAGTATCTCGCCCTCGAGCCCAGGATCCCGCTCTACGTCTCGGGCTTCGGCCCGCGCGCGATGGAGCTGGCCGGCAAGCACGGCGACGGGCTCGTCTTCGCCATCCCGCCGCGCGGCGTCCCCGTCGCCGAGGCCCTGGGCCACGCGCGCGCCGGCGCCGCCCGCGCGGGCCGCACGCTGGAGGGGTTCCGCAACTGCGCGCTGACCAACGTGGCGCTGCTCGAGCCCGGCGAGGCCGTGGATTCGCCGCGCGTGGTGCGCACGGTGGGGCCCAACGTCATGGCCAGCGTCTACTACTTCTATGACGAGGTCCACGAGCGGGGCATCGAGCCCCCGGAGTTCCTGCGCCCCATCTGGAAGCGCTACTGCGCGCTGGTCGAGCGGACGCCCGCCGAGCACCGCCACGTCCGCACGCACGAGTTCCACTACACCTGGCTGCACCCCGGCGAGGCCGAGCTGATCGACGCCCCCCTCATCCGCGCCACCTGCCTGGTGGGCACCGCCGACGCCCTCGTCGAGCAGGTACGCGACCTCGAGCGCCAGGGGCTGCAGGAGCTGATGTTCGCCATCGGGGTGGACGAGAAATGGGGGATGGCGGAGGCGTTCGCGCGCGGGGTGATCGCGCGGATGTGACGCGGCGGTGCGCGAGCGGGCTGGCCGGACGCCCGAGGTCGCGGACGCGTCGCCTTAGAGCGATACTGCTGCCGGCCCCCGGCGGTTCGACGGGAGCCAAAGGAGAGTCCACTCATGAGATGCGTCAGCGTGCTGCTCCTGTCGCTGGTGCTCGGCCCGATGCTCGTCGCGGCGCCCGGCTTCGCCGCCGATCTGCCGGAGATCAAGACGCGCGGCCAGCTCGTCGCCGCTACCAGCGGTAACCTTCCGCCGGTGACCTACCTGAACGACAAGAACGAGCTGATCGGCTACGACATCGAGGTTGGGCGTTTCATCGCCAAGCACATCGGCGTGAAGCTCGACCTCGTGCGCCTCGACTGGAAGGGCATCCTGCCCGGCCTGCAGACGGGCCGCTTCGATCTCGTCTTCTCCAACGTCAATATCACGCCGGAGCGGAAGGAGATCTTCGACTACTCGATCCCTTACTCGCGCTCGGCCGTGGTCGTCGTGTCGCGGGCGAACGTGGCCGATATCAACGGGCCCACCGACCTCAAAGGCCGGCTCGTCGGCGCCATCTCCGGGGGGATGGACGGAGAGATCCCGGCCAAGGCCATCGAGAAGGAGCACGGAGCGTTCAAGGGGTTCAAGGGCTACGCGGGCTACGCCGAAATGTTCGCGGACATGGAGATCGGCCGGATCGAGGCGGCGGTGGCGCCCGACACCGCGGCCGCGAACTTCATCAAGGACAGGCCCGGCGTGGCGCGGATCGTGGGCAAGCCCTACGTGGTCCGCTACGTCGGCGTGCCGATGCAGAAGCCGTCACCGCAGCTCAAGGAGAAGGTGGACGAGGCGATCCGCATGATGCGCAAGGACGGGCTCCTTGATCGCTGGGCGAAGCAGTACTTCGGCATCGACAACTTCAGCGCGCAGCTCATCGACCGGGTGCCCTGACATGCATCTCGACTTCAGTGTGGCGTGGAAGTACCTGCCGATCCTCCTGCAGGCTGCGCTCATGACGATCGCCCTTACCGTCGTGAGCCAGGCGGTCGGCACGGCCGCCGCGTTCTTCCTGGCCCTGGCCCGGATGTCGCCGCGCGCGTGGCTGCGCCGGCCGGCCATCGTCTACATCTGGGTGGTCCGCGGCACGCCGCTGCTGCTCCACCTCTTCTTCGTCTACTACGCGGCGCCGGCGTTCGGCATCACGCTCGACGCGTTCCCCGCCGCGATCATCGCGATGTCGGCCAGTTCGGCGGCCTACAACGCCGAGATCATCCGGGCGGGGCTGCAGGCCGTGCATCGCGGCCAGGTGGAGGCGGCCTACGCGGTGGGGATGCGTTACGGGCAGGTGGTCCGGCGGATCATCGTGCCGCAGGCGGTGCGCATCGTCGTCCCACCCTACATGGGCAACGCGATCTCCCACACGAAGAACTCCTCGCTGGCCTCTGTCATCACGGTGCCCGAGCTGATGCTGACGGCGCAGATGATCTACAGCAGCACGTACCGGGCGATCGAGATCCTCACCGTCACCGGCGGAATCTATCTGATCCTGACAAGCTGCCTGAGCGCGCTCCAGATGTATTGCGAGCGCCTGACCGCCTACGAGCAGCGCGGCCTGGGCGAGGGCCGCCGGCGGCGGCTGCGCCTGGACGAGCCGCTGCCCACGTTGCCGGCGTGATCGAGATCGAGGACCTGCACAAGCACTTCGGGGCGGTGCGGGCCCTCGACGGCGTCAGCCTGTCGGTCGCAGCGGGCGAGGTGGTGTGCCTCATCGGGCCGAGCGGCTCGGGCAAGAGCACGCTGCTCCGCTGCGTCAACTTCCTCGAGGAGCCGACCTCCGGCGTCGTCCGGGTGAACGGCAAGCGCGTGGGCTGGGAGGAAGGCGCCGGGCGCGCGCGCCACGCGAGGGGCCGCGAGCTGGCCCGCACGCGCGCCGAGATCGGGATGGTCTTCCAGCATTTCTACCTGTGGCCGCACATGATCGCGCTCGAGAATGTCATCGAGGGCCTCGTCACCGTGAAGGGGATGCGCGTGAGCGAGGCGGCGGCCAAGGGCCGGGCACTGCTGGAGAAGGTGGGGCTCACGGACAAGATCGAGGTCTATCCCGAGCACCTGTCCGGCGGCCAGCGCCAGCGCGTGGCCATCGCGCGCGCCCTGGCCATGGACCCGCGGGTCATGCTGTTCGACGAGCCCACCTCGGCGCTGGACCCCGAGTTGGTGGGCGAGGTGCTGCGCGTGATGGAGCAGGTGGCGAGCGAGGGCATGACGATGCTCGTCGCCACCCACGAGATGGGCTTCGCCCGCAAGGTCGCCGACCGCGTGGTCTTCCTGGACCAGGGCCGTATCCTCGAGGTCGGCACGCCGGAGGAGCTCTTCGGCCGCCCCCACCACGAGCGCACGCGGCGGTTTCTCGAGAAGATTCTCGTCTAAGCGCGCCGAGTAGCCCACCGCCGGGCTACGGCTGTCCATGCTGGGTCAGGAAACGGTCGAGGTGATTGGCGAAGCGTTGCCGGTCGCCCTGGCCGAACGGCGCCGGCCCGCCGATGAGCTCGCCGGTCGCGCGCAGCTCCTGCATCAGATTGCGGATGGCGAGCCGCTCGCGGACGTTGTCTTCCGAGTAGAGCTCCCCCCGTGGGTCCAGCGCGTGCGCGTCACGCGCGATCACCTGGGCGGCCAGCGGGATGTCGGCCGTGATCACCAGATCCCCGGCCCGCATCTGCTGCACGATCCAGTGGTCGGCCACGTCGAAGCCCTGCCGAACCCGGACGCTCTTGATGAACGCCGAAGACGGGATGCGCAGCGGCGTATTGGCGACCAGCGTCGTCAGGACCTGCGCACGCTCGGCGGCCCGGAAGAGGATCTCCTTGATCACCTGAGGACACGCGTCGGCGTCGACCCAGATTTGCAGCGCTCAGCCCCGGTAGAGGTCCTCGCGCGTCCCCGGCGCATCCCCCCGCGTGCGGTCGCCGTGCTTCTGCAGCACCACCTGGTAGAGGCCGATCGAGCTGATCTCGAACGCCACCACCGAGCACGTCAGGTAGAGGAGCCACGTGCGGTACGTGCGCTCGCCCACGATCGCGCGCGCCTCGTCCGCGCGGGCCTGGAGGCGCTCGACCCACTGGCGGCACGTGCGCGCGTAGTGGAGGCGCAGGTCCTCGACGTCGAGGATTTCGAAGCGCGCGCGCTCCATCTCCACGAGGGTCTCGGTCAGGCCGGCCAGGTCGCCGTTGGGGAAGACGTAGCGGGTGAGGAACTCGTTCTGGCTGGTCGGCTGCCAGTGAAAGCCGTGGGTGATGCCGTGGTTCAGATAGAGGCCGCCCGGGTTCAGCATGGCGTGGACGCGGGCGAAGAACGCCGGGTAGTTCGGGATCCCCACGTGCTCGATCACGCCGACGGCGGCGATCTTGTCGTAGCGCGCGGCGGCCGGCACGTCGCGGACGTCGAGGTGCTCCACCCGGCAGCGGTCGTGCAGGCCGAGCGCGGCGATGCGCGCGGCCGCGTAGTCGGCCTGCGCCTTCGAGAGGGTGACGCCGTGGGCGCGCACGCCGTGGTGCTGGGCGGCCCAGATGGCCAGGCTGCCCCAGCCGCAGCCGATGTCCAGCAGGCTCTCGCCGGCCGCCAGCCGCAGCTTGCGGCAGACCAGCTCGAGCTTGTCGGCCTGCGCCTGCTCGAGCGTGGCGTCGGGATCGCGATAGTAGGCGCACGTGTAGACCATGAGCGGATCGAGGAAGAGCGCGTAGAAGTCGTTCGACACGTCGTAGTGATGGGCGATGGCGCGCGCGTCCCGATCGCGGGTCTGCGTGCTCATGACGCCGCCTCCTTCATCCCGAAGATCGCGTCGAACACCAGGCGGCGTCGCGCCACGCCGGCGCCGAGCACGAGGCGCACCGCCGCCCGCGCGACCGCGTCGGGAATCCCGGCGAGGCGCCGGCCGATCCAGCCCGGCTCGCCGCGGCCGTAGAGGCGCTCGATCTCGCGCGCGTAGCCGTCGAGCGGGGCGCCCGTGCGCAGGAACGCCCGCACGGCATCGGCGGCGAGGCGGCCGCTGCGGATGGCGGGGCCGATGCCCTCGCCGCTCAGGTCGCGCGCGAGGCCGGCGGCGTCGCCCACCAGGCAGAAGCGCGCGCCGGCCAGACGGCGCGGGGCCTGGCGCCGCACCGCGTAGGCGTGCCCCTTGAAGGGCGCGATGGGCACGTGCGCGGGCAGGCGGCCGGAGGCGCGCAGCGCGCTCAGCAGCGCCTCGCGGCGCCGGGGCAGGCTGCCGTCGCCGCCGTCGGTGATGCCGATGCCGATGTTGACCCAGTCGCCCTTCGGGAAGTACCAGCCGTACCCGCGCAGGTCGGGCTCGACGTAGAGCTCGGGCGCGTCCATGAACCGCTCGAGCGCGGCCGCGTGCTCGGGCGCCAGCTGGGTCTCGCTCTCCTGCGCGACCACGACCTCCTCGCGCGGGGAGACCTCGCCCAGCGCGTTGGCGACGGGACAGCGGTGGCCGCCGGCGCCGATGACGACGGGCGCCTCGAACTCGCCGCGCTGGGTCACGACGCGGACGGCGTCGCGCGTGACGCTGACGCTGCCGACGCGCAGCCCCTGGCGCACGTCGGCCCCGGCGGTCGCGGCACGCTCGAGCAGGTAGGTGTCGAACTCGCGGCGGAGGATGCCCCAGCTCGCCGGCCGGGCCCAGCGCGTCTCGTGACAGGCGCCCTCGAACGCGAGGCGGCAGGCCGTGAAGGGCTGGATGGTAAGCGGATACTTCTCGGGATCGACCTCGGCGTCGGCCAGCGCCGCCGGCGTGACCCATCCCGCGCAGATCTTGACGCGCGGGAACACCGCCGCGTCGAGGACGAGCGGCCGCGCCCCCGCCATCGCCAGCCGCCACGCCGCGGTGCTGCCGCCGGGGCCACCGCCGACCACGATGACGTCGTGGCTCACGCGCTGCGGTCCTGCCACCGCGGGGGCTCCAGCGCGTTGGCGACGTGCATCGCGGCGAACAGATCGCCCTCGATGTCGATCGCGCCGTCCACGTACGCCTCGCCGAACGCCAGCGGCGTGGGGTCGCGCATCAGCGTCAGGAGCGTCTCGGGGGCGTGGAGGACGACCGTGAACGCCGGCGGACGCGCGCCGAACGACACGCGCGTGCCGTCCCAGAGGCGGAAGGCGAAGTCCGCCGGGACGGTCGCGAAGACCTTGCGGAGGACGTCGCCCGCCTGCGCGGACAGCCGAGTGGCCTCGGCACGAGGAATCATGGGTGACCCCGCCCTTATTGTGAGCGTCTGCGCGTGGCTGTCAAGACGCGCGTTGACCGTGCGGGGCCGCTCGGCTAGGCTCCGCGTCGTGCGCATCGGCTTTCACCTCACGCCGTTCTGGAGCCCGGCCGATCGCCGGCCGACCGAGATCCTCGACGAGGCGATCGAGGTCGTGCGGGCGGCGGCCGGGCTCGGCTTCGCCTGGGTCTCGATGGGCCAACACTGGCTCTCGCATCCCACCGTCTGGCCGCAGCCGATCCCGCTGCTGGCGCGGCTGGCGGCCGAGACGGGGACGATGCGGCTCAAGACGTCCATGCTCCTGCTGCCGCTGCTGAACGCGGTGGACGTTGCCGAGAACGTGGCGACGCTCGATCACCTCACGCACGGGCGGCTGGACGTGGGGGTGGCGATCGGCTACCGCGAGCGCGAGCTGGAGGCGGCGGGGCTCGGTCGTAAGGATCGCGTGGCCAAGCTCGAGGAGTCGCTGGCCCTCATGCGGCGGTTGTGGACGGGCGAGGAGGTCACCTTCGAGGGGCGGTACACGCGGGTCACCGGCGGCCGGCTCGGCATCGTGCCCTACCAGCGGCCGCATCCGCCGCTCGAGATGGGCGCGCAGAGCGTCGGCGCGACGCGCCGGGCCGCGCGGCTGGTGGACGCGGTGTTCTTCGGCCCGCAGGTGGCGTGGGCCGACGTCAAGCGGCTGGTGGACGTCTATCGCGAGGCGCGCGCGGCGCAGGCGGCGACGCCCGGCGTGGCGCTCGCCTCGCGCAGCCTCATCGTGGGCGACAGCAAGGAGGCGGCGCACGCCGCCGCGCGCGCCTACCTCGAGCGGACGTTCACGATGTACCGGAGCTGGGCGATGCAGGAGCCTACGATGGTCCAGCTGCAGCTCGGATTCGAGACGAGCCTGGACGACTGGACCATCAACGGCAGCCCCGCCGAGTGCCTGGAGACGATCGCCCGCGCGCGCGAGCTGGGACTGGACGGCATCGGGCTCACGATCTACAGCCTGCCGCGCGCGGCGTCCGCGCGCGTCGAGTATCTGCAGATGATCGCCGAGCGGATCGTCCGCCCGGCGGCGGCCCTCGGCTGAGTCAGCGGGCCAGCCGGGCGACCGCGTCGTCCACCACCGTGCCCTTGAAGAAGTCCGGGTTGAGCGCCGTGTGCAGGCGCGCCGGGTTGGCGAAGACGAAGTCGCGGAAGTTGCCTTCGTCGATCAGCCCGTGCTCGACGAGCTCCCACGCCTCCTCGAGGACCTTCGACATGTCGGTGACGTCGAAGTGGCCGACGTCGGAGCTGAAGATCGGGCGCAGGCGATGGTGGCCGTGGCGGTCGAAGGCCCACGCGGTCGTCGGGTCGTCGGCCTCGCACCCGAAGAAGAACCGCTCGGCGAAGTGCCGGCGCAGCGCCTCGGCGGAAGCGACGGGGACCGCGGCGAAGTCGTCGAACCGCTCCTGACGGTAGGCGCGCTCGGTCGCCTCGGCGGCCGTCGTGAACGGCTCGGCGAGGTTGATCGAGCGCAGGATCTCCTCGGTCTTCTCCTCGTACGCGCGCCCGCCGTACTGGCGGAAGAGGCGGGCGAGCTCGGCGAGGTCGAGGTTGGTCGGTCGCGTCTGGCTCTCCATCGCGGCGCGCCGGCGCCGCTCCCAGTGGCCGACGAGGTCGGTCACGAGGTTGCACGCCCAGCCCACCCCGCCCTCGAGGAACGCGAACCGCAGCTGCGGGAAGCGGTGGGTGACCCCGCCCAGGATCAGCGCCTTGGCGAACGCGTGGCTGGCGTTGGCGAAGTGGCCGATGTGGTTGTAGGTGAAGGACCACACCGACTCGCGCCAGTGCGTGCCCATGCTGCCCGAGTGCGCGGTGACCGCGACCTTGAGGTCGGCGCACCGCTGCCAGAACGGGTCGTAGTCGTGCGCGCTCTCGAAGGCGAGCGAGTCGATGTACGTCCGCTGCTGGTTGGGCTCCACGCCCTCGCGGGCGAAGGCAGGCACCGGCCGCCGCACGTGGTTGGCGATCATGACCACCTTGAGCCCCAGCTCGCGCACGGCGTAGGTGGCCTCCTCGATCGCCTCCGCCGGCGTGTGCACGGGGACGACCGCGGCGGGGGTGATGCGGTGCGCGTAGGGCTTGAACAGCTCGGCGTTCATCCGGTTGACGGCCCGCGCCACCGCGCGCCGCACCTCGTCGTCGGGGTTGCTGATGTAGAAGAGGCCGAGCGAGGTGTAGAGCAGGCAGAAGTCGATGCCGAAGTCGTCGAGGCGCTCGTAGAAGAGGCGGGGCACCATCGCCGTCGCGCGATCGAGCGTGGTGGCCGGCTCGCCCCACCAGGTGGGGCGGTGCAGGCGGCGGCGCATCCGCTCGTCGGGGGGCAGGTCGTACCAGGTCGTGTCCTTGGCCCGCTTGACGAACCGGTCCACGACCGTCGAGCCGGCGACGTCCTTGAGGTAGTCGAGGAAGATCGGCAGCGGCTCGAGCCAGTGGCCGTCGCCGTCGATGACGGGATGATCGAGCCGGGCCCGCACGGTCGCCGATTTCGAGGACGGGGAACGCGCCATCACGAACCTCCCTGGTGATCCGGCTGCCTGCGACGGGTATCATACCGCTCCATGACACGCTTACTCCTCCTCGCGTTCTGGGCGGCCGTGATGCTCGCCGGGTCGGGGGCGGCGGCGGCCCCGCCCGCCACGGTGGACGGCGTCGCGATCGATCCCGACGCCGAGCTGATCGTCGCCCTCGCCGACGACACGACCAACATGGACCCGCGCATCGGCATGGGCTCGATCCGCTCCAACTACATCCGCCAGGTGTTCGAGAGCCTGGTGGACGTGGACGCCGCCGGCCGGCCGGTGCCGGGGCTGGCCCGCTCCTGGAAGCCGGTCGACGACCTCACGTGGGAGTTCAGCCTGCGCCGCGGCGTCACCTTCCACGACGGCGAGCCCTTCGACGCCGACACCGTGCTCTTCAACCTCGACCGGTTCTTCCGGAGGAACCTCGAGCGGTGGGGGATCAAGGACGTCGCCGCCGGCACCTCGTTCGAGAAGGTGTACCCGCACGTGACGCGCTGGGAGAAGGTCGACGACTTCACCGTGCGCGTGCACACGAGCGAGCCGGCGCCGAGCCTCTGGGACTTCATCGGCCGCGAGCCGCTGGTGCCGCGGGCGTGGACGATCAAGCACGGGGTGGACGCGCTGAACGTCCGGCCCGTCGGCACCGGCCCCTGGAAGGTGATGGAGTGGCAGCGCAAGGACCACATGACGTTCGAGCGCTACCCGCGGTACTGGAAGGGCGCGCCGCTCGTGAAGCGGCTGCGCTTCCAGGTGATCCCCGAGGCGGCGGCGCGCATCGCCGCGCTGCGCGCCGGGCAGGTGGGGCTCATCGAGGCGGTGCCCCCGCTGGACGCCGAGGTGCTGGCGAAGAACCCCGCGCTGCGCGTGGTCACCAGCGTGCAGAAGCTCGCGTGCCGCCTCTACCTTAACGGGCGTAACCGGGACGCGTACGAGTCGGGCGGCAAGGACGGCGCCTTCGCCGATCCCCGCGTGCGGCTGGCGCTGAACCTGGCGGTGAACCGCGAGGCGATCGTGACGAGCATCTTCCACGGTCTGGCGCTGGCCAACTCGTCGCCGATCCCGACGGTCGCCTACGGCTACGCCGCGACCGAGCCGTACCCCTACGACGTCGAGCGCGCGAAGACGCTGCTCGCCGAGGCGACGGGCAAGGACGGCCCGCCGAGCCTGCAGCTGTTCTTTCCCGCCAAGCACTACGGCCAGGCGTTCGACGAGATGACGCCGGCGGTCGTCGAGATGCTCAAGGAGGTCGGCGTCCAGGTGACGGTGCGGGCAATGGACTTCGGCACACTGATCCAGACGCTGACCAAGGGGACGCTGCCGCCCAACGGCGGCTTCGTCGCCTGCCGCACCAGCAACAACCTCGACGCCGACGACTTCGTGCGCGACTGGGCGGCCACCACGCTAGTCAACTGGACGCCCTATCCGCCCGACCTGCTCGCGCTCTACCGGGCGACGCGCCGCGAGGTGGATCCCCGGAAGCGGCTGGCGCTGCTCGCCGACCTGCAGCGGCGCGTCCGGGACTGGGCGCCGGTGGTGTCGCTCTACCAGGAGAAGAAGGCCTACGCGCACGCCACGCGCGTGCGGCGGTTCGTCCCCACCCAGGAGCTCGACATGGACTTCCGCGGCGTCGCGCTGCAGCGATGAGCGGAGCCCATGGCTGCCTTCCTCGTCCGGCGCGCGATCCACGCCGTCTTCGTGATCTGGGGCGTCGTCACCGTCGTCTTCTTCCTCGTCCGCCTCACGGGTGACCCCGCCGCCTTTCTCGTCGATCAGACGGCGACCCGAGAGGAGATCGCCCACGCCCGCCACCTGCTCGGGCTGGATCGCCCGCTGCACGCGCAGTATCTCGACTTCCTGGGCGCGGCGCCGCGCGGCGACTTCGGCCAGTCCATCCAGCTGCGCCGGCCGGCGATGGCCGTCGTGCTCGAGGCGTTCTGGCCGGCCACCGCCGAGCTGGCGCTGGCCGCGATCGTCCTGGCGGTGGTGGTGCCGATTCCGCTCGGCGTGGTGGCGGCGACCCATCGCGACGGCGCCCTCGACCACGCCAGCCGCCTCGCCGCGCTGTTTCTCCAGTCCATGCCGAGCTTCTGGCTGGGGCTCATGTTGATCCTCGTCTTCGCCGTCGGGCTGGGCGGGCTGCTGCCCGCCTACGGCTCGGGCAGCGCCCGCCACCTGATCCTGCCGGCGCTGACGCTGGCGGCGGCGCCGCTGGCGCAGAACGTGCGGCTCATCCGCGCGGGGATGCTCGAGGTCCTGCAGCAGGACTTCGTGCGCACCGCGCGCGCCAAGGGGCTGGCCGAGGCGCGCGTCGTCTACCGCCACGCGCTCAAGAACGCGGCAGGGCCGTTCGTCACCGTGAGCGGCCTGTCGCTCGGCTTCATGCTGAGCGGCACGATCGTGATCGAGTCCGTCTTCTCGTGGCCGGGGATGGGCCGGCTCATCGTGCAGGCGGTGCCCGGCCGCGACTTCCCGGTCATCCAGGCCGCCGTCTTCCTCTTCGCGGTCGTCTTCGTGGCCATCAACCTCGCGGTGGATCTCCTGCACGGCCTGCTCGATCCCCGGGCGCCGCTCGCCGGAGAGACGCCGTGAGCCGCCGCGGCGGTCGCGCCGTCGTGCTGCTCGGCCTGGCGATGGTCGTGGGCGCGACGGCGCTGGCGGCGCTGGCGCCCGCGCTGGCGCCGGCGGACCCGGTGCGCAACGACCTGGTCGCCCGGCTGGCGCCGCCGATGTGGGTGCAGGGCGGCAGCGAGCGCCATCCCCTCGGCACCGACACGCTGGGGCGCGACGTGGCCAGCCGTCTGCTCTACGGCGCGCGCGTCTCGCTGCTGGTGGGGTTCAGCGCGGTGGCGGGGGCGGGGGCGGTCGGCGTGCTGCTCGGGCTCCTCGCCGGCTACTATGGCGGCCGCCTCGACGCGCTGCTGATGCGGCTGGGCGACGTCCAGCTCGCGTTCCCCGTGCTCGTGCTGGCGATCGCGGTCCTCTCGGTGCTCGGCGCCGGCCTTGGCAACGTGATCGCGGTGCTGGCGGTGACCGGATGGGTGACCTATGCGCGTGTCGCGCGCGCGGAGACGCTGGCGCTGCGGCGCCGCGAGTTCGTCGAGGGGGCGCGGGCGCTCGGCGCGCGCGACGCGGGGATCCTCTGGCGCCACGTCCTGCCCAACGTCCTGCCGCCGATCAGCGTGGTGGCGACGTTCTCCGTCGCCCGCACGATCATCGCCGAGGCCTCGCTCTCGTTCCTCGGCCTCGGCATCCCGCCGCCGGCGCCGAGCTGGGGGGCGATGCTCGACGAGGGGCGCAACTACCTCACGACCGGCTGGTGGCTGGCCCTCTTCCCCGGCCTGGCCATCCTCGCCGTCGTCCTCGGCATCAACCTCGTCGGCGACTGGCTGCGCGACGTCCTCGACCCGCGCGTCGAGCGGGGGCTGTAGTCCGCGTCTAGCTCTTCTTCGACACCTGCACCGCCGCCAGCCGCTCGATGATCTGCACGACCGCGCTGGTGTCCTGCTCGCCGAGGCCGGCGGCCAGCGCGGCCTGCTGGTAGCGCTGGGCCACGTTGGAGAAGCTCACCGGGACGTGCAGCTCCTTGGCGATCGTGTTGAAGGTCTCGAGGTCCTTGTTCATGAGCTGCACCTTGAAGCCGGGGTCGAACTTGCGTGGGATCAGCGCGGACGGGATGCGCTCGATCGCCTTGCTGGCGCCGCTGCTCGCCTTGACGACCTCGTAGATCACCATCGGGTCGAGGCCCGCCTTCACGCCGAGGACCACGCCCTCCATCATCGCGAGGGCGTTGACGCACGCCATCATGTTGTTGATCGCCTTCGCGGTGTTGCCGGCGCCGACCGGCCCCACGCTGAAGATGTTGGGGCCGATGGCGCGCAGCACGGGGCGGGCGCGCTCGAGCACCTGCGGGTCGCCGCCCACCATGATGGCCAGCGTGGCGGCGCGGGCCCCGGCGGTGCCGCCGCTGACGGGCGCCTCCAGAAAATGCACGCCGCGCGCGGTGGCGCGGGGCTCGAGCTTGCGCGGCGTGGAGGGGAGCACGCTGCTGAGGTCGATCAGGATCATCCCGGGGCGCGCGAGCTCGATGAGGCCGCCGGCCTCGAGGTAGAGCGCCTCGACGTCGGGCGAGGCGGGCAGGCAGGTGAGCACGATCTCCGAGCGCTCGACGACCTCGCGCGCCCCGGCGGCGCCCTTGGCGCCGGCCGCCAGGAGATTTTCCATCGCCCGCGGGCTCTTGTCGAAGACCGTCAGCGGGAAGCCGGCCTTCAGCACGTTGCCCGCCATCGGATTGCCCATGTTGCCGACGCCGATGAAGCCTACCGGGACCGCCATCGCCGTTCCTCCGTATGCCTGAGCCGGATGGCGGGCATCATACGCTCCCCGGGGCCGCCGGCGCTCGCCGGTATAATCGAGCTGCCATGACCGAGCCCGAGGAAGACTTCGCCGCGCTGTTCGCCCGTCACGAGGCCGGGCCCGCGCTCGAGCGCGGCCAGGTCGTCAAGGGACGCGTCATCCAGATCACCGCCGACCACGTCTTCGTGGACGTCGGCGGCAAGGGCGAGGCGTGGATCGACCGCGCCGAGCTGGCCGATGACGAGGGGCGGCTGCGCGTGGCGGTGGGCGACGAGGTCGAGGCCACCGTGGTGGCGACGGGCGACGAGATCCGCCTCTCGCACCGGCTCCGCCAGGGCGCCCAGGCGCGCGAGGCGCTGGCCGCCGCCGCCGAGGCGGGCGTGCCGGTCGAGGGCCGGGTGGCCGGGCTCGTGAAGGGCGGCTACGAGGTGACGATCGCCGGCCAGCGCGCGTTCTGCCCCTTCTCGCAGATGGACCTGCGCCGGGCGGAGTCCGAGCAGGAGTACGTCGGGCGCGTCTTCGACTTCCGCGTCACGCGCTACGGCGACGACGGCCGCAACGTCGTCGTCTCGCGCCGCGCGCTGCTCGAGGCGGCGGCGGCGAAGGCCGCGCAGGAGACGCGCAAGAAGCTGGTGGCCGACGCCGTGCTGCCGGGCACCGTCGTCGCGCTGGCGGACTTCGGCGCGTTCGTGGACCTGGGCGGCGTGCAGGGGCTGGTGCCGATGTCCGAGCTCTCGCACGCGCGCGTGGCGCGCGCCGCCGACCGCCTCAGCGTCGGGCAGGCGGTGACGGTGAAGGTGCTGCGCATCGACGAGGCGCGGGGCAAGGTCACGCTGAGCCTCAAGGCGCTCGAGGGCGATCCGTGGGCGGCGGTGGCCGGGCGGCTGCGCGAGCGGCAGGTGCTGCGCGGCCGCGCGGCGCGCGCGACGGAGTTCGGGATCTTCGTCGAGCTCCTGCCCGGCGTGGACGGGCTGCTGCACGCCAGCGAGATCCCGCGCCACCGCCAGGCCGAGCTGCGCGAGGCGGTGACCGCCGGCGCCGAGATCGCGGTGATGATCGTGACGCTCGACAGCGGCCGGCGCCGCGTCGGGCTGGCGCTGGCGCCCGAGGGCGCCGCCGTCGGCGAGGAGCTGGCGTCGGCCGTCGCGGTCGGCGCGGTCCTCATCGGCACGGTCGAGCGCGTCGAGCCGTTCGGCGTCTTCGTGCGCGTGGGCCCCGGCCAGATGGGGCTCGTGCCCAACGCCGAGCTGGGCGCCGAGCGCGGCATGGATCCGCGCCGGGCGTTCGCCCCCGGCGCCGAGATGAAGGTGCTGGTGCTCGCCATCGAGGAGGGCGGCCGGCGCATCCGCCTGTCGCGCGAGAAGGCGCTGGCGCACGAGGAGCAGGCCGAGGCGCAGGCCTATATGAAGGACGCGAAGAAGGGCGGCTTCGGGATGACGCTGGGGGAGCGGCTGAACCGGCCGCGGCCCTAGTCCCGGCGCACCAGCTCCGCCATCGGCACGCCCGCCCGGAAGCGCCTGACCATCTCGTCGGGGTCGTACTCGACGCCGATCGGGTTCTGGTCGAACGCCGGCGTCCTGAGCCAGTCCTGCCCTTCCTTGGCGCTCGCGAAGTTGTCGATCTGCAGCTCGACGCGGTTGCCGTCGGGGTCGCGGTAGTACATGGACGTCGTGGGCCCGTGGTTCACGCAGAAGAAGGGGCGGATGCCCAGGTCGCGCAGCCGCGCGTAGTTGTCGAGGAACTCGCGCATCGAGCCGTAGGTGAAAGCCACGTGGTGCAGCCCCGGCTGCTCGTGGGCCTTCACGCCGAGCTCGGTCTGCGTGTCGCGCGGCGTCAGCGGGCCGAAGTCCAGGAACGCCACGCGATGGTGCTCGTCGTCGTAGGTCGCGAACGACAGGTGGTCGTTCTCGTAGATGACCTCGGCGCCCAGCACCGTGCAGTACCAGGTGCGCATCTCGGCCATCCGGTTGGTCTGGAACACCAC
>JBGQFW010000054.1:0-27651 GCA_041497115.1 Methylomirabilia bacterium
ACGTCGCCGTCGATCTGGCCGCCGTCGGCGACGCCGGGCTCACGCTCGACGCGCTGCTCGCCGAGGTGCGCGACCGCCTCAAGGGCAAGCCGCGCGGGCGCCTGGGCGCGGTGACGAAGGAGATCGCGACGCTCAAGCAGGAGTGGCTGGCCCAGTGGATGCCGCGGCTCACCGCGAAGAGCACGCCGCTGTCGCCCTACCGCGTGCTGTGGGACCTCATGCACACGGTGGACGTGGCCAACACGATCATCACCCACGACGCCGGCAGCCCGCGCGATCAGATCTCACCGTTCTGGGAGCCGACGCAGCCGCTCACCTACATCGGCTGGGGCAAGACGACCCAGCTCGGCTACGGCCTCGGCCTCGCCATGGGCGCCAAGCTGGCCCGGCCGGACAAGCTCTGCATCAACGTGTGGGGCGACGCCGCCATCGGCTTCACCGGCATGGACTTCGAGACGGCCGCGCGCGAGCGCATCCCGATCCTGTCGGTGCTGCTCAACAACTTCTCGATGGCGATCGAGCTCAAGGTCATGAAGACCGCCACCGAGAAGTACCGCTCGACCGACATCAGCGGCCACTACGCCGACTTCGCCCGGGCGCTGGGCGGCTGGGGCGAGCGCGTTACCGAGCCCGACGAGATCGTGCCGGCCATCAAGCGCGCGGTCGGCAAGACGCGCGAGGGAACGCCGGCGCTGCTGGAGTTCATCACCGAGAAGGCGGTCGACTTCTCGATGTTCGCCTGAGCCCGAGGCAAGGAGAATCCCCATGGCGAAGTTCAAGGTCGCAACACCCGCAGCCACGAGCTACGGCGCCCCCGGCGCGAGCTACGACTACGAGCTGGAGGCGCTGACGCCGCTCGGCGCCGAGATCGTGGAGATCGCCACCAAGGGCGAGGACGAGTTCGTCGCCGCCGCCCACGACTGCGACGCGCTCTACGCCAAGGGGCGGCCGATCACCAAGCGCATGATCGACGGGCTCGAGCGCTGCCGGATCATCGCGCTCGGCAGCGTGGGCGTGGACTCGGTGGATATCGCCGCCGCCACCGCCAAGGGCATCCCCGTCACCAACGTGCCGGACACCTTCATCGAGGAGGTGGCCGACCACGCGATGATGCTGATCCTGTCCACCTTCCGCCGGCTGGTGGTGCAGGACCGGCTCGTGCGCGAGGGGCGCTGGAAGGAAGGGCGCCCGATGCTGCTCAAGCTGCCGCGGCTGATGGGCCAGACGCTCGGCTTCATCGCCTTCGGCCACGTGGCGCGCGCGGTGGCCATGCGGGCGCGCCCCTTCGGCGTGCGCATGCTGGCCTACGACCCGTACATCGAGGAGCTGGTGATGAGCCCGTACGGGGTGGAGCCGGCGAGCCTCTCCCAGGTGCTGGCGCAGTCCGACATCATCACGATGCACGCGCCCTCGACCCCCGACGCCCATCACCTGCTGCGCGAGGAGCACTTCCAGCAGATGAAGCGCACGGCGATCTTCGTCAACACCGGGCGCGGCGCCACCGTGCACGAGCCCGCGCTGGTGAAGGCGCTCGAGGAGGGGTGGATCGCCGGCGCCGGCCTCGACGTGCTCGAGCAGGAGCCGCCCGAGCAGACCAACGCCCTGCTGAAGATGGAGAACGTGATCCTCACCGCCCACGTGGCCTCGGCCTCCGGGCGCTTCGACCCGGTGCGGCGCCGCCGCGTCGGCCAGGAGATCGCGCTGGCGCTGACCGGCCGCTGGCCGCGCTCGTGCGTGAACCCGGCCGTGCTGGAGAAGTCCGGCCTCCGCCGCTGGCAGCCGGTGTCCATGGAAAGAGGGCCCAATTCGTGATGGGCGGGGCTTCCATATATATAAGGAGGGAGCGATGCTGGGCGTCGTAGCGACTTTGAAGGTCAAGGCGGGGATGGACAAGGAGTTCGAGGCGGTGGCCAAGGAGCTGGTGGCCAAGGTCAACGCCGGCGAGCCCGGGTGCAAGCTCTACGCGCTGCACCACGGCGAGGCGCCGAACACCTACGTGTTCATGGAGCGCTACGTGGACCAGGCCGCGGTGGAGGCGCACCGGGCGACCGAGCACTTCAAGACGCTCGGGCGGAAGATGGGCGAGTTCATGGACGGCCGCCCCGAGGTCCTGCGCCTGCGCGAGGTCGAGTAGCATGCGGGCCTCCGCCGACGCCCTCCGGCGCGTGGTCAGCGGCCTGGTCAAGGCCGGCGGCAGTGCCCCGGCCGAGGCCGACCTGGTCGCCGAGCATTTGGTGGCCGCCAACCTTGCCGGCCACGACAGCCACGGGGTCGGCATGATGCCGACCTACGTGCGCCACCTCAAGATGGGGCTGCTCGTCCCCAACACGAAGGCCAAGGTCGTCAAGGACGACGGTCCCGCGCTGATGTTCGACGGCGGGCGCGGCTACGGCCGCTCCGTCGCCGGCGAGGCGATCGCCGCCGGCATCGCGCGCTGCCGCCAGCTCGGCGTGGCCGTCGTCACGCTGGCCAACGCCCACCACGTCGGTCGCATCGGCGCCTACGGCGAGCTGACGCAGGCGGCCGGCGTCGTCTCGCTGCACTTCGTCAACGTCACCGACCACCGCGCGGTGGTGGCGCCCTTCCGCGGCACCGACGCGCGCTTCGTCACCAACCCGGTCTGCATCGCGCTGCCCGGCACCGAGCGCCAGCCCCCGATCCTGCTCGACATGGCCACCAGCGCCATCGCCATGGGCAAGGTGCGCGTGGCGAAGAACCAGGGCAAGCAGATCGAGCCCGGCGCGCTGATCGACCAGGCGGGCAACCCCACGCGCGATCCCAACGTGATGTACGCCGAGCCCAGCGGCGCCCTGCTGCCGTTCGGCGGCCACAAGGGGTACGCGCTCGCCGTGGTCACCGAGCTGCTGGCGACCACCCTCTCCGGCGGCCCCAGCATCCAGCCCGGCAACGCGCGCGCCGGCGCGATCATCAACAACATGCTCTCCGTCCTGATCGACCCGGCGCGCTTCGCCGGCGTGGACTGGTTTCGCCGCGAGGTGGACGGCTTCGTCGCCTACGTGAAGGCCTCGCCGCCCGCCGACCCGAAGGCGCCGGTGCTGGTGCCGGGCGATCCCGAGCGCATCGCCCGCGAGGCGCGGCTGCGCGAAGGGATCGAGGTGGACCCGACGACGTGGGAGGAGATCCTGGCCGCCGCCGAGACCGTCGGCCTCGGCCGGGCAAAGGCGGAGGCGCTGGCCAAGTCGTGATCGTCCACGTCCGCTTCACCTGCGCGGCCGACTACAACGAGCGCCGCCTGCCGCATCGCCCCGCGCATCTCGCCCAGCTCGCCGGGCTGCGCGCCGACGGGCGCGTGGTCGCGGGCGGCCCCGAGCTCGACGGCTCGGCCGCCCACATCTTCTATCGCGTCGCCGACCGCGCCGAGCTCGAGCGGTTGCTCGACGACAACGTCTTCCAGAAGGCGGGCCTGTTCGCCGCCCGCCACCCGCGGGTGTTCGCCGAGTTCCTCGAGCCGCTCGAGCCGCCGCCGCTCGACACCGGCCTCAAGGTGACGATCGTGGAGGGCGCGCCGAGCGATCGCGCAAAGGCGCGCGCGGCTCTGGCCGGGCTGCAGCGTGGCAAGCGCGCGGCCTTCGGCGGCCTCTACGAGGGCGGCGGCGGGCTCGCGGTGCTCTCGACGTCGAGCGCGGACGAGGCCGTGCGCTGGCTGGCCGACGCCGGCGGCTGGGACGCGGCCACCCTGCGCGCCCGACCCTGGAGCCAGACGCTCTAGCCGCTCGTCGCCAGCAGCCGGCCGTACCCCCGCACCGACTCCTTCACGCCGATGAGCCGCAGCGCGCGCCAGAGCATCGCCGCCTGGCTCGTCACCACCGGCTTGCCGAGATCGCGCTCCAGCCGCTCGACGATGCCGGCCGTCGGCAGGCCGGTGCCGCTGACGAGGACGGCGTCGGCGCCCGTCACATCGGCCGCGCGGCCGAGATCGTAGGCGCGCTCCTCGCTCTCCTCGTAGATGTTCGTCACGCCCGGGAGCCCGCGGTGGGCGACGATCTCGAAGCCGGCCGCCTGCCAGTACGCGCGGCCGGCCGCCGCGATCGCCTCGGGGTACGGCGTCGCCAGCGCGATGCGGCGCGCGCCGAGATGGCCGAGCGCCGCGGCGATGGCCCCCGCCGCGGTCAGCGCGCGCGTGCCCGCGAGACCCGCGAGCCGCTCGACCAGCGCGGCCTCGCCCGCGAAGCCGGTGAGATAGCTGACCGCCGTGTGGGCGAGGACGACGGCGTCCAGACGCAGCGCGGCCAGCGAGCGGGTCGCCGCCGGCAGCGAGTCGAGGTAGCCCAGCGTGCGGCGCTCCATCCCGTCGGCGGCGCCGGGCTCGCCGGCGAGCGTGTCGAGCCGCGCGAAATGAATCGTCACCGAGCGCGGCGCCATCCGGTACAGCTCGGGCTCGATGGTCGGGTTGCCGGCGGGGACGAGGACGCCGAGGCGCACGCGGGGGCGCCCGTCAGCCGTTGCGGTAGGCCGCCAGCACCGCGCGCGCCATGTCGCGCGTCGTCGCGCCGCCGCCCTGGTCGGGCGTGAGCGTCGTGCCGTCGCGATAGACGCGGCCGACGGCGGCCTCCAGCCGCTGCGCCTCGGTCGCGAAGCCCATGTGGTCCAGCATCATCGCGGCCGACAGGATCGTCGCGGTGGGGTTGGCGATGCCGCGGCCGGCGATGTCGGGGGCAGAGCCGTGGACCGACTCGAAGTACGCCCAGCCGTCGCCGAAGCACCCCGACGGCGCCAGCCCGAGGCCGCCGGCGGTCTCGGCGCCGAGATCGGACAGGATGTCGCCGTAGAGGTTCATGCACAGCACCACGTCCATCGACGTCGGAAAGCGCACGAGGCGGCGGGCGGCGTCGTCCACGTGGAAGTGCTCGAACGGCAGGCCGGCCCGGCGCACGACGTCCTCGCTGATCTGATGGAACAGGCCGTCGCTCTTGGGCAGCACGTTGGACTTGGTGACGCACGTCACCTTGCCCGGCTTGCCGCGCGCCTGACGCTTACGCGCCAGCTCGACGGCGAAGCGCGCGATGCGCTCCACGCCTGCCGGCGTGACGATCTTCACGGCGAACCGCCCGGCGCCGAAGTGCTTGACCGTGCGCCCCGTCTTGTCGGCGAGGTCGGGCATGACGCGCGCGAGGTCGACCAGCTCGCCCTCGCGGCCGGGATAGAGGTCCTGGCTGTTCTCGCGCAGGATCACGTAGTCGATCCCCTCGGGCTCGCGCAGCGGCGAGTGCATGCCCGGGAAGTAGCGGATCGGCCGGACGCCGGCGTACGCCTCCATCTCCCAGCGCAGCCAGGTGACGACCGCCGAGGACGACGGCCCGGCGGCGCCGAACAGCACGCCGTCGGCCTCGCGGGCCATGCGCTTGGTGTCCTCGGGGATCGGCGTGCCGTGATGCGCGAGCGCGGCGGCGCCCTGCGGCGGATGGAGGATCTTGAGCGGGATGCCGGTGCCCTCCAGCACCTCGCACGCGGCCTCCACGACCTCGATCCCGATGCCCTCGCCCGGCAGCGCGACGATCGTCTTCATGGCGTGGCTCCCATCAAAAAACAGCCAGAGGATTTGCGGGCGAGCCGGTACCGCCCACCACGTTGAGCGGGGCGATCACCAGCATGAACTCGTCGCGCCCTTCCTCGACACAGCCCTTCGCCAGCGGCTCCAGCAGCGCGTTGTCGAGCAGCCCGACGCCGTAGGCGAACAGGCACGCGTGCACCGCCCACGGGATGTCGTAGCCGATCGGCAGGTGGTCGAGCATGTCCCACACCAGCAGGCTCACGTCGTGATCGCGCAGGAACGGCAGGCAGGAGACGTGCAGCCCCGGGCGCGTGAGCGTGGCGCCCGGCGTGAAGACCTTGCTGTACGGCTTCTCCGGATCCTGAGCCTGCCACGCCTCGCGCCCCGAGTAGACGCAGACGGCGTCGCCGGGCTCGAGCTTCACGTTGCGCTTGGCCAGAATATCGTCCAGCTCCCAGCCGTGCACCGGCGAGTCCTCGGTCACGCACGGCACGCCGCGGTGGCGGGGGACGTCGAGCATCACGCCGCGCGTGACGATCCCTTCCTTCCAGTGCTCGATCGAGCCGAACGTCGCGCCCTCGAAGGTGATCTCCTTCTTGGGATCGCGGCCGTTCCACATCGCCTCGTCGTCCCAGGTGTGGCAGAGCGCGTCGATGTGGGTGGAGGCGACGCCGTGATAGAAGATGCCGTAGTAGTCGCCGGCGAAGCCGCCCTTGCCGCGCGGCACGATCTTCATGTAGTGGTGCGCGGGCAGCGCGTTGTTCGGCCCCGGCGCGGTCGGGAACGGCCGGCTCAGCGAGACCGAGCGGCCGGACTTCACCAGCCGGGCGGCGGCGGCGCGCTTGGCCGGCGTGACGAGGTTCATCGCGCCCTTCTGGTCGTCCTTGCCCCAGCGCCCCCAGTTGCGGCGGGCGCCGCGGATGTAGTCGCGCACCTCCTGCTCGGTCGGCAGCGGTTTCGGCGGCATCGCTCAGCGCCCCAGCCGGTCCCAGCACATCCGGGCCATCCGGCCGATCAGCGTGGCGGCCGCGTAGAAGCCGGGGGTGGTGTCGGGCAGCGCCTCCGGCACGTGCTCGGTGTACGCGGTCAGGATGAACAGCGGGCGATCGCCCTTGAAGACGATGCCGGCGTCCATGAACCCGCGTGAGCCGGTGCCCGTCTTGTGCGCGACCTTCGTGCCCAGCGGCAGCTGCGAGGGCAGCCGCGCCTTCAGTTTCTGCCACGACAGGATATCGAGCCCCAGCCGGCACAGCTCCGGCGTGCTCCCGAGCCGGCTAGCGACCGCCGCGTCCGTGGTGCCCTGGAGGATGAGCTCGAGCAGCATCCCCTGGTCGTTGGGCGTCGTGGTGGTCACCTGCTCCAGCGTGTGGTCGCGCCCGAGCTTGGGCGGGATGCCGAAGCGGTGGGTGGTGCCCGTCATGCCGACCGCGTCGCACCAGCGCTGGATCTCGCCGAGCCCCACGAGATCCACCACCGTCCCCGTGCACGTGTTGTCGCTGACGATGATCATCATCACCAGCGCGTCGCGGAAGGTGATCCAGAAGCCCGGCGTGAGGTGCTGGAACGTGCCCGAGTCGTTGTCCTGGTATTTCTGGTCGATCGTGACCTTCTGGTCGAGCGCGAGCTTGCCGGCGTGCACGGCGGCCAGCGCGGCCATCATGATCGAGATCTTCCGCGTGCTGGCCGAGGGCACCGGCACGCCGCCGAAGCGGTCGGCGCGCACGCCGGTCGCGAGGTCTTTGAGATACCAGGACGTCTGGAACGGCAGCGCGTCACAGGCCTGGTTCAGCCGCTCGACGAGGTCTCGCATCGCCTATCTCCCCTCCAGCCAGACGTTCCAGAAGTGCATGAACGGCCCCGAGTCGTACCCCTGGACGTCCTTGCGGCGGGCGTCGAGGCGGAAGTAGTCGCCGATCTTGATACGGGCGGCGTCGGCGTAGAACATCGTCTGGATCCGGTCGATGGTCGCCGCGCGCTTCTTCGCGTCGGGCTCGCGGGCGAGCGCCAGCACGAGCTGGTCCTTCTCCGCGTTGCACCACCACCCGGGCCAGTCGCAGAGGATCTGCGCGGCCACCGTCGGCTCCGGCTGGAAGATGAACGCGGTGGTGAACGCGTCCCACAGCTCGGCCTTGTTGCGCCGCTGGACCACCGTCGCCCAGTCGGAGACTTGAAGATCGACCTTGAAGCCGACCTCCTCGAGCTGGCTCTTGGCCACCACCGAGGGCTTGTAGTGGTGCTCGTACTCGGTGGTGACGATCCAGCGGATCGGCTGCCCCGCGTAGCCCGCTTCCTTCAGCAGCCGCTTCGCCTTCTCCTTGTCGTGCTGGTTGTAGAGGGCGGCCGAGGCCTTCGAGTGGAAGGCCTGCTCGAGGAAGAAGATGCCGGGATCCAGCCGATAGAAGTCCTTGTGGCCCAGGCCGGCCAGCATCATCGGCTCCACGTCGAGCGCGGCCTGCATGGCCTGGCGGATGCGCTTGTCGGTCATGAGCCCCTGCTTGGTGTTGAGCACGATCGTCACCCAGCCGTAGGGCTTGACGACCACCGGCTCCACGCCGGGGCTCGCCTTGATCCGCTCGTACTGATCGGGCTTCACCTGCTGGATGTAGTTGTACTCGCCGGTGACGATGCCGGCCTGGCGGGTGGCGTAGTCCGGCACCGGCATGAACAGGATCTCGTCGAGCCAGGCGACGCGCTTGCCGGCCAGGCCGCTCGGCGCCTCCGCGCGGGCGGCGTAGCCGTCGAAGCGCGCCAGCTTGATGTGGCGGTCCGGCTTGTGCTCGACGAACCGGAACGGCCCGGTGCCGACGAACTCCTTGAGCTGCCCCTCGCCGGCGGCGTCGATGACCTCCTTGGGATAGATCATCGCGGCGTTGTCCACGTGGGCGAGCCCGGTGAGCAGGCTGCCCGAGGGCTCCTTGAGCCGGATCTCGACGGCACTGGGCCCCTTGGCCTCGACCGCCTCGATCGTCTTGAACAGCGCCTTGCCGGTGCTGGCCATCGCGCCCCAGCGCTTGAGCGAGGCGACGACGTCGGCCGAGGTCAGCGTCTTGCCGTTGTGGAACTTCACGTCGCGGCGCAGGTGGATCAGGTAGCGCTTGCCGCCGTCCTGCACCTCCTGCCCCTCGGCCAGGAGCGGCACCGGCTGATGGCGGGCGTCCAGCGCGTACAGCCCCTCGAAGATGTTGATGCCGATCTCGCGGGTGATCGTGGCGGTCGTGGCGTGGGCGTCGAGCGTGGGGGGCTCGCCGATCATGCCGACACGCAGGACGCCGCCCTTGCGCGGCGTCTGCGCCGCGACGGGGACAGCACCGGCGAGCGTGAGAGCGACCAGGAGGGGCAGGACGAAGAGCCGGGGGCGCATGAAGGTCCTCCTTCGGGACGGCCCTGAGGATGCTAGACTCCGGGCCGTTATGCAAACGCCAATACGCGTTCCCGACCCCACGATCCAGGTCGTCGACCCCACCTTCGCGAAATACCGCGTCGCCAGCGCCGCCGTCGAGCGGTTGGCCACGGGTTTCCGGTGGTGCGAGGGGCCCGTCTGGTTCGGCGACGGCCGCTACCTGCTCTGGAGCGATATCCCGAACGACCGCATCATGCGGTGGGACGAGGAGACCGGCGCCGTCAGCGTGTTCCGCAAGCCGTCGAACTACGGCAACGGCAACACGCGCGACCGCCAGGGCCGGCTGGTCACCTGCCAGCACGGGACGCGGAGCGTCACCCGCACCGAGTACGACGGCACCGTCACCACGATCCTCGATCGCTGGGAGGGCAAGCCGCTGAACTCGCCCAACGACGTGGTGGTGAAGTCGGACGACTCCGTCTGGTTCTCCGACCCGCAGTTCGGCATCCTCAGCAACTACGAGGGCCACATGGCGCCGGTGGAGCTGCCGACCAACGTGTACCGGGTCGACAAGACCGGCAAGGCGAGCGTGGTCGCGGGCGACATCCCGCGTCCCAACGGCCTGGCCTTCTCGCCCGACGAAAGCAAGCTCTACATCGTGGTCAGCGGCGCGGTGCCGCGCGAGATCCGCGTCTTCGACGTCGCCGGCGACAAGCTGCAGAACGGCCGCGTCTTCATCAACTGCGGCGCCGGCGTCCCCGACGGCTTCCGCGTCGACACCGACGGCAACCTCTGGTGCGGCTGGGGCGGCGGCGAGGCGCAGGACGGCGTGGCCGTCTTCAACCCCGAGGGCAAGATGATCGGGCACATCCTGCTGCCCGAGCGCTCGGCCAACCTCTGCTTCGGCGGCCGCAAGCGCAACCGGCTGCTCATCTGCGCCAGCCAGTCGATCTACTCGCTCTTCGTCAACACCCAGGGCGCCACGCTGAGCTGAGGCCGTGCCCACGCTCCTGATGCTGCCGCCGCAGACGGCGACGACCCGCGCGTGGGCCGCGCGACTGCGGGCGGCGGTGCCCGCCCTCACGCTGGTGGTCGCCGAGGACGCCGCCGAGGCCGCGCGGGCGGCGCCCGGCGCCGAGGCCGCCTTCGGCACGATGTCGCCGGCGCTCCTGAAAACGGCCGCGACGCTGCGCTGGCTGCAGGCGCCGCAGGCGGCGCCGCCCGCCGGCTATTACTCGCCCGAGCTGGTCGCCCACCCGGTCGTCGTGACGAACTTCCGCGAGATCTACAACGACCACATCGGCGCCCACATCATGGCCTTCGTGCTGGCGTTCGCCCGGGGGCTGCACCTCTACCTTCCGCGCCAGCTCGCGCGCGAGTGGCGGCCGGAGGCCGGCGAGGACGGCGGCGTCGTCCACCTGCCCGGGGCGACCGCGCTCGTCGTCGGCGTGGGCGGCATCGGCGCGGAGACGGCGCGGCTGGCCGAGGCCTTCGGCATGCGCGTGATCGGCGTGGACGCGCGCCGCCGCGAGGCGCCGCCCGGCGTGAGCAAGCTCGACGGCCCCGACGCGCTCGACTCGCTGCTGCCCCACGCCGACTTCGTCATCCTCACCGTGCCCCACACGCCGGACACCGAGGGGTTCATGCACCGCGCGCGCTTCCAGCGGATGAAGCGCAGCGCGTTCTTCATCAACATCGGCCGCGGCCGCACCACACGGCTCGACGACCTGGTCGCCGCGCTGCGGGCCGGCGAGATCGCCGGCGCCGCGCTCGACGTCTTCGAGCAGGAGCCGCTGCCCGCCGACCATCCGCTGTGGACGCTTCCCAACGTGCTGCTCACGCCGCACACCGCCGGTCACGGCCCCTACCTGGACGAGCGGCGCTTCGAGGTCCTGCTCGACAACTGCCGGCGCTTCCTCGCCGGCCAGCCGCTGCGCAACGTCGTGGACAAGGCGAGGTGGTTCTGATGGCGGACGTCTCGGGCGGCCGCGCGGTGGTCGAGCTGCTCAAGGCCGAGGGCGTGCGCTACGTCTTCGGGATCGTGGGCTCGACCTTCCTCGACGTGCTCGACACCCTCTACGACGATCGCAGCGTCGAGTACGTCAACGTCCGCCACGAGCAGGCCGCCGCCTTCATGGCCGACGGCCTGGCGCGCGTCACCGGCCGGCCGGGCGCCTGCCTGGTGACGAGCGGCCCCGGCGCCACCAACCTCCTCACCGGCGCGGCGGCGGCCTTCGTCGGCCACTCGCCTGTCGTCATGCTGGTCGGCGGCGTGGACCGCGCCCACCAGAACAAGGACGCCTTCCAGGACTTCGACCTGGTCTCCATGTTCCGGCCGGTCACCAAGCTGGCGCTCACGGTCAACCGGGTGGAGCGCATCCCCGAGGCGCTGCGCGCGGCGCTGCGGGCGGCGATGAGCGGCCGCCGCGGCCCCGTGCTGGTCGAGATCCCCCGCGACGTGCTGAGCGAGCTGGTGCCGGCGGCGGCGATGGCGACGGCGGAGGGCGCGCGCGCCGCGTCGCCGCTGCCGCCTCATCCCGAGGCGATTCGCCACGCCGCCCAGCGGCTGAGCGCGGCGCGCCGCCCGCTGCTGATCGCCGGCGGTGGGGTGAACTGGGCGGGGGCCAACGACGTCGTCGCGCAGCTGGCCGAGCAGTACGCGCTGCCGATCATCACCGCCTACGGCCGCAACGACGCGGTGGACAACGCGCATCCTCTCTATATCGGCCCGCTCGGCCGCGCCGGCTCGCCGGAGGCGGCGGCCGCCTGCACGCGCGCCGACCTGCTCCTGGTCGTCGGCTCGCGGCTGGGCCACTTCACGACGCACTTCGATCACCGCTACGTCCAGCCCGGCACGACGATCGTGCAGATCGACGTGGACGGCCGCGACCTCGGCCGCTACTACCCGACCACCGTCGCGATCCAGGCCGACGCGCGCGAGGCGTGCCTGGCGCTGCTGGAGGCCCTCGGCAAGCAGGGCGTGGGACCGGCGCCCGCCGCGTGGCGGGCGGAGGCCGAGGCGCTGCGCGCTCAGCGCCAGGCGCGGCTGGCCGCCGACGGCGCGCTCGCCACGCTGCCGATGAAGCCGCAGCGAGTGTACGCGGAGCTGCGGCGCGTGCTGCCGCCCGAGACGATCGTGGCGCTCGACGCCGGCGCCGCGCCGGCCTACGGCTACGATCGGCTGCGCTTCGCGCGGCCGCGCACGTTCCTCACCCCGCTCGACCTCGGCGGCCTCGGCTTCGCGTTCCCCGTCGCGCTGGGCGCCAAGCTGGGGCGGCCCGAGGCGCCCACGCTGGCGATCCACGGCGACGGTGGCTTCCTCATGAACGCCCAGGAGCTGGAGACGGCGGTCCGCCACCGGATCAACGTCGTCACGCTCGTCATGAACAACAACTGCTGGGGATCGGAGAAGGCGTACCAGAAGCACTTCTACGACAGCCGCTACATCGGCTGCGACATCGGCAACCCGCGCTACGACGCGTACGCGCGGCTGTTCGGCGCCGAGGGCTACTACGTCGAGCATCCCGACCAGGTGGGCGACGCCGTGACGGCCGCCTTCGCCTGCGGCAAGCCGGCGATCGTCGAGATCCCGATCGATCCCGACGAGTTCCCGGTGCCGGTGGCGGCGGTCACGCGCGCGCCCCGGGCGTGAGCGCCGGCGTCACCGTCGTCCACGACGCCACCGTCGTCACCGGCGACGACGCCGGCACGATCCACTACGACGCGGCGCTCGCCGTCGAGGGCGGCCGCATCGTGGCGCTCGGCCCGGCGGCCGACGTCCTCGCGCGCCACGCCGGCGCCGCGCGAGTGGACGGGCGCGGCTGCGCGGTCTTCGCCGGCTTCGCCAACACGCACACCCACCTGCCGCGCGTGCTCGCCCGGGGCGTCTACGAGGACCTGTCGCCGCCGCACGCCCCGCCCTTCACCGGCGGCCTGGCGCCGCTGCCGCTGCCGAGGGTCACCGCCGACGAGGAGCGCGCGATGGCCTTGCTCGGCGCGCTGGAGGCGATCCGCAGCGGGACGACCCTCGTGCTGGAGGAAGGTGTGGGCCTCGACGCGTACGCGGGCGCGCTGCGCGACTGCGGCCTGCGCCTCGTCCTCTGCGAGCGCGCCTGGGACCGCGCGAAGGCGTCGATCGGCCAACCCGGCGCGTTCGAGGTGGATGACGCGCTCGGCGAGGCCGGCGTGCAGCGCATCCGCGCGCTGCACGCGCGCTGGCACGGCGCCGGCGATGGCCGCGTGCAGGCCGGCCTCGCCGCGTGGGCGCCCGACATGTGCTCGCCCGAGCTCCTCGGCCGCCTGAAGCGGCTCCAGGACGAGCTGGGCGCGCTGGCCAGCGTGCATCTCAACCAGGTGTGGGGCGAGGTCGCGGCCGTCCGGGAGCAGCGCGGCGCGCTGCCGACGGAGTATCTGGCGCGGACCGGCTTCCTCTCCGACCGGCTGGTCGCCGCCCACTGCCGGTGCATGACGGCCGAGGAGGAGCGCGTGCTCGGCGCGGCGGGCGCCGCCGTCGCGGTCAACCCGGCCATCGCGGCCCGCCGCGGCCTCGCCGCCCGCGTGGACGAACTCGAGCGCGCGGGCTGCCGCATCACGCTCGGCACCGACAACATGGCCGAGGACATGGTGGAGGTCACGCGCACCGCGCTCTTCATGGAGCGGGTGCGCCGGCAGGACGGGCGGCGGCCGACGCCCGAGACGGCGCTGGCGTGGGCCACGCGCAACGGCTACCGGGCGCTCGGTGTGGGCGACGGCGGGTGGCTGGCGCCGGGCAACCGCGCCGACCTGATCGTGGTGGACCTGCGTCGCCCGCACCTGGCCCCCGCGCTCCGCGTCGTCTCCAATTTCGTGCACAACGGCCAGGCCGCCGACGTGCGCGACGTGATGGTGGACGGGCGCTGGGTCATGCGCGACCGCCGCGTGCTGACGCTCGACGAGGCGGCGATCGTCGCCGAGGGCGACCGCATCGCCCGCGCCGCCTGGCACCGGCTGTTCGCCGAGCGGCCGGACCTCGCCCCGCCGCCCGGCTTCGTCCCCGCCCCGTGACGCGCCGCCGCCGCGCCGCGATTTCGGGCACAATATGGGCGGCATGACGCCGGCGCGCGCCCAGACCCTCGACGCCCCCCTGGTCCCGGCCACCCGCGCCACGTCCACCGTCGGCGTTGCTCGCGCCGGGCTCTGGCTGCTCTTCGCCGCCCACGTGGTCGCGAGCTGGGGCACCCAGTGGGACATCCAGTGGCACCTGCGGATCGGGCGCGACTCGTTCTGGATCGCGCCGCACGTGATGACCTATAGCGGTGTGACCCTGCTGGTCCTGATCAGCTTCGGCGTCCTGGCATGGACCACGCTGCGCGGCGGCGGCGAGCCGGGGCTGATCCGCGTGGTCGGCGTGACGGGCCCGCGCGGCTATCATGCCGCCGCGTGGGGCATCGCGCTCACCGTCCTCGCCGCGCCGATCGACGACCTCTGGCATCGCCTCTTCGGCCTCGACGTGACGCTGTGGAGCCCGCCGCACATGCTCGGCCTGCTCGGCGGCACCGCCAACGCGGCGGCGTGCTGGCTGATCGCGCGCGAGTCGTACCCGGCGGGCAGCCGCGCGCGGCTGGTGGCGACCATCATCGCGGGGGCGCTCGTCGGCGGCGGCATCAGCCTCGGGCTACAGCCGGGGATCCGCATCGCCTACACCTACGGCGGCCTGCGCTTCTTCACCTACCCGATGCTGGCGGCCCTGCTGATGCCGCTGGCGCTCGTGGTCGTCGCGCGCCTCTCGCGGCTGCGCGCGGCGCCGCTGGTGACGATCGTCGCCATGCTGGCGGTCGGCTTCACCGGCGCCGCGGTCGCCCGCGCGGGGTTCGCGTGGCTGCGGCCGGTGCCGTTCATCGTCGAGGAGATCGCCAAGGACCCGACGTCGCCCATCGCCCTCGCCCACGAGATGGCGCGCCGGAACGGCGCCGCGCCCGGCGCCTGGACCCCGCGCGTGCTCCTCGTGGCGCTGCTGGCGGCCGGGCTGATGGTGGCGGTGGACGCGCGCCGCCGGCCGGCGCTCGCCGCGCTCGCCTACGGCCTCACGATCTACGTCGGTGTCGGCCTCGTGCTCGCGGGCATGCCGGCGTTCGCGACGCTGCTGCCGTCGGCGACGGACACGGTGGTGGCGGCGGCGATCGTCGTCGTGGCGGGGCTGGCCGGCGGCGCCCTTGCCGGCCGCGTCACCGCCGGCGAGCGCGTCTAGCCGCGGGTCAGGAGGCGCAGCAGGCCGAGCTCTTGACGACCGCCAGCCCCTTGGCCGCGGTTACGGTGACCTCGTCCTCCAGGTCGTAGTTGAGGTGGTAGACCTCCCACTCGACGCCGTCGGGGTCCTGCACCCAGAACTTGTCCTGGTTGGCGTGGCAGCAGTTGACGCCCATCTCCTCGCGCACCGGCAGCCCGGCCGCCTTCACGCGGGCGAGCTGCGCCACCACCGTCTCGACCGTCGCCACCTGGACGCCGAGATGGTCCACGGTGGCGTGGCCGCCCTGGCCGCCGGCCGACAGGGCCAGGTTCACCGGCGCCCACTCGGGCAGGAACTTGACGTAGCCCGGCTTCACCTTCACCGGCAATCCACCCAGGAACTTCTCGTAGAACTCGCGGCTCTTGACGAGATCCGACACGTGCAGGTGCAGATGGACCTTCGCGCTCATGGCATCCTCCCCTAGCAGCAGGCGGTGAGCAGTCTCACGATCTGCATCACCGCGTCGCGCTGGACCGAGTAGTAGATGTATCGCTCCTCCTTGCGGCTCTCCAGCAGGCCGGCCCGGCGCAGCACGTCGAGGTGGTGGGACAGGGTCGGCCCCGGGATCTCGACCGCCTCCTGGATCTCGCCCACCGACATCTCCGTGCGGGCGCGGACCAGGAAGAAGAACACCTGCAACCGGCTCAGGTGGGCCAGGGCCTTGAGGGCCGCGACGTGGGCCGGCCGGGCGTCCAGCCTCGCCAGCGGGAGCGGCGCGATACCTTTCATATTTCGAACTCTATCGAAATGTCTAACTGTTGTCAAGCCAGCCGCTAGCGTCGCTCCCCGATGAACTCCAGCACCGCCCGTCCCAGCTCGTCGTCGTCGGTATCGAAGGCGGCCGCCGTCGAGATGTGGGTGTGGTGCGCCAGCCGCAGGACGCGCGGGCAGCGCCCGTCGCGGCGGCAGATCGCGTCCTTCAGCGCGTCGGCGTGGGGGACGAGGAACCACGGATCGTGCTCGGCGCCCGCCACGAACACCCGGGCGGTGCTGCCGGCCACGTGGGTGAGGGGCGAGCGCGCGTCGTACCGGGACGGGTCGGTGCCGAAGTAGGCCTTCACGTTGTCGGCCACCCTGACGACCCACGTCGGGTGCACCTGGTAGATGCCGCTCAATAAGATGGCGCCGGCCACGCCGCTGCCGGAGGCGGGCTGCAGCGAGCGGTCGAAGACGTACGAGGCCGCGTGCGTCGCGCCGGCCGAATAGCCCAGCAGGAAGATCCGGGCCGGATCGCCGCCGTACTGCGCCGCGCGCTCCCGCAGCCACGCCACGGCCGCGGCGACGTCCTGCGCCGCAGCCGGCCAGGGGGCGGCCGGCGCCAGCCGGTAGTTCATGCTCACACCCAGCACGCCGTTGCGGGCGAAGTAGGAGGGCACGTTGCCGAAGAGCTCCCGGTTGATGCGCTTGTCGCCCTCCGTGAAGCCGCCGCCGTGCACGAACAGCACCACCGGCACGCCGGTCTTGTCCTCCGGCTGGTACACGTCCAGCGCCTGGAGCGCGTGATCGCCGTAGGCGATGTCGCGCATCGTCTTGACGGCGGGCCGGGAGAGTCTCCTGAGCTCCGACCGGTAGACCTCCAGCGTGGCCCGGCTGACCTGCGGCGTGAATGCATACCCGATGCGCTCCAGCTGCTGCCGGATGTGCGCGGGCATCTCCGCGGCGGCGGTCCCCGCCCCGATCCACGCGGCGGCGGCCAGCGCGCCGGCGGCGATGGCGATGCGGCGGGTCATCAGATCACGCGCGCGCCGCGCAGCGCGGCGATCTCGTCCGGCTTCATCCCGAGCAGACCGGTGAGGATCTCGTCGGTGTGGCGTCCCAGCGCGGGACCGGCGTGGTCCACCCGCCCCGGGGTCAGCGAGAGCTTGGGGACGACCCCCGGCTGCGCCAGCAGGCCGAGCCCCTCGGCGGCCACGTCGATGAGCATCTCGCGGGCGCGATAGTGCGGGTCGGTGAAGATGTCGGCCATGCTCATGATCGGGGAGTGCGGCACGTCGGCCGCCTTCAGCGCCGCCACCGCCGCGTCGAAGGTCCGCACGGCGAACCACGCGGTGGCCAGATCGAGGATGACGCCGATGTGCTGGGGACGCTCGCCGGCGGTGGCGAAGCGCGGGTCCTTCGGCAGCTCGGGGTGGCCGAGCATCGCGCAGAGGCGCTCGAAGAGGTGCTGGGCGGGCGCGGTGAACACGATCCAGTGGCCGTCCTGCGTCTGGAACGCGCCGCCCGGCCAGCCGGAGTGCTGCAGGCCGCCGCGCTCGCGCACCACCCCCTGCCGCCCGTAAAGCGTCGTTGTGTACTCCATCACGCGGAACGCCGACTCGTAGAGGGCGGCGTCGATCCACTGCCCCTGCCCGGTGAGGTCGCGGTGGCGCAGCGCCGCCATCACGCCGAAGGCGGTGAAGAGGCCGGTCATGTAGTCGGGATAGACCGGCGTGGGACGCGCGGGCGGGCGGTCGGCGGGGCCGTTGACGTACCAGGTGCCGCCGAACGCCGAGCCGATCGCCGCGTAGCCGGGACCGTCGCGCAGCGGCCCCGTCTGGCCGAAGGCGGTGATGCGCGCCATGACCAGTCGGGGATTGAGCGCGTGCAGCGCCTCCCAGCCGAGCCCCCACTTCTCCAGCACGCCGGGGCGGAAGTTCTCCAGCACGACGTCGCAGCGCGGGACGAGCCGCCGGACGATCTCCTGGCCGGCCGGCTGGTGCAGGTCGAGCGTCATCAGCTTCTTGTTGCGGTTGTCCACCGCGAACCAGTACGAGGTGCCCTCCTCGCTCGGCCCGAGCCGGCGCAGGTCGTCGCCGCGCCCGGGCATCTCGGTCTTGATCAC
The DNA here is from genome assembly GCA_041497115.1 of Methylomirabilia bacterium. Classification (GTDB taxonomy): domain Bacteria; phylum Methylomirabilota; class Methylomirabilia; order Rokubacteriales; family CSP1-6; genus AR5. Next base: position 17,939 of record JBGQFW010000054.1, read on the forward strand.
CTCGGCGCCGAACTCCGCCATCAGCGTGCCGCAGAAGGGACCGGCCACCACCTGGGCCAGCTCGAGCACGCGGAGGCCGTCGAGCGGCCGCGGCGCCGCGCTCATGACCGCGCCTCGCCGGCGTCGAGCGGCACGCACGCCGCCGGATCGATCGTCAGCTCGACGGCGTCGCCCGCCCGCAGCCGCCGGCCGGCGGGCGCCAGGACGCGGACGATCACGTCGGTATCGGCCACCTGGACCTGGTAGTCCACGCTGTCGCCCAGAAAGCTGACGCGCGCGACGGCGCCGCGCAGGGTGTTGTGGCCGGCCGGCGCGCGGGCGCCGCCGGCGGGCGCCAGCGTGATGTCGTGCGGGCGGATCGAGACGGCGGCGCGGGCGCCGGGGACGAGCCCGCCGCCGACCCGCAGGCGAAGACGGCCGTGGGCGAGCGTGTCGGCGGACTCCGCCACGCCCTCGAGGAGGTTCGTGCGGCCGATGAACTCGGCGACGAAGCGCGTCCGCGGCCGGAGGAACACCTCGTCGGCGGTGCCGACCTGGGCGATGCGCCCGTGCTCGAGGACGGCGATGCGGTCGGAGATCACCATGGCCTCCGCCTGGTCGTGAGTGACGTAGAGCGTGGTGATGGTGAACGCCTCGTGCAGCCGGCGGATCTCGAAGCGCATCTCCTCGCGCAGGTTGGCGTCGAGGTTCGACAGCGGCTCGTCGAGCAGCAGGATCTCGGGCTCGACCACCAGCGCCCGCGCCACCGCCACGCGCTGCTGCTGGCCGCCCGAGAGCTCGCCCGGGTAGCGCGCCTCGTATCCGGCGAGCTGGACGACCCGCAGCATCTCGCGCACGCGCGCGTCACGATCGGCGCGCGAGAGGCCGCGCTTGAAGCGCAGGCCGTAGGCGACGTTGTGGGCGACGGTCATGTGCGGCCACAGCGCGTAGCTCTGGAAGATCATCGCCATGCGCCGCCGCTCGGGCGGGACCACCGAGGCCGGCGAGGACAGGCACCGGTCGCCCACCCAGATCTCGCCGGCGTCGGGGGTGAGGAAGCCCGCCACCAGCCGGAGCGTCGTCGTCTTGCCGCACCCCGAGGGGCCGAGCAGCGCCACCAGCTCGCCCGGCTCCACCGTCAGCGAGAGCCCCTGCACCGCGCCGACGTCACCGTAGCGCAGCGCCAGGTCCTTGATGGTCACGCCGGGCATCGCGTCAGCCCGTCACCACGGCGCGGATGGCGCCGGCCGCCGCGGCGGCAAGGATCACCCACGCCGAGTCCAGCCGCGTGAACGCGAAGAGGGCGAAGCTGGCGGCGGCGACCGCCACCAGCACCGCGTCGGTGAGCGCGTTGCCCGCGAGCGGCAGCGTGGCGGCCAGCAGGAGGCCGGCGCCCGCGGTCATCGAGGCGCGGATCGCGCTGCGCAGCCGCGGCCGGTCGGCCCGCGCGCCGACCACGCGCACGAGCGGCACCACGAGGAACGCCGGCGTGATCATCGCCAGCCAGCCGGCCACCGCGCCGGGCAGCCCGCCGATCAGGTAGCCGACGCTCACCACGTAGAGGCCGTTGGGGCCGGGACCGCTGCGCCCGGCGGTGACCGCGAGGTTGAGCTGCTGGTCGGTCAGCATCTGGCGGCTTACCACCAGGTCCTCGCGCAGCACCGGCAGCGAGCTCAGCCCGCTGAACGACGTCACCGTCGCCTTGAGCAACAAGAGATAGAGCACGAGCAGCGTCATGGCGCCGACCGCGACGGCCAGGCGGCGCCGACGAGCGCCGCCACCGCCAGCACCTGGATCGGCGAGACGGACCAGCGCGCCAGCGCCAGGAAGGCGCCGGCGAAGACGAGCGCCGGCACCAGCCACGCGCGCGGCTGCAGCTGCGGGCGCAGGAGCAGCCACGCCGCCGCCCACATCATGCCGATCGCGCTGGCCAGCACCGCGGCCAGCGTCAGCGCCGCCGGCCGGCTGCCGCGCAGCGACGCGAACGTCGCGGTGAGCAGCACCGTGAGCGCGGCGGACGGCACCGAGATCACCAGCACCGCGGTGAGCGCGCCGCGCCAGCGCTGGACCAGCCACGCCGCCGCCGCCGAGAACGCCAGGATGCGCGTGCCCGGGGTGATCCCGCCCAGGCTCTGCGCCAGCGCGAGCTGGTCGAGGGTGAGCCAGCCCCGCCGCGTCACCAGCTCGCGCTGCAGCACCGCGGTGATGGCGTCGCCGCCGCCGAAGGTGAGGTTGCCCGCGCGCAGGAACACGCCGGCGAGCGCGCGCGTCGTGACCCTCACTGGCGCGCCCCCAGCACGTCGCGGCCCAGCACGCGCTGCATCAGCGCGACCGTCGCGAACGTCAGCGCCAGCATCACCAGCCCCAGCACGGCGATGGCGCCGAACTGTCCTTCCTCCTTGAGGTCGAAGATCACCACCGACATCACCCGGGTGTTCGGCGTGAACAGGATGATGGACGCCGACAGCTCGCGGATGACGCCGATGAAGATGAAGCACCACGCCGCGATGATCCCGCTGCGCGCCAGCGGCGCCGTCACGTCGCGCAGGATGCGCAGCCGGCCGGCGCCGAGGATGCGGCCGGCGTCCTCGAGGTCGGCGGGAATCCCCCGGAACGTCGCGTCGGACTGCGCGTAGCCGGTGGGCATCTCCTTGGTCAGGTACGCCACGAACAGGATGGCCAGCGTGCCGTAGAGGACGAGCGGCGGCCGCGTGTAGGCGATGAACAGCGCGACGGCGAGGACGACGCCGGGAATGACGATCGGCGCCAGCGCCAGGAACGTCACCACCTGGTGGCCGACGATGAGCCGGCGGTTGGAGACGTAGGCGAGCAGGGCGACGAGGACGGCGCCCACCGAGGCGGTCAGCAGGCCGAGCTCGAGCGTGTTGACGATCGCCGCGCGGGTGGCGCCGTACTCGAAGAACGTGAAGGTGAAGTTACCCAGCGTCGCGTTGCTCCACGTCAGCGGCTGGGCCCACGCGCGCGAGAAGGCGGCCTTGGCCAGGATGCCGTAGGGCAGGAAGATCGCGCACGCCATCAGCACCAGGCAGGCGGCCAGCGCCGGCCAGCGCCACACGCCGAGCGGGATCGTCCGCCGCCGGCCGCCCTTGCCGCCGACGGCGGCGTAGCCGCGCCGCCCGAGCAGCCGCTTCTGCACCAGCAGCAGCAGCGCCGTCGCCAGCAGCAGCGGCAGGGAGAACGCGGCGGCCTCCTCGACCCTGGGCGGGTACTGGAAGAGCGACCAGATCTGCGTGGTGATCGTGTGGAAGCCGGCCGGCAGCGCCAGGATCGCCGGCGAGCCGAACAGCGCCAGCGCCTGCAGCACGGCCAGGATGAAGCCGCTCACCAGCGCCGGCATCACCATCGGCAGCGTGACGGTCAGCGCCACCGTGAGCCGGCCGCCGCCGAGGATGGCCGCCGCCTCCTCCAGGTCGGAGGCGATGAGGGCCAGCGTGTTGGCGATCATGATGTAGACGTAGGGGAACGTGTAGATCGTCACCACGAACACGAGGCCGGGCATCGTGAAGATGTCGACGAGCGGCCGCGCGGCGCCGGTCCACGACCGCCAGAGCGTGTTGAGCAGCCCGGCGTTGGGGCCGGCCAGCATCACCCACGCGAACGCGCCGAGGAACGGCGGCGTGACGAACGAGGCCATCACCAGCGCGCGGATCACGCCCTTGCCGGGCAGGTCGGTGCGCGCACTGAGCCAGGCCAGCGGCGCGCCGATCGCGACGGAGGCCAACCCCACCCAGAACGCGAGCACCACCGTGTTCCACAGCGCCCGGCGGAGCGCCGGGTTGCCGAGCACCTCGCGGTAGTGGGCGAGCGTGGCGCCGCCGCCCTCGCGGCTGACGCTCAGCCAGGCCAGCCAGCCGAGCGGCAGCCCCATGAGGAGCACGAGCGCGAGCGCCGCCGCCACCCACACCGGCACCGAGCGATCGAAGGCGCGCACGCGGCTCAGGCCCCGAAGAACTCCACGAAGCGCTTCTTGATCTCCTCGTTGCGTCGGAGCAGCTCGGCGGGATCCACACTGAGGAGCTTGAGGTCGGAGAGCTTCGGCTTGTCGGTCGGGTACTTCACCTCGGGATGGCCGGTGTAGAGCCCCTCGCTGTCGGCGAGGAACTGCTGCAGCTCGCGGGTGAAGGTGAAATCGGTGAACAGGCGGGCCGCGTTGGGATGGGGCGCGAAGGCGGTGATCGCCGTCGGCGACACGACGAGCGGCACGCCTTCCTTCGGGTAGACCATCTCGATCGGGTTCCCCTTCTTCTTGAGCTGGTAGAAGCTGTACTCGCCGCCGTCCACCGCGACGGGCCGCTCGCCGGAGGCCACCGTCACCGAGGGGTCGTTGGCGGACTGCACGAGCATGAGCTGGTTCTGGGCGAGCGCCTTGAAATAGTCCCAGCCGAGCAGGTGCACGAGCGCCAGCACGTGGGTGGCGATGACGCCGCTGTAGCCCGGGTGCGCCGTGACCATCTTGCCCTTCCACCGGGGGTCGAGCAGGTCCTTCCAGGTCTTCGGCGCCTCGGCGGCCGACACGATCTTGGTGTTGTAGGCGATGCAGTTCACGGTGGCGCGCAGGCCGTAGTAGTAGCCGTCCGTGTCCTTGAAGCCGGGCGGGAAGGCGTCCACGCCGGCCGGCGTGTACTTGGCCAGCAGCTTCTTGTCCTTGAGCAGCACGAAGTGGCCGGCGTCGGAGGTATGGATGACGTCCACGTTCTTGATGTTGGCCTGCAGCTCCTGCATCACGCGCTGGAGAATCCGCTCCGAGCCGGTGCGATGCACCTCGACCTTGACGCCCGGGTACGCCGCCTCGAACAGCTTGGCGACTTTCTCCGCGCTCGTCAGCACCAGCGACGTGTACCAGACGACCTTGCCCTCCTTCTTCGCCGCCTCCACGACCTTGGCGTCTTGCGCGGCGGCGCGGCCGGCGGGACCGATCACGGCGAGAAGGGCGACGCCGGCCGCGAGCGACCAGCGCGTGACGGAGCTCCAATGCCTCATCGTTCCCCCCTTTGGGTCGCCGGAGCCGCGAGCGCCGCGAGCAGCTCGGCCGGTGGCCCGCCGCCGGCCAGCCCGTCGACGGCCGCGATCACGCGCTCCACCTGCCCGGCCGGCAGCGCGAGCGCGGCGTTGCCGCGGAATTTCGTCTCGATCTCCGCCCGCGTCAGCGGCGCGTCGGGGCCGCCGCGCGGCCGGTCCTGCTTCTCGCGCAGGACGCGGCCATCGGCCAGCGTGACCTCCACGTCACCGACGAACTGCCGGGGATAGTCGATGCTCGCGTCGAGCTCGTAGGTGACCAGCCGGGCGACGCGCAGCACCTCGCCCTCGCGCACCGCCGCGTCGGTGAACTCCGCCAGCCCCGCGCGGCCGCGCACGAGGATCGACGCGAGCAGATAGGGCAGGCTGAACTTCGCCGCGTAGCCGTTGGGCGGCGCGTGCTTGGCCGCCAGCGGCTCCCACAGGCGCGGCACCGGGCCGGCGGCGGTGCGGCAGCGGATCGCGACGATGCGCTCGGCGGCGACGCCGCGCTCGGCGCGCAGCCGCGCCGCGCAGTCCATGTAGGGCTGGGCGATCGAGCCGCACGGATAGGGCTTGAGCGTGAGCTGCTCGAGCTCCCAGGCGCGCCCCAGCGTGGCGAGCAGCGCGTCGAGGCGGGCCGGGTCGTGGCCGCCGGCGAACGCCGCGTAGAGGCCGTGGCCGCCCTCGAGCACCGTCTCGGGCCCGGTGAACCCCGCCCGCGCGAGCAGCACGGCGGTCACGCCGGCGTGAGCGGCCCACCCCGGATGCAACCGCTTGGTCCACGAGCCGTCGGTCAGGTACTCGATGATGCCCGCCGCCTGGCTGCCGCAGATGCCGAACGCGTGCACGAGCTGGTCCTCCGAGAGCTTGAACAGCCGCCCCGCCGCCGCCGCCGCCGCGAAGCCGCCGGTGATCGCGGTGGGATGGAAGTGGCGGGCGTGCAGCGCGCCGGGCACGGCGAGACCGACGCGGCACATCACCTCGACGCCGGCGACGAGCGCCTCGAGCAGCGCGGGGCCGCCCGCGCCCGCCGCCTCGGCGGCCGCCAGCGCCGTCGTCACCGCCACGCAGCCGGTGTGGACGATCGCGTCCTCGCGCGTGTCGTCGAAGTCGAGGCCGTGGGCGAGGGTGGCGTTGGCGAGCACCGCGTTGGCGGCGGCGACGCGCGCCGGGCTGCCGAGCAGCGCGCTCTCCGGCGCGCCGCCGAGGCGCTCGGCCACGCCGAGCACGGCGCGGCCGAAGTCCTCGCCGACGGCGGCGAGCGCGTTGCCGAGCGTGTCGAGCGCCAGCAGCGTCGCCTGGGCGGTGACCGGCGCGGGCACGTCCCGCAGCGAGAGACCGGTCACGAACCGCGCCAGCCGCCGGGCCGCGGAGAGCGGCGTCACGGGGTGTCCAGCACCTCCTTGAGCTTCGCCGGGTCGACCTTGATCTCCACGCCGGCGCGCTCCTCCTGCAGCAGCATGGGCACGCGCGAGTCGCGCTCGGCCCAGCCGCGGTTGAGCGCCTCGGTCATCTCCTCCAGCGTGAGGTTGGCCAGCCGCATCGGCACCTTGTGCTCGCGCCCCAGCGCGACGGCGAGCGTGACGTCCTTGTGGGCCAGCCGCAGCGCGAACGACGGCGGGTCGAACTTGCCCGGCAGGAAGTTGTCGGCGAGGCTGTCGAACGTCCGCACCCGGCCGCGCGCCCCCTGGCGCACGGCCTTGAAGATCGCCAGCGGATCCACGCCGGCCTTCACGCCCATCGTGAAGACCTCGGCCATCGCCGTCTGGATCATGTAGCCGGCGCAGTTGTGCACGAGCTTGGCGACCGTGCCGGCGCCGATCGGGCCGACGTAGTACGGCTGGTCGCAGATGGCGTCGAGCACCGGCTTGAGGCGCCGGAACACCGCCTCGTCGCCGCCCACCCAGAGCGCCAGCCGCCGGCTCTCGGCGCCGCGGGGCCCGCCGCTCACCGGCGCGTCCAGCATGTCCACGCCGCGCGCCTTGAAGATCGCGTGCAGCCGGCGCACCACCGTGGGCGAGTTCGTCGAGAGGTCGAAGAACGCCTTGCCGCTGGTGAGCCCCGCCAGCAGCCCCTGCTTCTCGTCGAGCGCGACCGTCTCCACCTCGGCCGGCCCCGGCAGCGACGTGAAGACGACGTCGGCCGCCTCGGCCACCGCGCGCGGCGAGTCGGCCCAGCGGGCGCCCGCCTTCACGTGCGGCTCGCCGGCCTCGCGGCGCACGTCGTGCACGACCACCTCGTGACCGCCCTTGATCAGATTGGCCGCCATGTGGCGGCCCATGGTGCCGAGCCCGATGAACCCGACCTTCATGCCTTGGCCTCCTCGAAGACTTTCCGCGCGATGCGGCCCGCCGACATCGCGGCCGGCCAGCCCGCGTAGAGCGCCATGTGGGTGATGACCTCGCCGATCTCCTCGCGCGTGACGCCGTTGGCGAGCGCGCGCTCGAGGTGGCCGGTGAGCTGGTCGCCGCGGTACATGGCGATCAGGGCGGCCACGGTGATCAGGCTGCGGTCGCGCTTGGAGAGGCCGGGACGCTCCCAGATGTCGCCGTAGACGACCTTCTCCGTCATCTCGATCAGCTTGGGCGCGACCTTGCGGACTTCCTCGCGGGCGGATGTGGCGGGGCGTGGTGTGCTCACCGAAGCGCTCCTTTCGGCCGGTCCCCTCGGCGGGCCGGCAACGGGCGCACTGTACCGCGTTTGCCAAGGCGAGGCCGGATTGCTAGCATCGCGCCGCCCCACGCCGCGGAAGCCCAGGAGGCCACGGATGCGCACGCTCCTCGCGCCGGTCGCCGCGCTCGCGCTGCTCCTGCCCCTCGCCGCCCACGCTCAGGACGGCCGGGCCGGCCTGGAGGCGGTCTCCGCCGCGCTCGGCGCGACGGGGCTCAAGTCCATCGAGTACACGGCCAGCGGCGTGAACTTCGCCGTCGGCCAGAGCCCGGCGCCCGGCCAGCCGTGGCCGCGCTTCGTCGTCAAGAACCTCACCCGCCGCGTGAACTACGAGACGGCCTCGGTGCGCGAGGAGTGGCTGCGCGCGCGGGCCGAGGATCCGCCGCGGGGCGGCGGGCTGCCGGTGGTCGGCGAGCTCAAGCAGACGTTCATGCTGAGCGGCGACCGCGCCTGGAACGAGGCGGAGAGCGCGGCGATCCCGGCGCCGATCGCGCGGCTCGAGCGGCAGCTTCAGCTCTGGATGACGCCGCACGGGGTCGTCAAGGGAGCGCTGGCGAACAACGGCACGAAGCAGGGGCGCACGATCACGTTCGTCCTGCCCAACCGCTCGCCGGTCAAGGCCACGGTGGACGCCCAGAACCTGATCGAGCGGGTCGAGAGCGCGATCCCGAGCCCAGTCCTCGGCGACATTCCGCTCGAGATCACCTACACGGACTACAAGGACTTCGGCGGCGTCAAGTTCCCGACGCGCATCCGTCAGACGGCCGGCGGCTTCCCCGCCCTCGACGTCACCGTGACCGACGTGCGCCCCAACGCGGCGGTGGACATCACGCTGCCCGACACGGTGCGACAGAGCACGGCGCCGTACGCGCGGGTGGCCACCCAGATGGTGGCCGACGGTGTCTGGTACGTGACCGGCGGCACGCATCACAGCGTCGTGATCGAGATGAAGGACCACCTGGTCGTCGTCGAGAGCCCGCTGAACGACGAGCGCGCGATGGCGGTCCTCGCCGAGGCGCGCAGTCTGGCGCCGGGCAAGCCGATCCGCTACGTCGTGAACAGCCGCCACCACTTCGATCACTCCGGCGGCCTGCGCGCGGCCGCCGGCGAGGGCGCCACGATCGTCACCCACGAGATCAACCGCGCCTACTTCGAGCGCGCGCTGGCGACGCCGGCCACGCTGTGGCCCGACCACCTGGCGAAGTCCGGCCGCAAGGCCACCGTGCAGGGCGTGCGCGACCGGCGGGTGCTCGGCGACGGCAGCCGGACGATCGAGCTCTACCACATCGCCGGCAACGCCCACGACGACGGCCTGCTGATGGCCTACCTGCCGCAGGAGAAGCTGCTGATCGAGGCCGACGTGTTCACGCCGCCGCCCGCCAACGCACCGCCGCCGGCGCGCCCGCTGAACTTCACCCTGAACCTCGCCGACAATCTCACGCGGCTGAGGCTGAGCGTCGATCGCCTGCTGCCGCTGCACGGCCGCATCGTCCCGGTGGCCGACCTGCATCGCGCGCTCGGCCGATGAGCACCGTCATCCCCTATCTCTGCATTCGGGGCGTGGCCCAGGCGATCGACTTCTACAAGCAGGCGTTCGGCGCCCGCGAGCGGGGCGCGCGGATCGTCGATGGGAGCGGGCGCGTCGGCCATGCCGAGATCGAGATCGGCGACTCGACGCTGATGATGGCCGACGAGCATCCCGAGCACAAATTCGTGAGCCCGCAGACGCTCGGCGGCACCCACCTGCAGCTTTTCGTGGACGTGCCCGACGTGGACTCCATGGTGAGCCGCGCCGTCGCCGCCGGCGGCCGCCTCACCAAGCCGGTCGCCAACCAGTTCTACGGCCACCGCACCGGCGAGATCACCGACTCGTTCGGCTACCGCTGGACGCTGTCCACCAAGATCGAGGATCTCTCCGAGGAGGAGCTACAGCGCCGGGCCAAGGCCGCCGGCCGGGCCGGCTAACGAGGCGCGGGGCGGCGCCCCCCCGGCGCGGCCGGGGCGTGGGGGGGTTTGGGGGGGCTAAGGGGGGCCCCCCACAAAAA